>JAISJQ010000067.1 GCA_031261445.1 Oscillospiraceae bacterium | reverse complement strand
TCTCGAGCACTCTCACGAGTGCCGAACGTTCGGAAAGGGGGAATGCGCATGGACAACACATTGGCGATGGTCATGTTAATCTTGATCTTCGCGACTGGGTACATCCTCTCGCTTCGTTCTAACAAAACGAAGTAACCGCCCCGCCTGCAAGTAGGGCGATTACTTCAAAATCGCATCTTGTGGGACGCAAACCGCTTATACGGTTGGTGTCACCATCTATAGTATAGCACTGCCGCGCAGTTTTGTCAAGCTCTAGAGGCTAGATTTCAGAGGCTAGAGACTAGATTTCTGGAATTTTACGCGATGATCTTTTCTAAATAAGGCTTTGTTACAGAATCTAGTCTCTAGTCTCTAACTATCTAGAATCTAAAATGAAAGGTTCTCCCCATGAACATCATCGCGCACCGTGGTGCCAATCGGCACTTTCCGCAGAACACCCTGCCCGCCTTCCAGAAGGCTGTGGCACTGGGCGCAGACGGCATCGAGACCGATGTGCACCTGACCGCCGACGGCGAGATCGTCATCTGCCACGACTACACCATCGACGGTACGAGCAACGGCAGTGGCGACATCAATTTGATGACGCTGGCCGAACTGCGCCAATACGACTTCGGCGTGCGGCAGGGCGAACCGTTTGCCGGTCTGCGCATCCCACTCCTGCGGGAATGTCTGGAGATTGTGCGCGGCCTAAAGCTCATCAACATCGAAATTAAGCCGCCGCGTGGCGGCTCTATGCTGGTGGCGGAAAAAACTTTGGCTATGGTCGCCGAAATGGGTTTGAGCGACAAAGTGCTCATCAGCAGCTTTGACTGCAATGTGCTCATCGCCGCCAAAAAAATCGCCCCCACCGTGCGCACGGGGATGCTCTATGACTTTGTAATTGAGGAGTCGCCACATGTGGAAGAAATCATGGACGACCCGGCGGCGTTCGCCAAAAAAATCGGCGCAGACGCCATGCACCCCTTCGTCATGCTCATGGGCGCAGACCCAGAGGACGCGGCGGAGTACATCGAAGACTGTCACAAGGCGGGCGTGGACGTGAACCCGTGGACGGTCAACGACAGCGAGGTAGTGCAACTCATGCAGTCCCTGCACTGTGACGGTGTCATCACCGATGTGCCCGACATAGCGCGAAACGCTATTGAGGAATAAGGCCTGTAGGAGCGCACGCCCCTACAGATAAATGCAATATATACTTTGGGTGGGGAAGATACGCAACCGACCCGCAAGCGCCAGCAGGGTGCGTTCGTGTCGGGCAAGGGTTTCTCCCTCACCTTGTGCTTCAGCGTCCGCGCGGGGCTTGCGCAGGTATAGGGCGTAGGGCATTAGGGGTTCTCCTAATTAGTGTTCGTTATATTTAACGGATTTTGGTCGAGTTTCTTTGATTCTAATTTTAACGGTTTCATGAGTTTCTTGCAAAATGGAAAGAATTTTATTGGAAACCGATGGGATGCTAAATGGATCTGGAAGTCTATGAACACGCTCTTCAGGTGAAAGAGATGTATTCGCAAGAGCAATTGAAAAACTCTTTGTATAACTCCTTAATAATCTTTTGTCTAAGGGAAATACTTCCTCGCCGAATTCTTTTCGTAGTATTTCTTTAAGCGTATCTTCAAACATTGTATAATTCGCCTTGATATACCTTTTGTTTGTAAACCCTACAAATGTAGAATTTTCTATAATATCATCTGGAAACAGACTGTTTGTCATAAGAACATGAAATAGTGAACGACCCAATGCTGATGAATTAGATATTAATCCTGTGTCGCGATACCCATTTCCAGATATTAGAATATATAAACATATTGCATCCGAAGAATATGCAAGGAACGAGTTATTTTTATGCCATTTCCGCAATTCAAGAATTTCTTGTAATGCACCACTAGTATTTCCAAAAAAAAGATGTCGCTCAAGTCCATAGTAATATGTAAATACATATCCTATTTCTATGGGCTGTGTTATGTCGTTTAGCCAACTCAAATATGAATATCTCTGTCTAGGATTCATATCATCATATCTAGGGTAATATGGTAGAGGTTCTGGGATTCCATTGTGCTCCGTTATTGGATATCTATTATCAATAAGAGAAGGTTCTTCACGATCAAAGCTAAAGGTAACCGTAATTCCACCAATGTCATGAGAGTGATTTCTTTTCTTTACATAATTTGCATAAGGCCCATTTTTGAACCATAGAAGTGATAAAACACGGTATGGTAAATCAAAATGACTTTGTGATGAATGCAACAAAGTATTTCTTTTTGCAACTAAAGCATTATCATCAATTAAACTTTGAACTTCGGAAATACTATCCAATACATTACGCGCGGACTGTTGTAATTCCGAAACATCCGTGTTTTGTACACGGGTTAACGGCTGATTGTTGGAGCTTAGTGTGTGTATTGTCTGTTCCTTGTGCCGATTTTTGTTTTTAGCAAGCCACCAGATCATAATCACAGATGGAATGCCAAAAACAATCAGACTTGCAATTGCGCCGGGTCTCTCTGCTGGATTAAATAGAGTTACTAGCCCAACAATAGTGCCAATTAATGAAAGCGAAACAATAAAGCACACGAATCCGTACAACACGCTAAAACGTTTGCGCTTTTTTCGTTCTTTTCTGGCTTTTGCAAAATCTGGTTTTGGAGAAACGGGATCAGTTTGTGCCGGTGAGCTAAAAACAGGTGCGCCACAGGACACACAGAATTTTGCAGCATCTAAAATCTTCTCTCCGCAGTTTGTGCAGAACATAAAACTATCCTCTTTTCTGTTATGCCATCCACTGCTTTCCGCAGTTTAAGTAGCCCTCACTTAATATTCAACCGCGTGCGCAAAAAGTTGTTTAGCCAGTCGATTTGGTCGGGCGAGAGCGTTGCTTTGGGCAGAATCAGCCCGTCGAACGAGTAGTAGTTGAAGAAGAAGTAGAAGCCATGTTTCCGCGCAAACGCTTTGCTCAGCACGTGGTAGTCGATGGACTGCGACTTGGTGATGCCCATACCCACGGCGCTGACCGTCACGAATGTGTCGTAAAACGTGAAGGTCTGCTGGGGACACAGCGTCTTTTCGGCAATCCGATACTGCTGATACGGAAGAAACAGGAAGAAGAGCGCGGCAAACAGACCGACATACAGCACGTATAGAACCAGCATAATGCCAAAGAATCCGGCGTCGAAGAAGCCAGACTCAAATGAAATAGGGATGATCAACAGTAGGAGAACCGCAGCCATGCCGATGACGAGCGCGATGCCATGCTGCACCCGCGCGGTTTTTAGACGCGCAAAGCGCAGATATTCCTCTTTGGTGATGTTCGTGGCGACGGTGAAGAGCGGGGCTTGTTCAGGCATGGGGGTTCTCCTTAATGGTTCATTATTCCACCGTTTTGGGCACGCGGAAAGCGTTGCCCTTGCGATGAGGAGCATTGGCGAGAATCTCCGCCGGGGCGCGGCTCTCCTGCACGGCGTCCGGCCGCAACACATTGGTGACGGGGAACGCGTGGCTCAGGGGCTCAACGCCGGTGGTGTCCAGCTCGCCGAGCGTGTTCATGTAGCTCAGGATGTCCTGCAGGTCTTTCTGGGTGCGCTCGCGCTCGTTTTCGCTCAGCTGGATGCGTGCGAGTTTTTCCAGATACAGCACCAAATCGCGGGTGACTTCCATGTTGTTGTCCCTTATTTCTTCTCAAAAAATTGTGTTCGCTCTATTATACCAAATTGCCCGCGGGTTTTCAAGTCCCAACAGAAAATCAGGTGTGGACAATCTGCGTTGTTTATACGTAGGGGCGCACGTCCTCGCCTGTGCCCTGCGGGTATGCGCCCGCTACTCCCCGCAAACAAACCCTTTCTCCAGCGGGCGACCACAAGGGTCGCCCCTACACGCCGCACATCTAGGGGCGACATGTCATTTGTCCGAACCCAGAACGGCAACGACGCGCACGCGCCGCGTTGTCGGCGTAACCGTTTAGGTGGCAACAAGCGGCGCGTCATTCGCGCCGCAGCGCGAATTGAGAGTGAAACCCGGCGATTATGACGGCGCTGCAGGGTAAACCTTTGGTTGGCCAACAGCAGTTGTTGCCGGGGATAGGAACGGTTTTCCACAAGACGGCATAGGGGGGCGTGGCCTTTTGGCCGCAGGCCAGAAGGCGGGAGCGTACGCGACGCGGCGTAGCCGCCGCCCCCCGGGGGTTACTTCTGTTTGTTGTTTGTACTACATGTTGTGTTTCCACCGTCGTCCGACCACAACATAAAGGGGCGCGGGGGCATTTAGCCGGGGCTTGTCCCCGGCGGGCGGCGGGAGGAGGCGACGCGACCGCGCTTGCGCGGGGAGCAAAGCCGACGACCGACGCGCCCCCGCGCCCCGACCGTCGCGCTTTTGTAACCGTTCAGCTCATTTGTATTTATCGAACAAATGTGCTATAATTGTTTTGAAAGTTGGTGGTTTAGTGTGTCAAAATCCGCACGTCCTAACGCCCGACGAGTTCGTTACCTTAAGCGAGTTCGAGGGCATTGCCTTGATTCTCGACGTTGCCGACGATGCGTGTTTGCTTTTGCGAGAAATCCCGTCGGTGTTCGTGGTGTGAACGATGCGTTCGTCACGGCCGCGTTAGCGGCCGCAGAGAGCCACCCGGTGGCACGGCTGCAGTTGGCCATGTTGCTTGCCTACCAGTAGGCCGCGCAGCGGCCACAGGGCGCACCGCGCCCCGTAGGGGCGGCGGGGGCGCGAGCCCCCGCCAAAGCCCTTAGAAGGGCAAGGTGACTTCTTCTTCGTCTTTTGCGTTTCCGTTTTCGTCGAATGGTTCATCTTCGTACGTGTACAAGATGTAGTACCGCAGTGCGTCGTTTGCGGTTTCTTGTTCGAACGGGAATTGGTTTCTCCACTCGTACGTTCCGTGCACGATTTTGTGGCACGTTGGGCAGAGGCACACGAGGTTCTTGGGTATGCTCAGGCCTCCTTGAGACCTCTTCACGATGTGATGGAGGTGGATGACTTCGTCGTGCTGGCAGAGGACGCAGGTTTTGTTGTCGCGTTTGTAGACCTGCTTGCGGACTGATGTGCTGATTGTCTTCTTCATGGAAGACCTCCTACTTACGAGCTCCTCTTTCGAGGGCGCTCATACACCACCACGCCATCCGCAGGCCGTCAAGGATGCGTAGCACCGCGCCGCAGCGCGGCAAGCGCAGCGCAGTCCTTGACGGCTGAGGACGGGCGTGGTACAATCAGAGCGCTTGAGAGAGAGGAGACGCGCGTAGCGCGTGGTTCTGCTTGTTAAGTGCGTCTTGTTTATTGGTTCTTTGTAGCACGCCCCTAGGGCGGCGGGCGGGGACGCAATGGTTATCCTTTTGTTGTCCGCGCAAATATGAATAAAACGACAGTGGAGCGGCGCGGTTGCCGTCCGCGCAGTCACAGCGCACGAGCGGCAAGGGCGATAGCGGGACGCAAGGAGCAACGCGACGCCGCGGAGCGTCCGCCCGCAGACCGCGACGCGCGGCACGGGGACGCAAAAAGTTTTCCACAAGAGCGCGGCGATTTTACCCCCCAAAACGTCTAGGCGTTCTAACGGGCGTTCCGCCCTTACGGGCGGGAACGCTTGCAAGACCCCAGCGGGGCAACAAGCAGAAGCAACCCCCGTAGGGGGGCGCAGTCCCCGCCCGCAGGCGGGCAACCTCCCTATACCACAAGGGTCGCCCCTACAATTGCCCAATCCTGTAGCGTTGAAAATAATGTCATATAGTACTAGTGCTAGTGCTGTTTTCTCTTTGAGGCGCGCCTCCGTAGGGGTAGGGCGTGCCCTACCCTGCATCAGGGCGCACACGTAGGGGCGATTGGCCTGTGCCCTGCGGGTGCAATCGCCCGGTGGTGAAACCGTAGGGGCGGATATCATCCGCCCGTTGGATGAAACGCCGTGCTTGTGGGAAACAGCGGGCGACCGGGGACGGTCACCCCTACAAATTTTGCGCAAAAAACTTGCCAAAGTCCCCAAAATCTGTTATACTATTTCAGATTAACAGAGAACTGGGGTGCCTAGCATGGCGGACGCAATCACTGGCAACGGAAAAGAAAACCTATTTGTGCTTCTTGAGCACGATATTTTGGACTTTTGGGCGCGGGAAAAGTGCTTTGAACAGCTACGCGCGAAGCTCGCGGGGCGCGAGCCCTTCCGCTTTGTGGACGGCCCCATCACCGCCAACAACCCCATGGGCATTCACCACGCTTGGGGGCGCAGTCTCAAGGACATCTTCATCCGCTACAAGACGCGCCGGGGCTACGATGGCCGCTTCCAAAACGGTTTCGACTCCCAAGGTCTTTGGGTCGAGGTGGAAGTAGAAAAAGAGCTGGGCTTCGAATCTAAGCGCGACATTGAGGCCTATGGGCTGGACAAATTCACCGCCGCCTGCAAGGCTCGCGTGCGCCACTATGCGGACATCATCACCCAGCAATCCACGCGCTTGGGGCAGTGGATGGACTGGGACAACTCCTACTTCACCAACACGGACGTGAACATTCAGGGCATCTGGGCTTTTTTGAAGAAGTGCCACAACAGCGGTTGGCTACGCAAGGAGCACCGCCCCATGCCTTGGTGTCCCCGTTGCGGCACGTCCCTCTCTGAGCACGAGATGACCGGTAGCTACAAAACGCTCACGCATGATTCTGTGACCTGCAAGTTGCCGCTGAGCGATGGGCGGAAAATCCTGTTTTGGACGACGACGCCCTGGACGCTCTCGTCCAACGTGGCGCTGGCGGTCAATCCAGAGCAAGACTACGCCGAAGTGCGCGTGAAGAGCGATGACGCGCTTTTGGTGCTGGGCAAAAACGCCATTGGCCTATTGGGCGACGACAAATTGGAGGTACTGCGCGTCTTCAAGGGCAGCGAGCTGGTCGGGCTGACGTATGAGACGTGCTTCCCGGAGCTCCCTGCGCTGGCGGAGGTGGAACACAAGGTTGTGCCGTGGGCAGAGGTGGACGCGCTGGAGGGCGTGGGCGTGGTGCACATTGCGCCCGGCTGCGGCGCGGAAGACTTTGCGCTGGGGCAGGCGTTGGGCTTGCCCAACGTAATGCCTGTGGACGACGAGGGCATCTTCACCGAGGGCTTTGGTTTCTACAGCGGCAAAGACAGTCACACCGTCGCCCCCGAAGTGTTCGCTCAGCTCAAAGAGCGCGGCAAACTCTATAAAGTAGAGCCGCACGAGCACAGCTACCCCGTCTGCTGGCGCTGCAAGCACGAGGTGATCTTTCGCCTTGTGCCCGCGTGGTACATCGCCACAGCGGAGCTCAAGCCGCGCCTGATTCGCGCCGCGGAGAGCGTGCAGTTTGAACCCGCCAGCGGCCTGAAGAGAATGCGCGACTGGCTGGAGAACATGGGCGACTGGAACATCAGCCGCAAGCGCTTTTATGGTCTGCCCCTGCCGTTCTATCCCTGCGACTGCGGTCACCTGACGGTGGTGAGCACCCGCGAAGAGCTCGCAGAGCTCTCGGGGCTTGACCTCAATCCCGAAACCTCACCCCTCCTCCCTGAACTGCACCGCCCTTGGATCGACAAGATTGCCATCAACTGCCCCCAATGCGGCAAAAAAGTCCAGCGCATCGCCGAAACGGGCGATGTGTGGCTGGACGCGGGCATTGTGCCCTACAGCACGCTGGGCTATTTTTCGGACAAAGACTATTGGCAGAAGTACTTCCCCGCCGACTGGATCACCGAAATGCACGAGCAGATCCGTCTGTGGTTCTACTCCATGCTCTTCATGTCCGTGGTGCTGGAGGACTGTGCGCCGTATAAGCGCGTGCTGACGCACTCGTCCGTCATCAAAGAGGACGGCGGCAAGTTCAGCAAGAGCGACAAGAGCACCTTCATCGAATTCAGTGCCGCCGCCGAGGTCATGGGCGCGGACACCATCCGCTATCTCTACGCCGCCAATTCCTTCAGTGCGGACGTGCGCTTTGGCTATGCGCTGGGGGACGAAGTGCGCCGCAAGCTGCTGGGCTTCTGGAACATCTTCACGTTCTATAAGACCTATGCGGACATCGACCAGCCCTCCCTCACGGGCTACGCGCCGCCCGCCGAGAGCCTGCCGCTGATGGATCAGTGGTTGCTGTTGCGCACAAACCAATATATCGCCGAGGCCACGCAGGCCATGGAGGCGTTCAAGAGCAACCTGCTCGTGCGTGCGTTTGAGCTGTTCGTGGACGATGTGTCCAACTGGTACATCCGCGCGAACCGCCGCCGCTTCTGGAAGTCCGAGAACGAGGGCGACAAACAGAACGCCTACTACGCGCTCTATGTCGCACTCGACGCGATGCTGCGCACGATGGCACCCGTCATCCCCTTTATGACCGAGCACATCTGGCAAAACCTCACCCGCACGCTTCTGCCCGAGAGCGAAACGAGCATTCACCTGAGCGACTGGGTCGAGCCACTGGATTTGGGCAAGCTGGACGACACGCTGTTGACCCGCACCACCACGGCGCGGGAGATCATTGCCGGCGCACTGAAACTGCGCAACGAGCAACAGCTGAAAGTACGCCAACCTCTGCAAACGCTGTATTTATGTGGCACGGTGGACATTGCGGGCTTTGAGAAGCAGATCGCCGAGGAACTGAACGTGAAGGCGTTGGAAATCCTGCCGGAATTCGCCGCGCTCACGGTGGACAAACTAGGCGTAAATTTCAAGACCGCCGGGGCTGCGCTCAAAGGCGAGGCCAACCGCCTGAAGGCCGCGCTGGCCGACGCCACGCCCGAAGAGGCCGCACGCATGGCCGCCGAATATGCCAGCGGCGCGGTCACCGTGCCCGGCTTTGCAGAGCCGCTAGCGGCCGCACTGTTCAGCGTCACCAAAGACACCAAGCCCGGCATCGCCGCCGCCAAGCTGAGCGAAGAGCTGACGCTGGCGCTGGACACGGTTCTGACGGAAGAACTGAAAAAAGAGGGCGCGGTGCGCGACATCCTGCGGCAGTTCCAAGTGCTGCGCAAAGACAGCGGCTTGCGCGTGGAACAGCGCATCCGTGCCGCCGTGCGCACCGACAGCGCGTTCCTGCGCGAGGCGCTCACCCCCCGCGCGGGGGAAATCGCCGCCGAGCTGCTCGCCGACGCGCTCGACTTTGACATCACACTCCCGGGCGCGGCAACAAAAGTCGTCACGTTGCCCGAAGGGGACGTGACCATTGAGGTGTTGGGTTTATGATTGCAGTCTTGCTCGCGGAGGGCTTTGAAGAGATTGAGGCACTGGGCACGGTGGACTTTCTGCGCCGCTGTGGGCTGGATGTAAAGACATATAGCATTGACGGCAAGCAACCCGTGCGCTCGTTCCCGTCGGAGCTAGACACATTCCTAGAGGGCAAACAAGTCACGGGCGCACACGGCATTTCCGTTTTGGCGGACGAACGCGCCGTGCGCTTGCCGCTGGATAACACCGAGTGCCTGGTCCTCCCTGGCGGGATGCCCGGCACGGTGAATCTGGCGCGGGCACAGGAGCTCATCGAGCACGCCTACCAGAACAACCTGCTCATCGCCGCCATCTGCGCCGCGCCCAGCATTCTGGCGCACTTGCAGTTGCTGGACGGCAAAAAAGCCACCTGCTACCCCGGCTATGAAGAAGAGTTGCGCGATGCCGGGGCGATCGTCATCACCGACCAGCCCGTGGTGGAAGACGGCAATCTCATCACCTCGCGCGGCGCAGGCACGGTGTTCGACTTTGCCGAAGCCATCGCCGCCCGTTTCGTCGGCAAAGACAAGGCCGCCGAAGTGCGAAGCCAAATGATCGCGTAAAAATCTAGCCTTTAGTCTCTAACATCTAGCATCTAGTAAGGAGCGTCAGCGACTGTGGACATCCGTCAAGAAAAAAACGAAGTGCGTGCCCAGTGCAAACGCTGGCGCAGTCGGCTGAGCCCCGAGGACAAGGCTGGGCTGGATGCGCGTATCGCGCGGCGGGTGAGCGAGCTGTGGGCTTTTCGGGAGGCCGATGCGCTCTTTTGCTACGTCTCTGGCGCACACGAGGTGGACACCCGCGCCCTGTTGGCGCAGGCGTGGGCGGCCGGCAAAACCGTGGCCGCACCGCGCTGCGTGGACGGCACACACGAGATGCAGTTTTTGCGCATCGAGCGCGAAGAGGACTTAGAGCCGGGCTCTTTTGGGGTATTAGAACCCAAGGCGCACTGTCCGCCCGTCCAGCAAACCGCGCAGAGCTTGTGCATCGTGCCGGGGCTGGGGTTTGACAACAGCGGCGCACGACTGGGCTTTGGCAAGGGCTACTACGACCGCTTTGTGGCCAGCTTTCCGGGCACGTTGGTCGGCTTATGTTACGAGGGCTGCATCCGCGCCCGCATTCCCACGGGGCGTTATGACCAGAAAATCCCCGTCATCATCACAGAAAAGCGCGTCATTCGCGCCTAGAGGAGGAGAGACCATGGCAGACAATCTTTATGGTAACGGCACGCCCGGTGATCAAACCCCGCGCTCGCCCAATGTGAAGCCCAAATTTGTGGTGAACATTGACACAGCGGTGGGCACACCCGTGTACGCGCCCGCGCCCACTGTGCCCCCTGCGGCATCCAAACCCAGCAAGGGGATCTATTTGCAGTCCGCCGTGCCGCAAGTGCCCGCCGCAAAACCCGCCAGCACAGCGGCCAAGTCCGCGCCCAAAAAGAAAGCGAACGCCAAGCTCCACACGCGTTCCATGGTGCTGACCGTTTTGTTCGTGGTGCTCACGCTGGGCTTTGCCTTTTGGGGCGGGGTCTGCTTGAACGATGTGCTGGCCATCACGCGCACAGACGAGCAGGTCTACGTCACCGTGCCCCAAGGCATCGACACCAAGGGCGTGATGGATCTGCTGAAAAAAGAGGGTCTGATTCGCCAAAAGTGGTTCTGCAAGCTTTTCTACAAGGTCACGCACCCCAAGACGCAGTACAATGCGGAGACCTACGACAAGTACATGCCCGGCGTGTACCTCGTCAAGCGGCAGGAGGGGCTGGAGGGGCTGCTGAACACCTTTAAGTCCGCGCCCGCCACCGCCAAAACCGTGCGCGTGGTATTCCCGGAGGGCTACACCACCTACCAAATCGTCCAGCGACTGGAAGAAATGGGCGTGTGCAAGCAGTCCCAGCTCTATGCCGCGCTGAACGGGACGGACTTTGATTTGGATGTGCTCTCTTCCGTCCCCAAAGGCGACACCAGTCGGGTGTTCCGTCTGGAAGGCTATTTCTTCCCCGCGCAGTATGATTTCTACGAGGGCGACGACCCCAACAATGTCCTGCGGCGTATGCTGGAGGCCTACAGCAAACAGTGGACAGCGGCCAGCGAAAAGAAGGCCAAAGCGCTCGGGCGCACCATGGACGAGATTGTCACCATCGCGTCCATCATTGAAAAAGAGGCCGCCGACGCTGGGCAAATGCCGGGCATCAGCGCGGTGCTCCATAACCGCCTGAAATCCGCCGATTACCCCAGCGTGGGCTGTGATTCCACCAAAAAATATATCACCAACTTTGCCAAGGTGTATCTCTCCGCCCAGCAACAGGAGGCCTACGCCAAGGTCTACGCCACCACGGGCACGGATGCCCATCCGGGTCTGCCGCCCGGCCCCATCTGCAACCCCGGCAAAGCCGCCATCGATGCCGCGCTGAACCCCGAATCGCCCGACGGCAAGAAATACTATTTCTTCCAGCACGACAAAAAACGCAACATCTACTACAGCACCAACTACAGCGATTTTCAGCGGCAATATGTCCAGCTGCAAACACAGAACTAAGAGTTCAGAGGACAGAAGACAGCGCTGCGCTCCAAAATCTGCCCTCTGATTTCTGCCCTCTGTTTTCTCATCTCTTTTTCACTCGTTGTCCATGCGGACAACATGCCTATGGGCGATAATAGGGTGGAGAATTCGTGCAATGGGTGTCTGCCATGAAAACCAAATCGCTCCGTTTCAAAATTAGTCTGTATATCAGCGTGCTGAGCGTGCTGGTGTTGGCACTCTTGTGGGTGCTACAGTTTGTGTTGCTGCGCCCGTTTCAGGAGAGCATGGCGGTGGAGTCGCTGGAGCACATGGGCAAGCGCATCGTCCGCGATGTCAAAAAATCCAGCACGCTCGACGCGCTGGGGAATTACGCCTTTGAGCACGATTTGCGCATCTACCTCATCGGCGAAGACGGCCGCCTGGTGGGCATGTATGACGGCATGGGCGCTACGATGCCCTTCTTCCGCCTGAAATTCCCCCCGGACGAGTTCACGACTATTGAAGAAAAGTTCGCCCAGAGCAAGAGCGAGAGCATCACGTATGTGGCCAGCGAAGAGCGCATTATTTTGAACAACGGCGAGGAAGAGCGTGCCCAAAAGGCCGTGTTTGTCGCCAAACTGCCCGATGAGCTGGGCGGCGGCTATCTGTACCTGAGCAACAACATTCCGCCCATGAGCACGACCTCTGCTGTGCTGCAGCAACAGTTTGTGATCATCTCCTTTGTGGTGTTGGCGTTGGGGCTCATCGCGGCGCAGCTCATCGCCAAAATGCTCTCCAAACCCCTCGTCACCCTCACGGGCGCGGCGGGGAAGCTGGCGCATGGCGACTTTGGCAGCGACTTCACAAAGGGCACGGGCGGCTTTGCCGAAACAGAACAATTGGCGCGGACTTTGGGCTACGCCGCCGGGGAGCTCTCGCGCTTAGAGCAATACCGCAAAGACCTGATTGCCAACATCAGCCACGACCTGAAGACGCCCCTGACCGTCATCCGCATGAGCGGGGAGCTCATCCGCGACGTGAACGGGGAAGATAGGGCCGCGCGTACCAAACACTGCGACACCATCCTGCGTGAGGCCGACTGGCTCAGCGGCATGGTGGGCGAGGTACTGGAACTCTCGCGCCTGCAGGACGGCTCTGCGGCCAACAAGCCCGAAGAAGTGGACATCAGTGCTCTGCTGCGGGCGGTGCTCGCCTCGTTCAAAACGCTCGAAGAGAGCGGGCAGTGCGTGTTTTACCCAGAGATTGAGGACGACCTGACCGTGGTGGGCGACGCGGCTGGTCTGCGGCGCGTGCTGGTGAACCTCATCGGCAACGCCGTGAACCACACAGGCGCGGACAAAACGGTGGGGCTGTGCCTACGCCGCGAGCCCGAGGGAATCTACTTTGCCGTGCGCGATACGGGCGAGGGCATTGCCCCCGAGGATCTGCCCAACATCTGGGCGCGGTACTATAAATCCGGCAAGACGCACAAACGCGCCGTCACGGGCACGGGTCTGGGGCTGGCCATCTGCCGAGAACTGCTGGAGCGACACGGCGCACGCTACGGTGTGCAGTCCGAAGTGGACAAAGGCAGCACATTTTGGGTTTTGTTCTAGATGCTGAGACGCAAAATGTAGGGGTAGGGCGTACCCTACCCCTATTATACTAATCCGCAATAAAAATCATTGCATATCGCAACAGGTGTAGGGGCGACCCTTGTGGTCGCCCTTTGCGCCAAACGCATTATCGGGGCAACCACAAGGGTTGCCCCTACGCAAGCATTTCTAATGCGGTATAGTTTTAGATTTTAGATATTGGATGCTAGACGGTAGAGTCTGAGACTAGACGTTACACGGGCGGCAGATTGCCGCCCCTACTGTTCTAGAGAGACTAGACGCTAGATTCTGGGGCTATCCGCAACGCAGAATACAGGGTAGGGCACGCCCTACCCCTACAAGGCGTCGCATCACGTCTTGTACAAACATCTAGTCTCTAGCATCTAGTCTCTAGAAGCGAACATGCAGACCGCTTCGAGCGTGACCTCAAGGCCTTTTTTGATGGCGTCGGGCTCTAGGATGTCCCAGTTGTCTAGGCGCGTGTGGTAGTAGCGCGGGGGGGTGGGGTTCATGGCGGCAAAGCCTGTGGCAGGGATTTTTCCTTTGGTGAACGCCGCCGCGTCGCTCGCGCCGATGTAGATGGACGCGTAGGGCAGATCCAGTCCGCAGTGCGCCGCCGCCTCTTTCACCAGCTCTTTCACGCGCTTGTCGTGTTGCACAGTGCCACTGCGGTCGCGGTCATAGACGGCCATGTCCTTCAGGTCGCGGAAAGTGTCCAGCGCGATGACGACGGTGTCGATGTTCGGGTCGCGCAGTTCCTCGCCGTGCTGTTCCACGAACGCTTTCGCGCCGCGCAGTCCCGCCTCTTCCGAACCGCTGAGCACCACGTCCACTTCTGTATCCGCAAAGCGAATGCCTGCATCCGCCAGCTCTTCCACGACGCTCATGGCAATCAGGCAACCAGAGAGGTTATCCGCCGCGCCCGGCACGCTCTTCGTCCAGCTCTGGAAGAACAGGAACGCGATGAAGAGCGGGAAGAACACAAAGATGCCGTAGCGCACAACGGTGTACAGCACGTTCAGCCACGCCCAGTCCAGATCCAACCAAACGTTGGTGACGGTCTTGAGAACGGATGCGATGACGATGACGATCAGTCCCACCACAGCGGGGATCAATACAGCTTTCATGCCGTTACCGCCGAACTTGTAGTTGAGCGTCCACTCGTATTGGCTGTCGGAATGGCCGACGAGGATGATGCGCTTTTTCACTGTGCCTGTGGGCAGATACCGCGCCAGAACGTTGTGGCTGGTCTGTTTTGGGAAAATCGGGTCGCAGAAGCGCCAGTAAAGCACGAACTCCAGAATCAGCGGGACAGAACCCGCCACACCCACCAGTGCCGCAATCCACGTGAGGTTCAGGAAAAACAGCACGCTCGCGGCAATGCCGCAGGCCACGGTGAAGGGGATAAAGCCCATGAACGCCGCGCGGGCGAGGGTGAACGGCTCAATGGCCACGTTGTCGCAGACCTTGCCCAGCTGGGCGGCCATGTCCTTTTGGGCTGCCAGTTCGGCGTCACTGCCCGGCGCACGTGGGCCGTGCGTTTCGATGAGTGCGCGGATGCGTGCGAGGACGGCGGCCGTGCGTTCGGGAAGATGGAAGGCCTTGTCGCCCGCGATTGTATTGGCAATTTGCATGGTGTGCTCCTTGTGCATTTTCTTCGCCGTTATTATAGCACATTGCGCCGTAAAAAGCAAAAGCAAAGCGTGCGCCCGCTGATGTAATCGGCAAACGCTACGCGACAGGGCTTAATTTATGGACACTCGTGTTCTTTCATGCCTTTGCGTGCGCATCACGGAAAAATCCCCTTGAGTTTTTCCGCTGTCAACAGCCGATTCAACGCAACAATGTACGCCGCCATTCTGAGATTGCAGTGGGAGCGTTTCGCTTCTTCCAGAAGCAACTCAAACGCGCTTGTCATGATTTTTTCCAGCATACCGTTCACTTGTGCGCGATCCCAAATCAGTTCCTGAATGTTTTGCACCCATTCAAAGTAAGAAACAATCACGCCGCCGCTGTTGGCGAAAATGTCGGGGATGACAACGATGTTTCTTTCCTGCAGGATATCATCCGCCTCGGCGGAAGTGGGCCCATTGGCGCCTTCCACCACAAATTTGCAACGTAAGGCCGGCGCAATTTCCGCGTCAATTTGATTTTCCAGCGCGGCCGGGACAAGAACGTCACAAGCACAAGTGAGAATTTCTTTGTTTGTGATGTGCACAAGGCTGTCCTCCTGCAAATCGGCAAAGCGACCGCCTTTGGCGACATACGCCGAAAGCGCGTCCACATCCAGCCCGGAGGCATTGTAAACACCGCCTGAAACATCGCTGACAGCCACAATTTTTGCACCGCGATGGCTAAAGATACGTGCGGCATTGCTGCCCACGTTGCCGAATCCCTGAATGGCAACGGTCACTTCTTCCAGTGTCTTGCCGTAGGTTTCTAGGAGGAGTTTTGTGCTGACCACCACGCCGCGCCCGGTCGCCGAAGAGCGCCCCAATGAACCGTTCAATTCAATCGGTTTGCCCGTCACAACCCCTGGGCATGGCTTGCCCTTGAGCATACTGTACGTATCCAAAATCCACGCCATGATCTGCGCGTTTGTGTTCACGTCCGGCGCAGGAATGTCCGTATCTACGCCGATGAGCGGCTCTATCGCATACGTATAACGGCGGGTCAGACGTTGCAATTCGCGCGGCGAGAGCGTGGCGGGGTCAACACGAATGCCGCCTTTTGCGCCGCCGTATGGGATATTGACCACCGCGCATTTGAGAGACATCCAAGTGGCCAGGGCTTTGATTTCGTTGAGATTGCAGTCCTGATGGTAGCGAATACCACCCTTGAACGGCCCGCGGATGTTGGAATGCTGCACGCGCCAGCCCTCAAAAACACGGATGCTGCCGTCGTCCATTTCAACGGGCATATACACCTTGGTTTCCCGTTGCGGGTTTTTGATGATCTCAATCATTTCCGTGTTGAGGTGACCGATTTTCATGGCCTTGTCGATCACTGTCCGGACATTTTCAAAGGGATCGTATGCGACTGAACTCATGAAAAGCTCCAACAATTTTTGATGTTGCTATTGTACACCAGCCAAGCCGATTTGTCAAGTGTTCTGGATGCTAGATGTTAGAGCCTAGAGACTAGATTCTGCATCAATAACTTTCTTCTCGTAGATGATGCAAATGTTTAGTTCAAGAAATCTGCCCTCTGCTCTCTGACATCTGTCCTCTCGAAATCACATGCTGTACCAAAAGTTCTTGATCACTTCGGGGTCGGGGGTCTCCATGCGGGCCATGAAGTCTAGGGCGGCGTTGTAACCGCCTTTTTTGGCGCGATTGTTCATGACCGCCGCCTCGATGATAATGGCCAGATTGCGGCCCGGACTGATGGGCACGGTGACAATGGGCACGCGAATGCCCAAAATTTCGGTGTAGGCCTGTACATCGCCCAAACGCTCGTAGGCCTTGCCGTCCTCCCAACGCTCCATGGCCAGCACCAGATCGATGCGCTCGGTGTCCTTCACCGCGCCCGTGCCAAAGAGGTACTGTACATTCAGTAGCCCCACGCCCCGCAGCTCCAAAAAGTTGCGGATGTTGTCCGGCGCGGCACCCACAAGGGTGGTAGAGGACACGCGGCGGATTTCCACGCGGTCGTCGGCGATGAGGCGATGCCCACGGCGCACCAGTTCCAGCGCGCACTCTGTCTTGCCGATGCCGCTCTCCCCGGTGATGAGCACGCCCTGCCCAGCCACCTCCACCAGTACGCCGTGCTGATCCATCCGCTCGGCCAGCTGCACGCCCAAAAACGAGATGATGGACGCCATGCAGTCGCTGGTGCTCTCGTGGGTGCGGAGCAACGCCACCGCACGTTTCTGCGCCAGCGCGGTCAGCTGCCCGGGCTCTAGGCCGCGCGAGAGAATGACCGCCACGGGCTTTTTCTCCATGAACGCGTCCACGCGCTCAGCGGCCAGCGTTCCCAAACTCTGCAAATATTCCCGCTCTGTGTGCCCGATAAACTGCAAGCGGCGGGGGTCAAAATAGTCAAAATAGCCCGCCAGCGCCAGCCCCGGACGGTTCACATCGGCAGACTCCACGAAAATTTCCTCCGGCGCAGTGGGCGTATAGAGCACCTCAAACTTGTGCATATCAATGATTTTCGCCAGACTGACGGTGTATTTGGCCATGTGAAAAACTCCTGTTTAGACGTTAGATATTGGATGTTAGACGTTAGATGTTGTAGCCAAACATTTTTGTCTTCAATGATGAAGAACGCTCGTGATGAAACATCTAAAATCTAGAATGCTTGACATTTCGGGCGCACTGTGCTACAATAAGGATGGTGGCACTGTCGACAACGGCTGTTGCCTCCTAAAGATGTTGACTAAAGAATTAGCCGCCGATCTTGGAAGGACGGGCGGCTACTTCTTTTTGTTTGCGTTGCTAACGATGAGCATGTAGCCGGTTG
>JAISJQ010000064.1 GCA_031261445.1 Oscillospiraceae bacterium | reverse complement strand
AAGGGCGCGTTCACGAGCGGTTTTCCCATCACCTTCATCTTTGACAGAAGGAGGTGATACTTATGGAGATATTTGCAATGATGTACCTGATCATCTGGATCAGCACGATGTCTATCGCTCTGTGTCTCAATAACAAAAGGAACTAGCCGCTCCCCGTCCAAGGTATGCGGCTAGTTCCGTTTCCTTCAAAGATGGGAGAACCGTTCAAGTCCGCCACCTGTACAACTATTATACGCCAAAAGCGCACATTTGTCAAGTACTAGTACTAGAAACTAAAATTGTACATTGTTCATTGTCAATTGTTTAGATATGGAGTACCCTATGCCTACCCTCAACCCGTTCACCACGCTCACGACTGAGACCATCATTGCCGCGCGTGCGCGGGAACACACGCCGTTTTATCTCTACGATGAGGCGCTGATTCTCGCCAAATGCCGCGCCGCGCTGGCCATGCCCAGTGCTTGGGGTCTGCGCGTGCGCTACGCCATGAAGGCCAACTCCACCCGCCGCATTTTGCAGATCATCGACCGCGCCGGGCTGTATATTGACGCCTCCAGCTTCAACGAGGCACGCCGCGCCGTGCTCGCGGGCATCCTGCCGGAGAAAATCCAGCTCACCAGTCAAGAAGTCCCCGAGGGCGAGGAGCGCGAAAACCTAGAGCACCTCATGCTCTCTGGACTGGTCTATAACGTCTGTTCCGTCCGCCAGCTGGAGAAAATCGCGCCCTTCGCCGCCAAACACGCTCTCGACCTGAGCATCCGCGTGCACCCCGGCGTGGGTAGCGGCGAATCCGCCAGCCGCAACACGGGGGACAAATATTCCTGCTTTGGTGTTCACAAGTCGGACATCCCCACCGCCAACGAGATTGCGCAAAAACACGGCATACACTTCACCCAAGTGCACACCCACATTGGCTCTGGCGGCGATCCAGAAGTCTGGCGGCGCAACATTGACGTGGTGCTGGGCATCATCGGCGAGCACTTCCCCGACGCCACCAGCGTGAACTTTGGCGGCGGGTTGAAAGAGGCACGCCTGCCGGGCGAAATCAAGGCGAACATCGACGAGCTGGGCGCGTATGCCAAGAAACAGATCACGGCGTTTTTCGAGCGCACAGGGCGCAAACTCACGGCGGAAATTGAGCCGGGCACGTTCATCATGGCCAACGCTGGCTACATCGTCACCCAAGTGCTCGATGCCAAGCGCACGGGCGCGGACGGTTTTGACTTCATCATCGTCGACGGCGGCATGGACGTGTGCGCCCGCCCGCTGTTGTATGGTTCAAGACACCCGTTTTATGTGGTCGGTCCGGCGGGGGAACTGCGCTCATCGGACTTTGCGTTGCCAGAGGGTGCGCGGGACATCGTGGTCAGTGGTCGCTGTTGCGAGAGCGGCGACTGCCTGACGCTGGCGGAAGGCGGTCACATTGAGACCCGCGCCATGACCCAGCCGCAAATCGGCGACAGCTTCGTGGTCGGCGGCACGGGCGCGTATTGCGCCGCCATGACGCCGTTCAACTACAACAGCCACACCCAAAGCGCCGAATGGCTCGTCACGCAGGACGGCACGCTCACGCAGATCCGCAAACGGCAAGAATTGCCTCAGCTGGTGGAGAATGAGTGCTGATAGAGGCTTGGGGAATGTAACCAATGAGCAATGAACAATTGCTTGCACCCTCACGCCTGTATCCTCATCCCTCATGCCTTGTAGGGGTCGCCGCCCTCGGCGACCCGCTGTTTCTCACAAACGCCACGGGCGGATGATATCCGCCCCTACAGGTTTTACCAACGGGCGATTGGCAATCGTCCCTACGGAACAGCGGACGCGCAATGCGCGCCCCTACGGGTTAAATTTATTCAATACAGTTCAACAAATCAGATTGGTGCAACATAAATGCGACAGCCGTGCTCACATCAAGTAAAAAACTTGCGATTTTTCCGAAAATGTGCTATACTATTGCAGTTATAGTATAGGGACAAGTGGGCAAGTTTTGTCCAGAATTGATGGGAGTAGCTTCATGGCTTTCAACGACGAAACGCTGGATTTGCAGAAAATTATCCCGGTGGAACTGAACAACGAGATGCGCAAGTCCTTCCTCGATTATTCCATGTCCGTCATCACGGCGCGTGCCCTGCCGGACGTGCGCGATGGCCTCAAGCCCGTGCATCGGCGCATTCTCTACACCATGTTTGAGAACGCCCTCTGGCCGGACAAGGCCTACCGCAAGTGCGCGGACACCGTGGGCTCTGTTTTGGGACGCTATCACCCCCACGGCGACGCTTCCGTGTACGACGCGATGGTGCGCCTAGCGCAGGATTTCTCCATGCGCTACATGCTCGTGGACGGGCACGGCAACTTTGGTTCTGTGGACGGCGACCCGGCGGCGGCCTATCGATACACCGAAAGCCGCATGAGTCGCCTCTCGCTGGAGCTACTCTCAGACATCGACAAAGAGACCGTGGACTTCGCCCCCAACTACGACGACCGTCTGCAAGAGCCCACCGTGCTCCCCGCCCGCTTCCCGAACCTGCTGGTCAACGGCTCGTCGGGCATCGCCGTGGGCATGGCGACGAATATTCCGCCGCACAACCTAGGCGAAGTGATCGCGGGCTGCCACCTGCTCATCGAGAACCCCGACGCCACGCTTGAAGAGCTCATGGAGGTCATCCCCGGACCGGACTTCCCCACGGCGGGCATCATCATGGGACGCGCTGGTGTCCGCGCGGCCTATGGCACGGGACAGGGTAAGATACTTCTGCGTGCGAAAGCCGAAATTGTGGAGGACAAAAACGGTCGCTACAAAATCGTCATCTCTGAGCTACCGTATCAGGTCAACAAGGCCAAGCTCCACGCGTATATTGGCGAGCTGGTGCGCGATAAGCGCATCACCGGCATTGCCGACGCGAACGACTACTCCAACCGCGAGGGCATGGATTTGGTCGTCACCCTCAAGCGCGACGCGAACGCGCAGGTGGTGCTCAACCAGCTCTTCCAGCTCACGCAACTGCAGACCACGGTGGGCGTGAACCTGCTGGCATTGGTGGACGGCGTGCCCAAAGTGCTCACACTCAAGCAGATGCTCCAGCATTACTTGCAGTTCCAGTGCGAAGTCATCACAAAACGCACGCGCTATGACCTGCGCAAAGCGCAGGAACGCGCCCACATTTTAGAGGGCTTGATCATCGCGCTGGACTCCATCGACGAGGTCATTGCGCTCCTGCGTGCCAGCCGCTCCATCCCGGAGGGCAAGGCCGGCTTGATGGAACGCTTTGGGCTGGACGACCCGCAAGCCACCGCCATTGTGCAGATGCGCCTAGGGCAACTGACGGGCTTAGAGCGCGAGAAACTGGAGAACGATTTGGCGCGGCTGCAGGCGCTCATCGCCGAATACATAGAGATTCTGGGCAGCGAAGCGCGGATACTGCAAATCGTGGACGAAGAGCTACAGGCCATCGCCCAAAAATACAGCGACCCCCGCCGCACGAGCATGGAGAACATCAGCGGCGAAGTGGACGTGGAGGATCTGATTCCTGAAGAGACCTGCGTGTTTACGCTGAGCGAAATGGGCTACGTCAAGCGCGTGCCGGCGGACACCTACCAAGCCCAAAAGCGCGGCGGACGCGGCGTGGCGGGCATGACCCACCGCGAGGAGGACACCACGCGGATGCTCCTGACGGGCTCTACGCACGAATTTGTGATGTTCTTCACCAGCAAGGGGCGCACCTTCCGCCTGAAGGGCTACGAAATCCCCGAAGGCTCGCGCAACGCCAAGGGCATGGCCGCCGTGAACCTGCTGATGCTCGAGAGTGACGAGACGCTCTCGGCCATCATCCCCATCCCCAAAGAGAACGAGGGGCTGTATGTCTGCATGGCCACACGCGCGGGTGTCATCAAGCGCACGGCGTTGGAGGACTACAAAAACGTGCGCAAGAATGGCCTGCGTGCCATCAATCTGGATGAAGACGACGAGCTGGCTTGGGTGCAACTGACCAGCGGCCATGATGAGCTGATTTTGGCCACCAAAAAGGGCATGTCCATCCGCTTTAGCGAGACGGATTTGCGCGTGCTGGGGCGCACCGCGCGTGGCGTGCGCTCGATTCGCCTGCGCGAGAGCGACAGCGTGGTGGGCTTTGGCGTGATTGCCCCGGACAAAGAGATCCTTACGGTCTCGGAAACGGGCTTTGGGCGGCGCTCCGCCCCGGACGACTACCGCTTGCAATCGCGCGGCGGTCTGGGACTGCGCAACTACCACGTGGAAAAATACGGCGACGTGGCCGCCATTGCGGTCATCGACCCCACGGACGAACTGCTGCTCATCAACGGCAGCGGCGTGCTCATTCGCATCCCCGCAGAGCAAATCCGCTTCTCCAACCGCCCGGCCAAGGGCGTGAAGGTCATGCGCATCAGCGAAGGCGACCGCGTGGTCAGCCTCTCCGCGCTGCCCGCGTCAGGCGATCCCGCCGAACTGGACACGCTTCCAGAGGATCATACGCCAGAAGAACCCAGCGATTTGCTGACAGACGCAGTCGAGACCATCGACGACGCACCAGCGGAATAACAAACACAAAACCGGGCGGCCGAAATGGTCGCCCGGTTTTTGTTATGGCGCGGGGATTGCCTGTCTGACCGCAGTAGGGGCGACCCTTGCCTGTGCCCTGCGGGTATGGTCGCCCGTGTGAGAATGTAGTGTCTGCGAGGAGCAGCGGGCGAGCGCAGCTCGTCCCCTACATTTTCAGAGGTCAGAAGACAGATTTGTGGGCAGCAATTCTGCTCTCTGTCTTCTAATTTCTGCCCTCTGCTAGACCACGGGCGGCTTCTTGCCGCCCCTACCCTGCTAGATTCTAGATGTTAGAGGCTAGAGACTAGACTCTGCGGCAAAACCTGTCTCCTCAAAGAACACAACAGCGTCTAGTTCCAGAAATCTAACATCTAGCCTCTAGATTGTCATGGGACGAGTTTTGCGTGCATACACTGCCGTGACAGCTGAAAAAGTACGCAGGGGGCAGCGAATATGGAACCGAATATGCAGGATCTCATCGCGCGTTATTCGCGGGATTTATTGGAATACGGCCGCGCACACGGCGTGACGGACGATGACGAGAGCCGCACGGCGGACATCGTCACGGGCAGTGCTGCCGTGCCAGCGTCCACGGTGCTCACGCCGACGCAGGCGAGCGTAGCGGCCTTGGACAATGCCGCGCTGGCCGCTTATACGAGCGGTCTGTCGGTTGGCGATATTCTAGACGCCCCGCCTGATCCGACTGCGTTTATCGAGGTTGACGCGCCCACCGCGCAGGTGGAGACCGCGCCCGCGCCCGTGGATGACGGGCCTGTGCTCTATGAAGATTTTCAGGCGGCGGGCGGCATGGGCACAGACCCCGGCCGCGTTGTGTTTGCCTCCAAGGGCGCGGCCGGGCAGCAGGCAACGCCGCCCAGCCGCGCGGAACTCATCCGCCCCGCGCCCGCACGCCCGGCTACGGAAACCTGGACGACCAGCGCCCCCACGCGTGCCCAGCGCACACAGACGGGCGGCACGCAGACCACGGGGGGCGGTAGCCGAATCCAGAGCGGCGGCACGCAAGCCACGGGCGGCACGGCTCGAGGGCAGTCCAGCCAGACCAACGTGCGCCAACAGCGCACAGTACAGCCGCGTCCCGCGCAACGTCCCGCCACGGGGACAGCGGCGCAGAGCACGGCGGAAGTCACACGGCAAAACGTCACGGCAGACCCCATGAAGACGGTGCAAGGCCAGATGTTCGACCAGCTGGAGAAAGTGATCATGCCCTTGCGCCCGGACGACGATTCCTTGGGCGCGACCTACACCGGGGCGATGTCCGCCGGGCAAAACCTGCCGGATTTGGATGCGGACACGGGGGACGTGTTGGGCTTCACCACGGGGGATCTCTTGCAGCTGCAGAGCATGAACGCCGACCGCGTGCAGAACATAGACGTCAGCAGCATGATTGGCCCCACGGACGGGCGCGGCTGGCTGAAAGTGCAAGTCTATGCCAGCGAGGCGCATTTCCCGCTGAGCAATGCCCGCGTGGTGGTTTTCCAGACGGCGGGCGGCAAGAACTACGTCATCTATGACAAGCTGACCGACACCAGCGGCGTGATAGAGGGGATGGTATTGCCCGCGCCCCACAAGGAGTATTCGCTCACCCCAGAGGGCGTGACGGGCAAGCACTCGCAACCCTTCGCCTCTTACAATCTCTACGTGGAGCACCCGGGCTTCCTGCGCAAGACCTATCCAGAAATCAGCGTGTTTGACGGGGTCGATTCCGTCAAGCCCGTCTTCCTGACACCCAAAACCGTGGGTATGGCGGACATTCCACCGATTGACTTTTACGCTTAAGGATAGGAGGACTCCATGCCGGATACCACAAAAACCCCGGTTATCCCCGAGAGCATCACCGTGCATCTGGGGAAACCGGGTGCGAACGCGCGCAATGTGACGTTGCCGTTTGTGGAGTACATCAAAAACGTCGCCTCCAGCGAGATATACCCCACCTGGCCAGAGGAGGCACTGAAGGCCAACATACTTGCAGAGGTGACGTTTGCCCTCAACCGCATTTTCACCGAGCACTACCCCAGCCGGGGCTATCCATTTGACATCACCAGCTCCACAGCGTATGACCAATACTTTGTGGAAAACCGCAACATCTTTGAAAACATCAGCCGTCTGGTTGACGAGCTGTTTGATGACTACGTAGTCAAAGGCACACAAATCCAGCCCTATTTCACGCAGTACTGTTCCGGCAAATCCGTCAAGTGTGACGGGCTGAGCCAGTGGGGCACAGTCGATTTGGCCAACCGGGGCATGAACGCCCTGCAAATCCTGCGCAACTACTACGGCAACGACATCAAAATCGTCGAAAACGCGCCCGTGCGCAATATTCAGGAATCCTACCCCGGCACGCTGCGCATGGGCTCTGTGCGCGAAGACGTGGCGGTGATTCAGCGGCAACTCAACCGCATCAGTGCCAACTACCCGGCCATCCCCAAAATCCCGGTCGTCAACGGAATTTTCGATGGCCCAACCGAGGCCTCGGTCAAAAAGTTCCAGTCTATTTTTGACTTAGAAGCCGATGGCATCGTCGGCAAAAGCACTTGGTACAAAATTGAGCGCATCTACAACGCCATCAAGCGTTTGTCGGAGCTGTATTCCGAAGGGCTGACGCTCAACGAGGTGGAGCGCGTCTATAAGCAACTGCTCGCGCTGGGCGACACCGGGCAAGAGGTCAAGGTGGTGCAGTACTATCTGGACTTCCTCTCGCAGTTCAACCGCAACCTTGTCCCGGTGACGGTGGACGGCATCTTTGGCCCACAAATGCGCGAGGCTGTGCTGGCCTTCCAGCGCGAATATGGTCTGGGTGCTGACGGTCTTGTGGGGCGCAGCACCTGGAATCGTATGCTCTCGGCCTACACGGACGTGCTGCAAAATCTGCCAGATGAATACCTGACCTACTCGTCGCTCTACTATCCGGGCTACTTTGTCACGCCGGGCGCATCGGGCAAGGTCGTGCAGCAGGTGCAGACCTATTTGGCCACGATTGCGGACAATCGCAGCGATGTCCCAGCCGTGGTGGCCGACGGCCACTACGGTGCGCAGACCGCAGAGGCGGTCAAGGCCGTGCAAAAAATCAGCGGCCTAGAGCCCAACGGCTCAGTGGGCCCGCTGACATGGAACGCGCTGATTAACTTGTATAACGAGTATCGGTGAGGCGTAGCAATGTTTAGGTAATAGGTAATAGGTAATAGTGAATAGTGAATAGGTGTTGGAGCTATGAGATGTGCGGGTAGGGGCATTGCGGTGTGAGGCATGAGGTTCGTAGGGGTAGGGCGTGCCCTACCCTGTGAGGATGAACTCTACGGAACAACGGGCGACCATACCCACAGGCAAGGGTCGCCCCTACAACGGTTTCAATGCCGATTCGTTGAAAATAATGTCATACAGTACTATTACTAGTGCTGTTACTGTTACTAGTGCTAGTACTGTTCTCCCCATACACCCCCGTAGGGGCGGCAACCTGCCGCCCGCCCAAACAATTGTTCTTTGTTAATTGTTCATTGTTCATTGCAATTCCCTTGCTCTTTTGCGCCCAATCTGGTATACTAAGCACAACGAAGCGAACAGACGGCAGGAGAGACTATGCAAGCCAAGGAACTGGCGCAAGAGATTGTGCGCATTTTAGACGACAAAAAGGGACTGGACATCACCACCATCGCCGTGGGCGGCGCGACCATCATCGCGGACTATTTCGTCCTTGTCACCGGCAGCAGCAGCACGCACATCCGCGCCCTGAGTGATGCGGTGCAGGACGAGTTGGCCAAGCAGGACATCCACCCCGGCCACGTGGAGGGGCGTGCCTCTGGCTGGATTTTGCTGGACTACGCCCAAGTGCTGGTGCACGTGTTTGGGCGCGAAGAGCGCGGGTATTACAATCTGGAACGCCTGTTCCCCGTGTTGCGGGACGAGGCGTGATACTAATCCGCAATAAAATTATTGCATATCGCGACAGGTGTAGGGGCGACCCTTGCCTGTGCCCTGCGGGTATGGTCGCCCTTTGCGCAAAGCGCCTTACCGGGGCAACCACAAGGGTTGCCCCTACACACAAAAGACCGTTCATCGCAATGAACAGTCTTTTTGTTTTGGCTTTAACGAGCGCGTTTCTTCTTCTTTTTCTTTGTGCCACGGCCGCGTTTTTGCAGGGCACGGAGTGCCGCGTCGCTCTGCTGTTCTAATTTCAGGAAGAAAATGCCCCAAGCGAGGATGATCAGATGACACCACGACATAGCGTGCGTGCCCAAAATGCGTAGTCCCACATCGCGCCCCAATAGGAAATCCAAAAAGAAGACGCAGCCGTAGAGTATGGGTGTGATATGCTGGAAGTGCTTGCCATTTTTGCGGTTGATGAGCGTCCAGACAACCGCGCCTATCATGAACAGAATGATGAACGTGTTGTAGGGGAATACGCGCACGTCTGCGCCATATTTGACCCCTGGTGTGGAGAATTCAAAAACGGGCAGTCCCCACTTGACAGGAATGCCATAGTTGACTTGCTCCATCACGCAGGATATCTTTAAAATGATGATGCAAAAGGGGGCGGCAAAGAGCACGGGCTTCATGCGCTCCAGAGGCGGCATTTTGGGAAAGAACAGCTTTGACACAAAAAACACGGCCGGGATTGCGAACACAAAGCCGCCGTCGATTTGCATACTGGCTAAGAGTCCTTCGCCGCCGAGCCGACTAATCACGCCGCCCAGAACCATCGAGCCAAAGAACAGAAACGGCAGCGGTGTAATGCTCACTACAAACCAACGCGCCCAATCCGGAAACCAAGACTTCTTTTTCTCTGGGATCGTCTCTGGCAGACGTTTGCTTTTGCGGGGCAGTGTTCCCGAAAAATCTTCGCGCAAGGCAAAAATGAACGAGATGATGGCCATGACAATGCCCGAAAAATAGGGGATGAAATAGGGCAGGGTATAAGCGCCACCGACATCGGTATAAAAGAGCGTCGGGTTATCGCCCGGCGGAAAGATTTTCAAATAATCGGCCAGATGCATGTGCACGCCTCCTGTGCGTTTCGTTCAAGAACAGTATACCGCAAAACGGGCGTGTTGTCAAGTTCGAACCAGACAAATGTGCCGCCTGCGGGCTGACAGGCGGCACATCGAAGAGCGACCACAGTTCAAAGCGCCTGAAAGCGCGTCAACAGGCGCACCACTTCGTCTGTGCGGACGGCACATTCGCGGATTTTCGCAACGATTTTGGCGCGTTTTCTCTTGTTTTGTAGCACTTTCAAAGTGACATCAAACCCGCCGCCAATTTTTTCCAAACAGCCTTTCGTGGGTTTTTCGCCGCCCCAGAGTTGCCCCATTTGGTCGTACAACGCACTGATTTGTTCCAGAAAGGCCATGTCTGGGTTCAGTTTTTGCGCGTTTTGCAAGAACCAGCTGTATTCGCTGCCGTTGCTGGCCAGCACGCAAAGAAAATTCGTGTACAGATCCCACTGATGGCCGCTGAATTCTTCGGCAGTCATGCGGTCATATTTTCCGTTTTCAATTTCATCCGCCCAGGCGCGGAAGGCCGCCGCGCCAAAGCAATATTGTTCGCTTTTTTCAGCAAACAGCGCCGGAAGACGCGTAATCGCAAGGCGATACAGCCCCGCCAAATCTTTCTGTTCCTGCTTTTCGCCGAGGAAGAACCAGCCGGGATTCGGGAGCATTTTTTGCAAGTGCGCCGGGCGCTCCTGTGCAAACAGCTTGTCCACAAAAATGCGCTCTGGTGTCGTTGCGTTTCCGCTGACGCACAGCAATATCTCGCCGTCATCCTCATAGCCCACGCACACTTCCCAATGATTCCAAAAAAGCAAAACGGGGTTGCCGCTGTTGATGGATTCCACGAGCCGCTTGGTGTAGAGCGCACGCTGATCCACCAACGTTTGTGCGGGGACAAATGCACAGTCATAGCCGCACAGCGCAATCGTGTCTATCACAAAGCGCACATCGCCGTCACTGCAACGCACATCCGCCGCGCTGTTGCCCCGCCAATGGTCGCGATAATACATTTGCGCGAAGCTGTCGCCCGTCAATCCCGAAATGAACCAGTAATCATAGTCTTTTTCGCCCAGCGATTCCAGCGCAAAACTGATTGCGCCGTCGAACTCGTAATTTTTCCCCTTCATGCCATCAATGAGCGCGTGTGGGATTGGGAGTTGCTTGTTCATGGGGGGGTGCTCCTTTTGTTCTGTTTGTGGGTACTATTCTACTACGCAAATATGAACAACCTATATGTGTATGTGTGAATGATTCATTAACATTTCGTCTCAAGCACAAGAAAAAGCGGCAGTTACCCGCCGCTTTTTTGATGAACCGATTGTTTATTGCAACGTGAACCCAAAGGGACTGCTGCCCACGGGCGCGGGCGCGGCAGGCTGTGCCACGGCGGTCTCCACCGCTTTGGGTTGTTCTGGCTCGGCCAGCTTGATCGAGGGCTCGCGCAGCAGACCATCGAGCGCAAAGCGGATGCCTTCCAGTTGCTTGCGCAGACGCGCTTTTTCGGCCTGTAGCTGGGCAATTTCGCCATGCGCACCGGCAATGATGCCCTGCGCTTCCATTTGCGCACTGCGAAGAATTTCTTCGGACTTTTCTTGCGCCACCACCAACGCGCGGGCGATTGCGCCCTCTTTGATCTGCGGCGCGGCCTGCGTTGCTTGCGCCACATGGGCTTCCAGCTCGGTGATTTTGGCGCGAAGGGCATTGTTTTCGGCTTGCAGACGCTCAATCTCTTGCCGCGCCAGCGCGTTTTGTTGCGCAAACACAGACGGATCAATCCCGCCGCCCGTCGGCGCAGACGCGGGGGCGGCCGATGTATTTTTGACCTGTTCATAGGCCGCACGCAGTTGGGTGTAAGCCGCCTCCAGCTTGTCCAAATACATGTCCACACGATCCATTGCATAGCCCTGCGCCTGTGCGCCGAACATTTTCAGGCGCTTCTCGTTGGGCGTATATCCTGCCATATCTGTGCTCCTTTTTTGCCTTTGCGGCGGCATCCACTTTCGCTAAGTAACTATACCGCATTTAGCCGAAAAATGCAAGGTCTTTCCAGTTTTTTGCCGAAAAATTTCCCGTTTGTTTACATTTAGCTCAGCGCGTTTTGCACCATGGCGCGGATCGCCTCCTGGCTCTTGACACCCACGGAGCTCTCCAGCACCTCGCCCTGCTTAAGCACCACCAACAGCGGCACGCTTTGTACACCAAAGGCCTCCGTGAGTTCCGGGCACTCGTCCACGTTCACTTTGCCCACGCGGATGAAGTCTTTTTCGTCCGTCAGACCCTCCAGCACAGGCCCGAGCATTTTGCAGGGCATACACCAGTCCGCCCAAAAATCCAAAAGAATCGGCTCGTCGCTGTTCTCGGCCAATTGTGCGTAGTTTTCGTCCGTAATGTGTAGAATTGCCATAAGGCACCCCCATTCAAAGTCAGTATGCCAAAGTATACCAGAAATTATGCCTTTTTGCAAGGGGGGCTTTTCAATTTACAATTGTGCAAAAGCCGCTCGCTCTGCGGGCGGACGCGCGATGCACGCCCCGACGGATTTTGGATGTGTGTTGGACTAGATTGCAAAAGTAAATGCGATAGCCGTGAACCGACAAATTGTGCGTTCACATAATTGACATATCACATACGTTGTTACAATCTATGTTACACCGTATGGAACGACTGAGGGAAGGCTCTATGTTACGATATATGTAAGGCGTTCGGTAGTATGTTTGGCAAGATGGTAGTTTTTACAACGTGTTTCAGAGAAAATTAATGGGCGCAGTGACAAAACGTGTCAACATGGAGCTTAAGCTTGAGGTTAAGCTTACGATTCAGCTACGGGTTGATTAGCGCTATTCACCTCGTAGGGGCGCGCATCGCGCGTTCGCCATACAGACGGCAGATGTCAGAGAACAGAAGACAGATATTCGAGCGCAATTCTGCTCTCCGTCTTCCGTAGGTATAGCACCTGCATTTCACGAGCGTGACATATTCCCACAAGATAACCCTTGACAAACGGAAGAGAATCTTATATAATAATAACAATTCCTATTAGTAATTGGAGAAAGAGATGGCAGCGCAACGGCAGAGCAAGAAACGCACGGCGATTCTGCGTGCGCTGCAAGAGACAGCTTCCCACCCCAACGCCGAGTGGGTGTACGCGCTCCTCAAGCCCGAATTCCCCTCCCTGAGTCTGGGCACGGTCTACGCAAATCTGGCCGCGTTTCTGGCCGATGGCACGATCGTCCGCGTTGCCACGGTGGACGGCAAGGATCGCTACGACGCGGACACCAGCGAGCACGCGCACTTCATCTGCCGCCGCTGCCACGTCGTGCTGGACGTGCCGGGTGTGTCCCTCCCGCCCGCCGAAGTGCCCGGAACAATGGAGAGCGGGCAAATCAGCTATTTCGGCATCTGCAAAGATTGCCTGATAGATAAACCACACGAAACAAAGGAGAAATCATCATGAAAAAGTACGTATGCGCCGTTTGCGGCTATGTCCACGAGGGCGACGACGCGCCCGACAAGTGCCCCCAGTGCGGCGCACCGAAGAACAAATTCACCGAGCAGGCAGGCGAGCGGGTCTGGGCGGCAGAGCACGTGGTCGGCGTGGCGCAGGGTGCGCCGGAGGACATTCTGGAGGGGCTGCGCATGAACTTCCAGGGCGAGTGCACGGAAGTGGGCATGTATCTGGCCATGGCGCGTGTGGCGCATCGCGAGGGCTATCCCGAAATCGGCCTGTACTGGGAGAAGGCCGCCTACGAAGAAGCCGAGCACGCCGCCAAATTTGCGGAGCTGCTGGGCGAAGTGGTCACGGACAGCACCAAGAAGAATCTGGAGCTGCGCGTTGCGGCGGAGAACGGCGCGACTTTGGGCAAGTTTGAGATTGCCAAACGCGCCAAAGCGCTCGATCTCGACGCAATCCACGACACCGTGCACGAAATGGCGCGGGACGAGGCTCGCCACGGCAAAGCGTTCGCCGGTTTGTTGGCGCGGTACTTTGGCTAAAATTGTGCGGATCAAAAATGCGTGCCTTGCGGTGCGCATTTTTTGACCTTTTGTGCGCTATTTTGCAATGTTTACAAACCGTTCATTATATATATATATATATATATTCATATTTGTGTGCCATACTTTACCAAAACGAAACAAAAGGCGGAAGTTATGGCAGAACAAGCGACAACACTAGATGCGCAAGCGCGGCGAAAACTGGACGTTGACTATTTGTCTTACCTGAAGGCATTGGAGTATTCGAAAGTCTTTGTGAACCGATACATAGCAAGCCGCAAGAATGAAAGAGACGCGCTGTGTGTCGAACGCCAAGTGCCACGGCCAACCGTAGCGCAACCGAAGACGACTTTGAAAAACGAGCGCCTTTTCTGGTTTATTCTCTCGGCCGTTCTATTTTTGGTGTCCCTAATCATCACCGCTTTCAATGAGAGTGGCGTCATGATTTTTCTGACCGTTGTGTTTGTGGGCACTACAGTCTACACGGCCATCAAGTGGAAGAACGCCACGAAAGATTACAATAAGGCCTTGGCCAGCTACAACAATGCGCAAAGCGCATACGAGTATCAGCTGAAAGCCGAACAAATGCGGCTCGAACGAGAGCGCCCCGCACGGGAGCGTGCCATAAAGGATATAGAAGAAGCAGAACTTCTTCTAGAAAAAATAAAGGCGGTGCGGCTTCAACTCTATCGGGTGAACTACATTCCGTTTCAGCACCGCAATTTACAGTCTATTGCTTTTTTTGACAGCCAATTATCCTCTTCACCACTGAAACTAATCAATTTGATTAGTTGGAAAAATTCTGACGTGTATGCAGTGTATATGGAAATATCTGATTATCGTTTTTGGGAGGATTCGTTCTGGGCGATCGGCTGTATTGGTCGCGACAATTTTTGGGAAAAGGCTGGCAAGACTGCCGCCGAACTTATTGATGTGCTGAAAGTGGACGACACAATCGAAAAAGATGCGATAATTGACGCAATACTCGCGTCAAAAGCAGAAATAATACAGGGATATAAAGAAGGAGAGTTCGGCGTGAAGTATGATTTCAGAGGTGCAAACATATCCGGCGAGGGAAATATCTTCGGAGATGTTGACAAGAACGAACAAACTATCAACCAAGGCGGCTCACCAGACAATGATTACCTTCAGTTGATTTACACAGACCTCAAACGACTCATTGAGGGGAGCACGCGCGGAGACAAGCAACATTTGCTTCAAGAACTTGAGGACAAAAAGGTAGAACTGGCAAGAAAGAAGAAAGAAAGCCGTGAACTCTGGTGGAATCGCATTTTCACGGTTTTTGGCGCATTCGCCAATGCGGCACAAATTGCAGGGTTTGCGATTGATTTGTACAGCAGATAACAAGGAGTTCCGCATTCCTCAGTAGCCTCACACTCAAAGGTGTGGGGCTATGCTATTTTGTCCACACCTGCGAGATCGTAGAAGACAGAAGGCAGCCCTTCAAGCGCAATTCTGTCCTCTGATCTCTGTTTTCTACCCTCTCCCGCGTCAGCGGGCACACACCGTGCGCCCCTACAAAACGCCCACGAAAATTAGCAGGAATCACCGCAAGCTTGTGCTTAAGCTTAACCTTAAGCTTAAGCTCCATGTTGACGCGTTCTGTCACAAAGCGTCTCTCCCAGACAAATTTTTCTCCCACATACTCTTAACTTTTAGCTTAACCTTCCCCACCAAGCGATCACCTGTGCTTCAAAATTTCCGCCCATGGTAATAATACTTGAACAATTGACAATAACACTTGACATTCTTTCGTCTCCTGTGCTATACTTGTATCAAAGGAGATGGGAAGCAATGAGTGATAAAGAGCGCGGCAGCTGCCCACTCAAGCGCCGCAAAACAGATCCAAAATTTCGCAACCGCCTGCGCGTGGCCCGCGCGGAGCTGGAGATTTCGCAGGGAGAACTGGCGGCTAGGGCGGGTACGTCGCGGCAGACGATCTGCGCGATTGAAAAAGGCAACTTTAACCCAACCGCGCCGCTTGCGATGAAGCTGTGCCAAGCCCTAGGCAAGACGTTCGAAGAGTTATTTTACATGGAGGATTGACCATGCCCAACAATCTGATTTTCTGGTTTTCCGGCACGGGCAACAGCCTGAAGACGACCAAGGATATCGCCGCCGCATTGGGCGACACACAGCTTGCCTTCATGGGCGGGGATTTTTCGCTGACCGGCCACTATGACCGCATCGGCTTTGTCTACCCCTGCTACGCCATGGGAATGCCCAAGGCTGCGCTTGAATTCGTCCGGCGACTGAATCTCCATGCCGGTAGCGCCGAGTATGTGTTCAGCGTTGTGACTTGCCGGGGCGCTGCTGGCAACTGCCACAAGATGCTATCCAACGTCCTGAAGCCCAAGGGCGTTTCGCTTGATTACGCAAACGCCTTCCGTTCGGTTGGCAACTATATTATTGAGTACCCGCTGCAAAAGAATCAAGCGCAACTTCTGCGCAATCAGGCGGAAAAAACGAGGCTGATTGCCGCCGACATTCTCGTCCATAAACATCGTGGCATAGTGGGTGCACGAAACCCATTCTTTTCGGCGTTTTATCGCATTGGTCTGCACTACTTCAGGATAAAAGAAAAACAGTTTGCCGCAAACGACAGCTGCACATCCTGCGGCCAATGCGTAAAACTCTGCCCCATGGACAACATCGAAATGCGAGGCGGCAAGCCTGCGTTCCTGCATAACAATTGCGCCAATTGCTTGGCCTGTATGCATATGTGCCCGCAGGCGGCGATTGTATGCGGACGAGTGACAGCGGAAAAACGCGGGCAGTATCGGCATCCCGACATCAAACCCGGCGAACTCATGCACTAGATGCTAGATATTAGAGACTAGAAGCTAGATTCTTGCACCAACCCCCGCCTTCTCATAATCCCAAAACCTATTCACTATTCACTATTACTTATTCCCTACAAGCCTCACGCCTCAATCCTCACCCCTCTCCCAACCACCTCGCCCAAACCTGCGGTTCGTAGCCGATGGTGGCACGCTTGCCTTGGCGGACGATGGGCGTGCGATACAGTTCGGGGTGCGCAAGTAGAGCGCTCTCTTTCGCGCTCTCCCCCGCCAAATAGGCGACGAAGTACTGCCCGTAGGCCTTGCCTTTGTCGTCGATGAGCGCGTCCAAATCGCCGCCCAGCGCCGTGCGCACGGAACGGTATTCCCCCGCACTGAGCCCTTTGCGCAGAATGTCGATCTCCTGCACAGGCACGCCGCGCTCCTTAAAGAAGCGCAGCGCTTTTTTGGTGTCAAAGCATTTGGCCTTGCCAAACACCTGTATGGTCGCTTTCGGCACACTCATTTTTGATACGGCAGAAAATACAGCGCGGCGGCGATGGTGAACTGTCCGCCGTAATAGAGGATATAGTTCAGGGCAATGTGCACGGGGCTGGGTTCTTTGCGAGCGGTGGAGAAATACACCTGCGAGAGTACCAGATCCGACAGGAAGAACAGTACCATCCCCACGCCGAAGATGCTGGCCATGGTGGCATCCATGGCATAAAAGCCAATGGCCAGCGGGTACGCCGTCATGGTGGAGAGCACGAAGGTATAGACCAGCAGGATGGGGCGGAACTTGCCGTAATCGAGCTTCATGGGCTTTTCCAGCGCGGCCATGCCCAGGAACATCAGCAGACCAAAACCGGCGGCCAGCGGCAACGCCAATCCCCACGCGTCGCCCTGATATTGATAAGCGTGGAAAATCGCCGCGAAGTAAAAGAAGTGTCCGAGCATGAACGAACTGAAGCCGACGAACATGTAGTGCGATTGGGTGTCGATGTGGATGTCCTTGAGATCCAAAAAGATGTCGCCAATCAGTCCGCAGACCAAGCCCGCGATGACCAGTAAGCTCGTAAACAGCACGTTTTTGTCCACCCAAGGGCTGGCGCTGAAGCGATCGTCCGCCACATATTGCGTCACAATGCCGCGCAAGGCGAAGAGGATGAATGCCACGCTCAGCCCGGTTTTGATGAGCAGCGCCGGGCGCAGGCGTTTTTTGATGCGCAGGGGGATGTAGACGCATAGCCCCACAAGCGGAAGGATGAGTTGCCACAGGATTTCTTGAACGAAGTAAGCCGAGGTTTGCATAGTGCCTCCCAGTGTTGATGATTGTACCCGTATACTATAGCAAATTTCCCAGAATAATGCAAGCGTTTTGCGCGGCTATTGCACTTATTTTTTCAACCGATCGCGTCCGCAATATGAATCGACTGATTTCGACTAGTAGGGGCGCGCATCGCGCGTCCGCATGTGAGAGGGCAGATGTCAAAGGACTGAAGACAGATTCGTGGTTATTTTGAGTTGGGTGGTATGAAACCCCTTACACTACACTGGGACATTTGCTATCGTCACATGGTGTACTACCTCTGGATGCGCCGCATCATATGGTCATTGCCCGTGAGTTAGGGCATTACATTTTTCCCATTTTCGGCTATACTTAATATATCCTATAGATTAGGAGGATGCGACGATGACCCACTACATAGAGCCCATGCAGATCTTGGACGTGGTGTCAAAGCTGGCACCCATCGTTGCCTCAGCGATTACAATCGCCGAGACAATGAAAAACCCCCGCGCTAAGCCCGGTAAAAAGCGTAAGCGGCGGAGGTAAGAGACCAAACGAGAAAGCGGAGCGGGGAAACGCCCCGCTTTCTCATTCAGCTAAATAATTATACCGCAACAGGTTGCAAAAGTCAAACATATAGAACGATTTACGGCAATGATTACGACACCAAAGACGGCACGGGTGTTCGCGACTACCTGCACGTGGTGTATCTGGGCAAGGGGCACATTGCCAACGGGTTGTTGGTGGAATCGGGTTAGGTGAGATAGAATCGTCAAATTGACCAGAGGGTAGGAAATAGCGCGAGCTTAAGCTTATTCATAACCTTGAGCTTAAGCTCAAGGTTGACACAGAACGCCACATGCGCCGGAATTTGTCTGCGTGCGAGAGGGCAGAAAACAGAAGATAGAGGGCAGCACTGCGCTCGAAGCTCTGTCTTCTGCCCTCTGACATCTGCATTCTCAACAGCGGGCGAGCGCAGAAAAGCCCCTACAAATCGCATTAACGCGAAAAAGTTAACCCAATAACCCTGCGCAATTTGCACAAATGTAATGATTTGTTAGGCGAATCTAACAATTTGCAACGTTCTGTTCACATGCGCAAGAGAATTGTAAAAAAGCTGTTGCTGCCCTGTGGTAGTTAAAACCTACTAAAACAGGTATAATATAGCCATAAACAAACACACAACCAAACCAAACCGCCAAGCATTCGCTGGCATCCAATATCGACCACATCTCATTTTCTCTCCTCCCGCCGCCCGAGGCCCTCCCCCTCGGGCGGCATCTTTGTGTCTTTATTTGAGAACAAAAGATAAATTGCTCCCTCTAATTATAAATTTTATATAAAATATTGGTAAAATATCTATAAACCGAAAGGCATAATACACAAATTCCCATGTTTTTGCAGTTTTTATCGCGTTGTTATTGTTTCTGGACTTGACAGAACGGTTTGAATCAGCTATAATAAGGACGGGTGGATATAGGTCATTTCGCATTGACTTGACACAAAAAATAATGTATAATGGCACTCACGAAAGACACACTTTTCGAGAGTGCTGTTTCTTTCTGGCAGAGCCGCGTCTCGATCTCTGGGACAATCCTCATTCTATCGGACTGCCTGACACGCATAACATACCTAAAACTCGCACGTTGAGGAGGGTATGCCTGTGAGCGACTTTTGGAGGGATATCATGAGCATGAATTTGTCAAAAGAACAAATTCAAAAAGCCCAAGATGCAGCTGTGGCATTACTCGAAAGGCACGGAGTAAGCAACCGTGTCGCCTTTGACGTGCAAAAGCTAGCGGAAGCTGAACGCTTTGATGTCTATGATGCAGATTTTGGGTCTCCCAAAACCTTTGGCGCGGTTTGGATAAATGACGCTGAAGGAGCAGAAGGTCCAGAAGGTGGACACCGTGAAATCTTTGTTTCGGCTGATCTTCTTTCGCAAAAACGCCGAAAGGTGATTGCGCACGAGCTGGGGCACTATGCCCTGCATTCGAAAAAAACATCAGTAGGAAACGACACTTGTTTTGAATTCAATCGAATTGACAAGGCCGTTGAGAATCTGCCGCCCGAAGAACAAACACGCGAAGCCGAAGCCGACTGCTTTGCGCGCGCATTGCTCATGCCATCGGTGCTACTAAAAAATGCATGGATAGTTTATGATAGAGATCATAGTAATGGCAGTATGACCTTTATCGACTATGTAAGCTGGGCTTTTGACGTTACGAGAGACGATGCCAAGAAGCGATGGAATGAGTGTTTGACATTGAGCCTCGCATAGCAAAATGCGGGCTTCTTTTCCGTGCCATATGGCACAAAATCGATACAGGTTTGAGGTGATTTGGCCAGATGTGGTTTTCAAAGATTTTGGAAGTAGTTAATGCAATAAAAGCAAAAGAACGCGAAAACGAAATAAAAAATGTAGCACCAAGTGCACTGGTTGACTTCTTATTTGACGCATTAAAAAGTCGAACAAAGACAAAGGACAAGCAAAAGAAACTTTTCTTCCGGCTTTCGGTTCTTTTACTGTTCCTGATTTTCGCAGGGACAGTCGCAATTTTTCTTTGGTTCTTTTGCAATCTGGATAAACAGCCAATAACCGAAACAACAGATATGAATGCCTACTATTTCGACCTCGCAAAAGTCATCACGGCAATGCTCGCTGCGGTGGGCACATTGATTACGGCGTTGATTAAGCTTCCAGAAATTGTTGCGCAGTACTTATTTGACAAAGAAGAAAACGCTAAGTTTTTTGAAACGATTGACCATGCTTTCCAACGAATCGCGAATAAAGAACTGAAGCAATTAGAATTAGACGCAGAACTTGAACGAACAAAAATCGAGCATCCACAATCACCGCCAGAGGACATAGCAAAAGAAGCTGCAGCAAAAGAGCTTCCGCGGGAGAAGCCGCCAGTCGATGCGCAAACAGAAAATTTTGAAGATAAGTTCCGACAAAACCCACCCTCCTAACAAAAACTCGCCGCAACCCCCAAAGGCGTTGCGGCGTTTCGTTTTCTTACCAACTCAATACCCCGCATAGTCGTCCGGCCGCCACTCGAGCACGTCGCCGGGCTGGCAGTGGAGGGCTTCGCAGATTTTGTCGAGGGTTGTCAGGCGCAGGGCTTTGACTTTGCCGTTTTTGATCAGCGAGATGTTCGCCATCGTGATGCCCACGCGGCTGGTCAGTTCTGTCACGGACATCTTGCGCTTGGCCAGCATCACGTCCACATTGATGACAATCATATCGTGCCCTCAACATCTTCTTGCAGCGCGGCCGCTTTGGTCAGATAACGCGCGAGCACGGCCGCAAACAGCCCCAGCACCACCGCCACGATGGTCAGCAGCAGCGACGCGGCCAAAATCGGCAAGGCGCTATACTCCAGCCCGAACAACAGCACATTCGTCACCAACACAAAAGCACCGTCGGCCAGCATAATCAGCCCGCCCATTTTGACCCACTTGGCCGTGCGCAGGGTGAACACTTCGTCCCGCGCCACGCTACCCGCCACGCGCCAGACATAGAACAAAATCGCAAACAGCGGTGCACCACACAGCCAGACGGAAAACGACCAGATTTCTTCCCAGTCGAAGCCCGCAAAGGGCTCGCGCAATCCGCCCAGCCGCACAAAATCGTGCACGAACGACGGCACATACAGCATCATGCCCACGCCGATGAGCCCCACCACCATCACCGACAAGCGCAGAAGCCGGCAGAGCGTTTTGGATGACATAGCAACCCCCAAGAATGAACTTGAAGTTAGTATACACGTTTTTCGTGCATTTGTCAATGCATATTTATCGAATTGCAGAGGGCAGAAGAGAGAAGACAGAGGACAGATTTATGTCTGCCCTCTGCGCCTGCAAAAGGAAATCATTTTTCTGTAGGGGCTTTTCTGCGCTCGCCCGCTGTTTCCCAACAACCTATAGATTCTCAGCGGGCGGCAGATTGCCGCCCCTACAGAAATATCAGCGGTTACCTAACCGCTAGATGCGCACTTCTGTCCTCTGACTTCTGACATCTGCCTTCTGAATCTGTCATCTGCCCTCTGTCTTCTGATAACTGTAAAGCACTTCATCCAGCGGGACTTTGGCGACTGTGTTGAAGAGATTGGTGGCGGTCATTTGCCCGGCGAAACCAATGAGCAGGACTTGCTGCTCGTGGGTGAACTGCGCCTGCAATTGGTCGTAGAGCCTCTGGGGGATTCTGTGGGGACTGATGGAAAACGCCTTGCCGAAATCGATCAGCAGCTGCTCTTGCGCAGTGAGGTTTGGGTGGTCGGGGTCGTCGCCGTTGTCGATGAGGATCTTGCGGAAAAACGTGCTGCAAATCAAGCAGTCGTTGCCGCTGGAAATCGCGTAGCTGAACAAACTCACGCCCCGCGCCCCGATGATGGGCACGAGCAGGTCGTGCAGCGCGTACCACTCCATGTACACGTCAAACACCTTGGGGCTGTGGAGCATGGTGCGCTTCATGTTGGTGATGCGCCCGTGGCGGGCAATCTGCGCCTCGTATCGCGCCCGCACGTCCGGCGCGGCGCTCTCGTATTCGGTCATCGGGATGAGGGCTTGTTTGTTGAACGGCATTTTCTTCCTCCAGCACATGCTTTTGTCCTAGTATATGTATTGTGGTTGTGGGGCAGTCGTGTTGCGCACCCCTAACGCCTACTTCCTAACCCGTAAACCCTAACTGGTTTGGATTCCAGCGTCAGGGGGTTGTCGGTGGCGAAGAGGACGATGTCGGCATCCTTGCCGGGGGTGAGCGAGCCCACGCGGTCGGCGATGCCCAAAATCTCCGCCGGGGTGAGCGTGATGGCGCGCAGGGCAGCGTCCCAATCCATGCCCTCGCGGACGGCCAAACCCGCCGTGAGCGCTAAATACGGTTGCGGGGTCTCCGGGTGGTCGGTGATGATGGCCACGGGCACGCCCGCCTTGTGCAGAATCCCCGGGTTGCTCGGCGTTGCGCCCGCCAACTCTGGCTTGCAGCGGTCAGCCAAAAGTGGGCCAGTCAGCACGGGCACGCCCCGCAACGCGTCCGCGATGAGGTTGCCCTGGGTGCCGTGGACAATGACAGGACGCAGCGAAAACGCATCTGCCAAACGGAGCGCCGTGAGGATGTCGTCCGCGCGGTGGGCGTGGATGTGCACCGGGATGCCCTCGCGCAGCACCCGCGCCAAGGCCGCCAATTCCGCGTCAAAATCCGGCGGATCGTCCCCCGATCGCTTCTCTAGGTACTCCCCCGCCGCCGTGAACTTTTCGCGAATGAGGGCGGCAATGCCCATGCGCGTGGCAGGATTTTCACCCTTGCCGCCGTAAGTGCGTTTGGGGTTCTCGCCCAGTGCCAGCTTCAATGCCGCGCAGTCGTTTAGGATGCGCTCTGGGGTCAAGCCCTGCCCGTAGGTCTTGAGAATCACCGCCTGCCCGGCCAGCGCGTTGGCCGAGCCGGGGGCTACGCACACGGTCGTCACGCCCGCTTGCACTGCCTGCGCAAAGCCGGGGTCGAAGGGATTGAGCCCATCGAGCGCGGAGATTTGCGGCGTGGAGGGGTTGGTGTCCTCGTTGCCGTCGTCGCCCTCTGCGCCTTGGGCATCGCCAAAGAGGCCCAGATGGCTGTGGGCATCCACAAAGCCGGGGAAGGCGCTCAGTCCCGCGCAGTCCACGCCGTCGTCCGCTGGGCAGCTGTCCAGCGCCCCCAGCGCGGTGATTTTCTCGTCAAACGCAATCCACCCATCGGCAATGGGCGGCGCGTCCACAGGCACAATGCGCAGATTTTTCAGGAGCATCCGTAACGTCCTTTCTTTTTTGTAAGGGCAAATAAAATTGCATTTGTAGGGGCAACCCTTGTGGTTGCCCTGCCCCAAAAACGTTTTTCACACAGCGGGCGAGCGCAGAAAAGCCCCTACAGACCTCACGCCTCATTCCTGATTCCTCACGCCTCCATGCCCTGACGCAATCAGCGGTTACCCTGATGTTAGGCAACCGCTGATTAAATGCAGAAGGGGTTTGAACTAACGCCTAACTGATTGCACACAAACAATTGTTCATTGTCAATTGTTCATTGTTCATTGCATCAGCCTCCGCCTAGGAGGGACGAGAGATCCAACCCGCCGTTGGACGGCTCTTGCAGGCTTGAGACGTAGCGCGGGAGCACGTTTTTCTTCAGATCCTTCTCAATGCGCTTCGAGATGAATTTTGCCCACGTTTCGTTGATTTTCAGCTTGAATTCGTCTTTCTCCAGCAAGGCCTTTTCCCACTTTTCGTAGTCTTCCTGGCTTTTCGTTGTGCCGATGTTGTCGAAATATTCCGCTTTTTCTGTCTTTTCATAGTAGAGCACATAGACGCTCGTGCCCACCGCAATGGTCGTTGTGTCGCCGGGTTTCCGCGCGGGATCGAGTGCCCACGCGAGGTACTTTGCGTCCCGCGTGATGGACGAGCTCACCAGCACCACGCCGCCCTCGGTCGCGGTCTCGCCGCTGGAATTGCCCTTGGCCAGCTCGCCGAAGGCTTCGGCCGTCTTTTTGCCTTTGTTATAGATGGCCAGCACGTCTTTGGCCTTCTTTTCGGCATCCTTCGCGGTGGCCACTTGTCCAATGGCCAGCTCTGCCGCCGTGGTGTCTGCGGAATCCGCCACCGTCTCGATGACGATTTCGCGCACCGTTGCCGGCACAAACGGATACACCGTGCGCAGGATATAGACATAGTTGGCTGAGTCATCTGCCCCGTAGAACACCTTCACATCGCCGACTTTGCGCGCGGTGTTGAAGCCCCATGTGGCGGCATCGGAATGGAAGTGCTCCACGGCGGCCTTTTCGGCATCGTTCTTGTCGGTGATGGCGTTCAAGCCTTGACCGTCCGCGCGGGCTTTCAGGTAGGTGTCCGGGTCAAATTTGTAGGTTTTGGGGTCATCCGCGGCGGCCTTGCCCACGCGTTCGGCCCCTGCCAAAAACGCCTTCAAGTCGGTGAGCTTCTTCGTGGTGTCTTCCACAGACTTTTTGAATTTGGCCAGCTCTGCGGTCTTATATTTTGCGTACTCTTCGTCCGTCTCGGCCTTCACTTTTTCGGTGGCCTTTCTCTGCTCGCGCAGGGCGGGCTTTTCAACGAAAGTGTAATAGTCCAGCCGACCGTAGTCCACGAGATCTTCGTTATAGAGCTCCGTGAGCTTTTTGTCGTTGTAGGTCGCCTTAAATTCCGCCAATTTTCCGGCCACAAGGCGCTGGGTCAGGATGTCATACGCCAGCTGTTGGCGCAGTTCCTTTTCCGTGAAGCCCGGTCCGTAGTTTCTGGCCAAGGCGGCGTTGACGGTGACATTTTGTTCTTTGTTGCTGTCGCGGATGGACTGAATCTGCTCGTCAATCTCCGCCTTTTCTTCATCGCTGAGCGCGGCGAAGGGCAACGTGCGGTTTTCCACGCTGGTGGCGGAGGGTACGCTGGGGTCAGCGTTGGTGATGTCGACCACGTTCGTCACGTCCGTTGTGCCTTCCGTCAGCCCGGCCTCTGCATACAGTGCCCAAGTGCGGCGCATGTTCAGGATGGTCTGGTTGGTCATCCAGTCCGCCCAAGTCTTCCAGCTGGCGGCTTCGGGGGCTTGATCCAGCTCGTCTTCCGTGGCCTTGTAGGGGTTTTCGCTGGGGACTTTTTTGACGTCAAAACCCACATCAATGCCGTAGGAATAGTACTGCGCGTACTGGCTGAACAGGCGATAGTACAAATCGCGGTAGTTATAGGAAAACAGCGGCGCTTTGAACTTTTGGCCGCCGACTTTCGCCACCGTGACCGAGCGTTCAATGAGGCCAGAATTGTTGACGAACGGCTTGCCGATGAAATACACCACCGTCAACACCAGCACCACGGCGATGATCTTCTCGATGATGGGGATGATCTTTTCGCCGCCACCTTTTTTGCGGCTGACGCGGTGTTTTTTGCTCTTTTGGGGTTTGCCTGAGACCTCTGCCGGGTCTTTGACAATCTTGCTCATAGTTCTTTTCCTCACTCTATTGTGTGGTTTCGTCCAGCCCAACATGGTCAAGCCCAGACATACCGCACTAGTATAGCACAAAAGCGCGTAAAATGCAAACAATCAGCCACAATTTTCACGCAACATTCACCTGTAAGCGCTCATGCAGTCCATTTGTAGGCACATAAGCGGAAGGAGGGTTGGGGGTACAGGCGAGATGATATTCATCCTGTAGGGGCGGCAACCTGCCGCCCGCTGGGCGAAACCCATAGGGGCAACCCTTGACTGTGCCCTGCGGGTATGGTCGCTCCTGATTGTCCACGAATGGACAGGGCGACCACAAGGGTCGCCCCTACAAACAATTGAGTCCCTCTAAAAACCTACGCAAAGCGGAGGAAATATGGTATAATGAGAGGGAAATTAGAAGGCGCAGGGGGCGCAAAATGCAGTATTCATTCTTCGATCGTCCAA
>JAISJQ010000008.1 GCA_031261445.1 Oscillospiraceae bacterium | reverse complement strand
TTCGCGGCTGACCCCGTTGCATCGCCCGCCGAAGTGGACGCGTCCCGCCCCGCCAAGGCGCTGCGCACCCTCGCCATGCTCGCCGCGTTTTTGCTCCTCTGCGCCGCCGCTGTCGTGGGTATCTTGCGCAAGGAAAAGCCGGAAGTTGCCGGTGAAGAATGAGGGGGGAGGATGAAGGCGCGAGGCGTCTCGCCCGAAATCCAGCCTCAAAAATCGGACATCCAACCTCTAGAGAGCTTGACACCCTGCGCGTCCTGTGGTACAATCTACCCCAACATCTAGTTTCTAGTCTCTAGGGGCTCGCAGCTAGAACAGGAGGACGCATTATGTCACCAACAGGTCACAACGCGGAAGCTCTGGCGCAAATCGCGGCGGGGGAAAAGCTGGACGTCAAAAAGACCATCCTCATCGGCGCGGGGTTCATGGCCTCGTCTATCGCTTGGCAGATCTACGACCCTTACGTCACCAAGCTACTCGACCGCCTTTTGAGCGCATCCGACACCGTGGCGCAGTGGAGTCACAATGTCGCCGGTGCACCGGGGATGTCCGTGCTCGCGCGGCTCTTTGAGGCACAGGGCGACAAGCTGGGCGAGGGCGCGGCGTTCACCATCGTGCCGCTCCTCATCGGCATCATCATGACCTTCGATAACATTTTCGGCGTGATCTTCCAGCCGGCCTTTGGCAAGCTCAGCGACCGCCACCGCTCCAAATGGGGCAAACGCCGCCCGTTTATTTTTGTGGGTGCGCCCGTTTCGGCGGTGCTCTTTGCGCTCATTCCGTGGATGCACACCGTGCCCACGCTCATGGCCACCATCATTCTCTTTGTGTTCGTCATGAGCTTGTGGCGCAGCCCTGTTGTCGCGCTCATGCCCGACCTGACCGCGCCGAAGCTGCGCTCTGAGGGCAACGCCATCATCAACCTCGTCGGCGGCGTTGGCGGCGCGATTGGTCTCTCTGCGGGGACGATTGTGACCGCGCTGGCCTTTGGGGCGATTGACAAAAGTGTCGATTTGGCCGAATCCAAAGCCGTGTTCGCTCTAGGCGCGGTGGTCATGATTGCCGCTACGCTGGTTCTGCGCTATAAAGTGCAGGAGCAAGACAGCCGCCTGCCCGGCGCGGGTGCGGCCGCTAGTGGCGCTGGGGACAAAGAAAAGCTCAGCCTAAAGAACTTGGACAAAGGCGCACGGCGCAGTCTGTATTTTATGCTCATCACGCTGTTTTTCCTCTTCAGCGGCGCGAACGCGGTGCAGACCTTCTTCTCGCTCTTTGCGGCGGAACAGCTGGGCAAATCTACGAGCGAAGCGACGATGATGATGCTCGTCTTTGCCGTGGCGTCCATGGCGGCGGCCATCCCGGCGGGCAAGTGCGGCAAAAAGTATGGGCGCAAAAAGACCATTCTGGCGGGCATGGTGGCGTTTATGCTGGTGTTTTTGCTCTATGTGCTCACGCATTCCATGAGCATCATTTGGGTGGCGCTGGTGGTGGGCGGCGCGGCGAATATGTTCGTGACGGTCAACACGCTGCCGCTGGTGCTGGAGATCGGCGGGCTGGACAAAGTGGGCACGTTCACGGGCTACTACTACACCGCCACGTTCTCCGCGCAAATCGCCAGCCCCATCATTTATGGCTTTGTGCGCATGATCACCGGCTCGTATATCTCGCTGTTCGTATATTGCCCCGTGATGTTCGCGCTGGCGCTGTTCTTCCTGCTCTTCGTTAAGCACGGCGAAGCCGACCAAAATGCCCTAGAAGAGACCGTTAAGCAGTTGGAGCTGGAGAATGCGGACTGACGGATGAAAAGCCTAAAAACCATGTTGTTGCTCGACTAAGCCCGTGCGACATTGTGTAGAGCTTGCGACCCGATACCTTAAGGGAGGAAATCCATGCGTTTACCGATACGCAGAAAACCCACGCCACTTTGGTTGCGCACGGGGCTACACGCTGTGGGCGCACTGTGCGCCACGCTGGCGGTGACGCTCCATTTTGGGCGTGAAACGCCCCTGAACGCGAGCCTGACCACCAACATGCACACCAGCTCTCTGGCGGTGCTGGTGCTCCTGTGCATCGTCGCGCACAAAGTGTTCGGCGACTGGGACGACAAGCGCGGACGGCGCATTGCCCGCGCCTTTGGCTTGCTCTTTGGCGCGGCGGAAGTGCTGGGCAACACCTTACACGTGACCAACGCGCTGAACGGACTCTTTGCCACGGGTGCGCTGTTTTTCAAGACGCTGGTGGCGTTTGCGGGCTTTGCCTATTTGGGTACGGTGCTGGCGGCGGCGGCCATGCGCGGACTAGACAAACTGGGTAACGCGTCTGCTGCCCCCGTCCCGTCAGCGGCAGGCTCGGCGGACGACCTTCCCCAAAAGCCCAAAAAACTGCCGCGCCTGCGTGCGTTTGTCCAGAGCGACCGGGGCTTCTTCCTCGTGGTCTGGGGCATCCTGATTCTCTCGCGCTTGCCGTATTTTTTGGCGTTCTATCCGGGCGTCACCAGTTACGATAGCGACTGGCAGCTCAAACAAACGCTGGGCATCATGCCCTACAGCGACCACCACCCCATCTTCCATACGCTCCTCATTGGTGCGGTCACCGGCTTTGGCGAAATCGTGGGGCTGCGCATGAACACCAGCGTCGCGCTGTTTTCGGTGCTGCAAATCCTCGTCACCACGGCGGTGTTTGCCTATGCCCTCACGCGGATGCGTGCGTGGGGTTGCGGAAAGGGCTTGCGCGTGGTCTCGCTACTGTTCATGGCGCTCTTCCCCATCCACGCCATCTACAGCGTCACCATGTGGAAAGACGTGCCCTTTGGCACGAGCATTCTGCTCTTGTCGGTGGTGCTCATAGACGTGGCGCGGGAAAAACGCGCGTTCTTTGTGGATACCAAAACCAATGCCCCGCGCATGGATCACTTTATCCTGCTGACGCTCTCGCTGTTGGCGGTGGCTCTGCTTCGCAACAACGGGCGCTATGTGGCGGCACTCACCATATTCATTCTGTTCATCGCGCTCAGACCCGTGCGCTGGCCGATGTTCGCGGTGGGCGTGTCCTGCCTTGTGCTCTTTGCGGTCATCATGTTGTCGATCTTTGGTTTTGTGCACTTTCAGTCTGGCTCAAGGGCAGAGATGCTCAGTGTGCCCATGCAACAGTTCGCGCGTATCGCCAAAGAGTACCCCGAATCGCTCTCCGCGCAACAGGTGGACTTCCTGCGCAACCTCAACGCGGGCGACCTTGACCACGACGGCGAAACCTACGCGGATCTGCCCAACAACGAGCTACCCACCATTCAAGAGATCGGCGAGCGGTACAACCCCACCATCTCCGACCCAGTCAAGTGGTTTCTCAACGATGACTACTTTGAGAAGAATCTGGGACGCTTTTTGCTCAACTGGGTGGTGCTGTGCCTGCAACATCCCGGAACGGCTCTCACGGCGTTCCTGAACAACAATTATGGCTACTGGACGGTCATTCAGGGCGAATGGGGCTATTGGTCCTGCTTCAGCACCATCTATGGCAACGACTATGGCTTGGCGCAGGAGAGCAAGTTCCCGGCGTTCCAAGAGTATGTGGGCACGCACTATGACCTGATCAACTACAACAAAACGCCGGGCATTTCGCTCCTCTATAGCCAAGGCGTGGGCTTTTGGATTTTGCTGCTGTGCGCGGCGCTCCTGCTGTGGAAAAAGCGGGGCTTCGCGCTGGGCGCTCTCGTGCCGCTGTTTGTGCTCTGGCTGACCTGCCTGGCCTCGCCCGTGCATGGAGAATACCGCTACTTCTACGGCATCGTCTGCGCTCTGCCGGCGGTGATTGGGTTTACGATTGAGCAAATTAAACGCAAAGAATTCGTAATCGCTGATTAAATCGCTTTTCCCTGTAGGGGCGGCAACCTGCCGCCCGCAGCGGGCGGATGATATCCCCCCCTACAGGCCGCGCCTGTATCCTGCGGGTAGTCGCCCACTAGAAAACGATCATGTTTGTGGAAATCAGCGGGCGCACAGGGGCGTGCGCCCCTACAACAACTGTACATTGTCCATTGTTAATTGTTAATTGTGAGGAACTCACCGTGCCGACCATCACCAGCCGCCAAAACGCCGTGATTCAGCAGGCCACCCGCCTGCGCGATTCTGCCGCCGCCCGGCGTGAGACAGAGCGGCTGTTCCTAGAGGGCGCACGCCTTGTGCACGATGCGGCTCTGTCGGGCTTGACCATACACCAACTGTTCCTCACGCCCGATGCGCAAAAAAAATACGCCGAGCGTCTGCGGGACGTTCGCGCGGCGGAAAGCTATGAAATCCAGCCCCACGTGGCTGCGCTGCTCAGCGACACGCGCACACCGCAGGGGGTGTTTGCCGTCTGCGCCCTGCCGCGCGTGCCCGCGCCGGACTGGACGGACACAACACGTGCCCTCGCGCTGGAGCAAATCCAAGACCCCGGCAATCTGGGGACGATTTTGCGCACCGCCGAAGCGTTTGGCTTGGACGCCGTGTTTTTGTGTGACTGCGCGGATGTGTATGGCGCGAAAGCCCTGCGTGCGGGCATGGGCGCGGCGTTTCGCTTGCCCATTGTGCCCGTGGCGGATTTGCCCGTCTGGCTCAGGGACGCGGGCGCACAGGGTGTCCGAACGCTGGCCGCCGTGCCCACGCGCGGCGCACAGACCATCGACAGCCTGCGCACGGACGGCGCGGGCGCACTGCTCGTTGCGCTGGGCAACGAGGGAAACGGCCTGACGCGCGAAACCGTGGCCGCCTGCGCCGCCCCTGTGACCATCCCCATGCGCGGCCGCGCGGAAAGCCTGTCCGTCGCCTCGGCCGCCGCCGTGATTTGTTGGGAAATTTGTCGGTGAACAATTAACTAAAGAACAATGGACAATTTTTGTGGGGACGCATTATCTAGCCCCTTACAACACAACCACGGGCAGCAGATTGCCGCCCCTACATGTGCATCAGCAGTACTTTATTGTCCGGTGTTCGCTTTCTTGACCTATACATCGCTGTCTCTTGAAAACAAGTTGTGGCGTCACGTCTGTTTTCCAAACACCCAATCACTTGCGAACATATCGCAGGTGCTTGTAGACAGTAGTGTCTTGTATCGCGACGAGTTTTTGTCCCTGCACGCCTGTGACGAAATCGCAGAAGTAACGGCCGAAG
>JAISJQ010000004.1 GCA_031261445.1 Oscillospiraceae bacterium | reverse complement strand
TTGGACGATCGAAGAATGAATACTGCATTTTGCGCCCCCTGCGCCTTCTAATTTCCCTCTCATTATACCATATTTCCTCCGCTTTGCGTAGGTTTTTAGAGGGACTCAATTGTTAATTGTTCATTGCGCGCGAAGTGCGCGCGCTCGTCTCATAAACTTTTTCCTTACGGGTATCGTGTAGGGGCGCGCGCCCCTGCGCGCCCGCTGGTTATTAAACGACTACTGTTTCTTAAGAAACGGAACGATTCAGTCGGATATTTCAGCAATAGTTTGTGGGAATCAGCGGGCGCACGGGGGCGTGCGCCCCTACATTGTACAGTTTCCACGATTTTTCAGTTTATGAGACGGGCGTGGCGAAGTGCGCGCGCCCGCTTGAGTTTTCTCCCCCAATATGGTATAATACCCGAACGCGCCGCCCTGCGGCTCGACCAATTTTGCGCTACATCCCTTCGGGAGCAGCAGCAAGGAGACAAACATGCACAACACAACACCCCTCGGCGGGCAGACCTCCACGGCCGCCACGCCCGTCCATCCCCGCACAGCACAGCGCCAAAAACTCCTGCGCCTTGTGCAATTCGCCGTGCTTTTGGCACTGGAAGCCCTTGTGTGCTTCACGCCCTTGGGCAGCCTGCCCATTGGACCGGTGGTGGCCACACTCTCGCACATCCCCGTGATTTTCGCCGCCGTTTTGCTCGGGCCGCTCGCGGGTGGCGGCATGGGATTCGCCTTCGGTCTGTTCAGCTTTTTGGTGATGAGCTTTCAGTCGCCGGGCGTGACCTCCTTCCTCTTTACGCCCCTCTTCCCCGTTCCGGGCGCGGACGCTGGCAGCCCCCTGAGCTTGCTCATCTGCTTTGTGCCGCGCATCCTCATCGGCATGACGGCGGGCATCGTCTACAAGATTTGGGCAGAGCGCTTCCCCAAAGTCCCCGCCGTGTGTATGGGCGTGGCGGCCATCATCGGCTCGCTGACGAACACCCTGCTGGTGGTGGGTGGCATCTATTTCTTCTTCTTTGACGCGGTGGTGGATCTCTTCCCGTTTTTGGGCGGCACTGGATTCTTCGCCTTCCTGACGGGCTTTGTGGGCGTGAACGGCGTGTTGGAGGTCGTTGCCGCCGTGGTGCTCACCGTGCCCGTGTGCCTTGCGCTCCGCGCAAGGCCAATTAACAATTAACAATGAACAATTAAACCACACTGTAGGGGCGGCAACCTGCCGCCCGGTGATGTTCGCAGGATGCCGGGGGCGGCGTCCCCTACAAATACAACCAACATCCAGAAAGGAGCGCAGCGATGCCCATCAAAATCGACAGCAACCTGCCCGCGCACGCGGCTTTGGCGGCGGAGAACGTGTTCGTTATGACCGCGGAGCGTGCCGCACGGCAGGACATCCGCCCGCTGCGCATCCTCATCCTCAACCTCATGCCCACCAAAGTGGTGACAGAAACGCAGCTCCTGCGCCTGCTGAGCAACAGTCCGCTACAAGTGGACATCACGCTGATGCAGATGAGCACCCACACGGCCAAAAACACCGACGCGGGGCACATGGCGCAGTTCTACAAGACCCACAAGGACATCTGCCACGAACGCTTCGACGGCATGATCCTCACCGGTGCGCCTGTGGAGACGCTGGCCTTTGAGGACGTGGACTACTGGGACGAGCTGTGCCGCATTTTGCAGTGGAGTCGCACGAATGTCTATAGCCTCTTTGCCATCTGCTGGGGAGCGCAGGCCGCGCTACACTACTTCTATGGCGTGCCCAAATACACGCTGGCGCAAAAGCAGTTTGGCGTCTATCCCCACAGAATTTTAGTGCCCCTGCACCCCGCCCTGCGCGGCATGGACGACGTCTTTTGGGCACCCCATTCCCGCCACACGGGCACGCGCCGCGCCGACATTGAGGCTGTCACGCGTAGTAACGGCAAGCCCATCCTGCAGGTGCTGGCCCAGAGCGAGGAGGCGGGGGTCTTTTTGGCGGCCGACTGGGATTGCCGCCAGTTCTTCGCCACGGGGCATCTGGAATACGACCGCGACACGCTCAAAGGCGAATACGACCGCGACCGCGACAAGGGGCTGGACATCGCCGTGCCGGAACACTACTTTCCGCACGACGACCCCACGCAAAAGCCCCTCATGCGCTGGCGGGGCGCGGCGAACATCCTGTTCACCAACTGGCTCAACTACTTTGTCTATCAGCAAACGCCCTTTGACTTAACGCAGATTTGCACAGTCGATGAAGCCAGCAAAGAGACAATGCAGGGGTGCGCCTAGCGCACTGCTACATATATGGACAACAAGCATGGAGGAGATTTTTTATGACCAACCAACAACTCACCGAAGCCCTGCGCGGCGTTGCACCGCGCACACTGGAGTGGACGCTCGCGCCCTACAACTCCAGCAAAACAAAGGACGGCGTGTCCTTTATGTTCGGCAAGTGCGCCATGAAAAACATCGGCACATGGGTCGAGACCGTGCTCGAGCAGCTGCTGGCCGTGAATTTGGCCAAGCAGGATGTGGCGGCGTACACGTCCTTTTTGCCCAAAGAGCAGATCGGCGCAATCGAAGCCAACGCGCCGCTGATTCAAGAGCCGCTGACCGAAGCGCTCGGTGCGCTGACGCAGGCACTGCCCTATAATCCCGAAGACTTTTTGTCGGGGCTGTTCCCCAAAGTGACGGGCATTGCCTTCTCGGCCACGGCGGCGGACGGCACGCCCCTCCTGATTATGAAACGCGGCAACCCCTTCCTGAGCGGCAAAAAAGTGCTCCTGTGCACAGCGGACGACGACACGGGCGAAATCCATGAGAGCACCGTGCCCATGCTGAAATTCACGGCAGGCGCAGATTTCGTGCTGGTGGGCGGCGTGGCGTACTTTTTCAGCGCGGCGGCGCAAAAAGATTTCGCGCTGGAGGATCGCCCAGCGGCGCTGTGCGCCAAAGCCACGGCGTTGGTGGGTGAATGCGACCTCGTGAGCGATTTTGCCCGCTTTGAAGAGGTCGCCAAAAAGAACGCCCGCAAGTTTGAGGACTTCGGCAACGAGCTGGTGGAAAACCTAGGGCGCATGAACATCGGCGCACGCGAAGAGTTCATCAGCACCTTCGGTCTTGTCCTCGCCGCCGATGGGCGCATCGATTCGAGCACCCCCGAACAATGCGTTCTGCTGGTGGATTTCCTCTGCCAACGCGCGTGTTTAGACGTCTACGGGCGGCTGGCCGTGGGGAACAAAATCACGCCGCGCGGTTGAGAAACGGCAAGCTCATTGTACTGGAAGGACTCGACGGCAGCGGCAAGTCCACCCAGATGGAGCAACTGAAAACACGCTGTGCGGCGGCGGGCTTGCCCGTGCGCCATGTGAAGTTGCCGGACTACGACAGCCCGGCCTGCGCCGCCGTGCGGATGTATCTGGACGGCAAGCTGGGCGATTCCCCCAGCGATGTGAACGCGTGGGCGGCCTCGTCCTTTTACGCAGTGGATCGCTTTGTGAGCTACCAAACCAAGTGGAAAGATGCCTATCAGAGCGGCACGATCATCCTCGCTGACCGTTACACCACCTCCAACGCGTACCACCAGATGGTCAAATTGCCGCGGGCGCAGTGGGACGACTTTTTGGCGTGGCTGGCGGACTATGAATACGACAAGCTTGGCTTGCCGCGCCCGGATTTGGTGCTTTATTTAGACATGCCCATCGCCGTGAGCCAAGACCTCATGGAACAACGCGGCGCGGTACTGGACATTCACGAGCGCAATCGGCAATACCTGAGCGACTGCCGTGAGGCAGCACTCTATGTGGCGCAGAAGCGCGGCTGGCACGTTGTCCCCTGCGTAGCACCCGAAGGGACGCGCTCCATTAAGGAAGTGCACGCGCAGATCTGGCAGATCAGTGAACCAGTCGTCACAAAGAGCGAATAATCGTCTCTTTTATGTGCAATTGTTCAACTTAATTCCACTCTGAAGGAGACAGCATGACACGGGAAGAACTCCGCGCCCAGATTGATGCCGTGGACGCCACCATCGCCGCCGCGTTTGCCGCGCGGATGGATTTGGCGCGACAGGTGGCGCAGACCAAACGCGGCGGTGCGCCCGTGCTGGATAAAGCGCGGGAGCTGGAGGTCGCCGAGAAATTCGCCGCGCACTTGCCCGCGCCGCTCACGCAGTACGGCCAGTCCCTGCTGGAAACGCTGCTCTCGCTCAGCCGCAGTTACCAGCGCAATCTGCTGCTCGCGGAAAAGCCGCAAGGCGCAACCGTGGCCGTGCAGGGCGTGGAGGGCGCGTTTGGGCACTGCGCCTGTTTGGCGCTGTTCAACGAGCCGAACATTCTGTTTTTTCGCAACTTTGCGGGGGTGTTTTCCGCCGTGGAGCAGGGCTTGTGCACTTACGGCGTGCTGCCGGTGGAGAACTCCACCGCCGGATCTGTGGAGCAAGTGCGCTCGCTGATGGGGCAGTACCACTTCCGCACGGTGCGTGCCGTGCGTCTGCGGGTGCACCAGTGCTTGCTGGTGACCCCCGGCACACGTCTAGAGAACATCCGCGAAGTGCGCTCACACCCGCAAGCGCTTTTGCAATGCGGAGAGTTCTTGCAGAGCTTGCCCCATGCCCACTCTGCGCCCAGCGAAAACACCGCCACCGCCGCGCGGGAAGTCGCCGAGCTCGGCCAAAAAGACGTGGCCGCCATCGCCTCCCCTGCCTGCGCCAAGCTCTACGGGCTGGAGATTCTCGTGCGCGACATCGCCGACAAGAGTGACAATTTCACGCGCTTTTTGTGCATTGAACGCGCGGACGAGGGCTTTGAAATCCCAGAGCATTACGAGGAGATTGCCGCCGATGAAGACGCTTGAATACGGACTTTTGGGGCGCACGCTGGCGCATTCCTGCTCGCCGGAGCTGCACGGACTGATGCGCCCGTATGCCTACGAGCTGGTGGAGCTAGAGCCCGATGCGGTGGCGGATTTTCTGCGTCACGGGGACTATCGCGGCTTGAACGTGACCATTCCCTACAAGCGCGACGCCTTTGCGCTCTGCGACAGCCTCAGTGACGTGGCGCGGCAAATCGGCGCGGTCAACACCGTGGTGCGCCGCGCGGACGGCACGCTCTACGGCGACAACACGGACTACGCAGGCTTTTGCTTTGCTTGCGCCCGCGCGGGCATTTCGTTTGCCGGTGAGACGGTGCTCATCCTCGGCGGCGGCGGCACAAGCCAGACGGCGCAGGCCGCTGTGCGCACGCTGGGCGCGGCTCAAGTCGTCGTGCTGGATCTGACGGGTGCGCACACCTACGCCGAATTGCCGCTGCACCGCCACTGCACGCGCATTGTCAACACAACGCCCGTGGGGATGTACCCACACGGCGACGATGCGCCGCTGGTGGATCTGCGCGATTTCCCCGCTTGCGGCGGCGTGGTGGACGTGATCTATAACCCCTTGCGCACGCGGCTGGTCGCGCAGGCGACCGCTTTGGGCATCCCCGCCACGGGTGGTCTGCCCATGCTGGCGGCGCAGGCGAAATACGCGGGTGACGTCTTCACCGGGGAGGTCTTGCCCGACGACATCATCGAGACGGCGCTGGCGGCACTGCTGAAAACGCGCGAAAACGTTGCCCTCATCGGGATGCCCGGTTGCGGCAAGACAACGGTGGGTAAGCGCTTGGCGGCGCAGTTGGGACTGGACTTTGTGGACACGGACGCCGTGATTGCCGCGCGGGCGGGCAAGGAAATCCCCTGCATATTTGCGGAGGATGGGCAAGAGGCGTTCCGCGACTTAGAAGAAGCGGTGCTGGCGGATTTGGCCGCGCAGGGCGGTCAAGTGATTGCCTGCGGCGGCGGCGCGGTGCTGCGCGAAACGAACCGCCGGGCGTTGCGCTGGAACAGCCGCGTCGTCTGGCTGGAGCGCGATTTGTCCGCGCTGGAGATCGCCGGGCGGCCACTGTCGGCAGGCGGAGACGGCGCACTCGCCCAGCTCTGGGCACAGCGCGAACCACTCTATCGCGCCCTCGCGGATGTACGCGTTGTCAACAAGGGCACGGCGGTCAAGGTTGCGACCAAGATCAGACGGCAGATGTGAGGGGCAGAGGGCAGAAATCAGAGGGCAGACGAGTACAATTCTGACTTCTGCCCTCTGGCTTCTCTATACATATCGGAATAATATGATTGGAATATCTCGATAATCGCTTGCTATTGTTCCGATAATGTGCTATACTAAGTGGGAAAGGGAGGCTTGGGCGCTATGGACTATTTGACGGTAAAACAAATCGCAGCGCGGTGGGATATTTCCGATCGGCGTGTGCGTTTTCTTTGTGCGCAGGGAAAAATTGACGGTGTCATCCGCCTGGGACGGGCTTATCGGATTCCTGCGCAGACACCCAAGCCAATGGACGGGCGTCGTTTGCGCGGAGCGGACACCCCCAAACAATACGCGGCTTTGTTTTCTTCCGTAGACGCAATAAAAGAAAAACTAGACTGCCGCCGTCCGCTCACACAAGGCGAATTAAAACGCTTGCAAGATGAATTTCTGGTTGAATTTACCTACAACTCAAACGCGATAGAGGGCAACACCCTGACACTCAGAGAAACCGCGCTGGCCTTAGAGGGCGTAACCATTGACCAAAAGCCGCTGGGGGATCATTTGGAGGCGGTGGGACACAGGGACGCTTTCATCTATGTCACAAGGCTCGTCAGCGACAAAGTGCCGCTTTCCCAGCGGGTGATCTGTACACTACACAGTTTGGTGTTGATAAGCCGACCAGAAGATAAAGGCGTATATCGGCGTATCCCTGTGAAAATCATGGGCGCATTCCATGAGCCGCCGCAACCCTACCTTGTCCCCGTGCAGATGGAACAGCTCGTCGCCGATTTGGCACAGGACAAAAAACACATTTTTGAAAAAGCGGCGCTGTTTCATTTGCATTTTGAGGGGATTCATCCCTTCATCGATGGCAATGGACGCACAGGCAGATTGCTCTTGAATCTCATGCTCATGCAGGCGGGATATCCACCCATCAACGTAAAATTTACGGACAGAAAACGCTATTATGCCTGCTTTGATCGCTATTATCGAGACGGCGATGCCGCGCCCATGGTGGAAATGGTCGCGACGTACACCAAAGAGCGGCTCGCGCAGATGCTCCAGTTTCTACAAAGCCCAAACTCTTGATCCGTAAGGATCAGGGGGCGCAAGGGCAGACCACAGGACAATTGTTCATTGTAAAATTGTTCATTGTTCACTCCTCCGCCTTTTTCCGCTTCTTCAAGTCGGGGCGCTCCTGTGTGAACCCGCAGTCTTCCTTCAGGCAGACGGCCAGCGAACCCTTCTTTTGGTAGAACAGGGCGGACGCGCACTTCGGGCAGGTCTCGCCTGCAATCGGCTCTGCCCAGGTGACAAAGTCGCAACCACTGCCGTCCCGCGCCCAACGCTCGCAACCAAAGAACACACGGCCTTTTTTGCTGGTCTTTTGCAACACCATCGCGCCGCACTTGGGGCACGGTGCGCCCGTCTCCACCCGTGGGGGACGGATGGGCTTGGCGTTGCTACATTCCGGGTACGCCGAACACGAGAGGAACTTGCCGAATCGCCCGTATTTGATGATCATCGGCTTGCCGCACAGCTCGCAGATTTCGTCGGTTTTGTCCTCTTCCAGCAGGATTTTCTGCCCTTTCATGCGCTCCTTAGCGGTCGCGAGCGTCTCCATGAATGGCTTGTAGAAGCCCTCCAGCATGTCGGGATACGTGCGCTTGCCCTCGGCGATTTCGTCCAGCTCTGTCTCCATGCCGGCGGTAAACTTGGTGTCCACAATCTTGGGGAAGGTGTCTTTAAGGAGCTTAGTGCTCACCTCGCCCGCCTCTGTGGGGCTCAGCGCCTTGTTCTGGCGCAGGACGTAGCCGCGCTTTTGGATGGTGCTCATGACGGCGGCGTAGGTGCTGGGGCGACCGATGCCGTTTTCCTCCAGCGCCTTGATGAGCGTAGCCTCGGTGTAACGTGCGGGCGGCTCGGTGAAGTGCTGGGCGGGCAGGAGCTCTTTGCACTTGACGCTGTCCCCCACCGCCAGCGGCGGGAGCATCTTGGCGTTCTCTTCCTCGCCTTGCGGCAGGGCGTACAGGCGGGTGAAGCCGTCAAACTTCACGGCATAGCCCGACGCGCCAAAGAGCACAAAGTGTTCGCTGTCGCCCGCCTGCTGCGCGACAATCTCCGCCTTGATGGTGTCCTGCAAGCACTCGGCCATTTGGGAGGCCAAAAAGCGTTTCCAGATCAGCGTATAGAGCTTGAGTTGGTCACTGGAGAGCGAGTTTTTGATGCGCTCGGGCAGACGCGCGGGGTCGGTGGGGCGGATGGCCTCGTGGCCGTCCTGCGCGTTTGCGCGGGACTTGAACACGCGCGGCGCTTTGGGCAGGTACTTCGCGCCGTAGCTCTCGGCGATGAACGCCCGCGCGGCGTCCAGTGCCTCCTGCGAAATGCGCAGAGAATCCGTGCGCATGTAGGTGATGAGACCCGTGCTGCCGCCGTCGCTGAGCGTCACGCCCTCGTAGAGCTCCTGGGCAATGCGCATGGTGCGCTGGGACTGAAAGCCCAGCTTCGCGCTGGCCTCCTGCTGCAAGGTAGAGGTGGTAAACGGCGGCGTGGGGGATTTTTTGCGCGTGCCCTTTTTCACCGAACGGATGGTGTACAGCGCATCCTGCAGGCGCGAGAGGTACTCGCTCGTCTGCTCGTTGCTCACCAGCTTGACTTTGCCCGTCTCATCGCCCACAAAGCCCGCCGTGAAGATTTTCTTGCTGGGGCTGATGAGCTTGGCGTCAAGAGACCAATATTCCTGCGGCACAAACGCGCGGATCTGCTCTTCGCGGTCGACAATCATGCGCACGGCCACGGACTGCACGCGCCCCGCCGAAAGTCCACGGCGGATTTTGGACGCCACAAAGGGTGAGAGCTTGTAGCCCACAATGCGGTCGAGCAGGCGGCGGCCTTGCTGGGCGTTGATGAGCGCCAGATCCAAGCTACGCGGATCGGCCATGCCCGCCTGCACGCCAGAGCGCGTGATTTCGTTGAAGGTGATGCGCGTGGGCTGATTTTCCGGCAGGGCAAACAGCTGTGCCAAATGCCACGCAATGGCCTCGCCCTCTCTATCCGGGTCGGTGGCCAGATAGACAGCGTCGGCTTTTTTGACGAGCTTCTCCAGCTCCGCCACGCGCTTTTCTTTGTCCTCCGGGACGACGTAGGTGGGCACGAAACCGTGCTTCACGTCGATGCTCAGGCGTTTGGCGGGCAAATCCCGCACATGGCCATAGCTGGCGGCGACTTCAAATTCGTTGCCCAGGTATTTTTGGATGGTCTTGGCCTTGGCCGGCGACTCAACGATGACTAGTTTCATAGGCGGTGTGAACCCTTTCGTGCGTTGCATTTTGGTCGGCGCAGTGTGCGCTTGCTGGATAAGAAATATCGTGTCGCGTGGTGGTCACGGGCGGATAATATCCGCCCCTACACGTGGATTACGCGCTCGTGCTTCGTTTCACCATATGCGGCTTCCACAGTGTTGTCGCCTGCTTTGAGCTTGACCTTCTCAAAGCCAAAGACGCTCTCGCCCTGCGCTGTGCCGATCTTCTTGCCGTTCACAGTCAGGGTAACCGCTGGGGCGTTGGAAAATACCACCACGGTGTTTTTGTGCTTCGGATTGACCGCGCAGACATGCACAAACAGCTTGACGGCAGGCGGCTCGGCGGACTTTTTGTCTCCGCCCTCGGATGTCTCTTCGGACGCTTCGGGCTTGAGGCCGCCCAGTGCCCGCGCCAGATAGTAGACATCCGTGGGCGCGTTTTGCTCGTCGAGCAGTGCACCCTTGTCCGCCGCAGAGTGCGGGTACAGCCGCGCACCCGCGAGCAGATTCAGCCATGGGCGGTCGGTCAAGACCTCGGGCATGACTTCCAGCTGTCCCAGTGCTGGCCACAGTTCCTCGTCGTCTGCCGCGTCCGTGCACAGGCAAAGCGTGCGGCTGGGATGGGTAGCGTGCCCCTTGTCCAGCGCGGGGAGGTCGGGCTTGGCCACTGTGGGGAGCACAATGCCCTCCGCTGGCAGGTCGCCCCATGCCTCCAGACTGGCCGCATCGTTGGTCTGCAGGAGCACCGGGCGCGTGCCATCGCCGTGCGCCACCAGCTCGCAGAGGGCACGCGTGGCGCTCTCCTCTTGGGCGTGGACGATCCACCCGGCAATGCTGGGGTGATTGAGCAGGGCGAACACCAGCTTCTTCGCGGCATCCAAACCATCCTTGCGCTCTTTGTAGTCCGACAGGCGCGGCAAAGTCTGGAACACGCGCAAGCCCGCCGCGTCACATTGGTCGTAATACGCCGCGCTCTCTGGTGTGCCCGTGAGCACCAGCGCGTTCGCGCCGATATCGAATAGGAGCGCACGCTCTTTCTCAAAGGGCAACGCCTGTCCGGGCGCGGGTGTCTGGCGCAAAACGCCGCGCAGGGGCACAGACACGCCGTTCCACTGTGCGCCTTCCTGCGGGTGCAGGGTCAACGAGCGCACGCCAAAGGGCACGTCCACCGTGTCCAGATGCGTGCCGTCCTGATGCGTCAGAATGGCGCGGAGGCTATAGAGGAAGGGATCTTCGGGTGTCCACAGGCGCGGGCGCGGAATCGCGAACTCTGCCCCCGCCGCCGTGACGGGCACGGTGATGTGCGGCCCACCGATGGCAAAGGTGACCTTCTGCCCGTCGCTGGGGAGCAACACAGAGGCGTTGACCTTCACCTTGGCCGCGCCGCCTTCCACCAGCTGGGTGCTCACGGCAATGCCCTGTGCGCCCTTGGCATCAAACGAAAAGTGGCTCTGCGGCACAAGAATACTCGCCACGCCCCGCGGCAGTCCGCCCAAAAGTGCGCCTGCCTGCCCACGAAAGCGCAAGGCGATGAGCAACGGTCGACGGCGGCGATGGTATTGCGTGAGCTCCACCACGTGCACTTGCCCCGCGCGGAGCTTCTCCACCTGCTTGCCGTCCACAAACAAACGCAGGTTCGCGCCGGGACAATCTAGGCGCAGATACACGCGCTCGCCGAGCATACGCTCCAGCGGCACAGATTTACAGTACCAGTAATATTGCCCAAAGCCCTCAGCGGGCGCGTGGGGCAAATCCACGCACTGCCAAGCCTTGTCTCGAAAGCGCGGCGGTCGGTGGTCGGGGGTGTCCCCTGCCAAAAAGTACCAGTTCTTATTCAGTTGCGTGACGGAACGCATAGTCGTCTCTCCCCAACAGTTCAAATCTGCCAGTATAATAGCATAGCACATTTCGCGCAAAAACGCAAGGGGCGCGTTGCGCAATTAACAATGAACAAAGAACAATGAACAAAGAACAATTGGTTATAGGGGCGGCAACCTGCCGCCCCTATGGGGTTCGTGAGATTGAGAACAGCACTAGCACTAGTAACGGTACTGTATGACAGTTTTTTCAACGAGTCGGCATTCAACCGTCTGTAGGGGCGACCCTTGTGGTCGCCCATGGAGGAATTAGGATTCAGGCGAGCGGTTTGTAGGGGCGAGCTGCGCTCGCCCGCTGATTCCCACAAACACAGTTGATCAAAAAACGGCGCATAATTGACAGCGGGCGAGCACAGCTCGCCCCTACAACAGCACCACGGGCGGCAGGTTGCCGCCCCTACGAGGCGTGGGGGCAAATAATTGTTCATTATTCTTTGTAAATTGTTAATTGCGCGAAGCGCACTTGACATCGGTAACAAAGTGGAGTATACTTGCCGTAGCGTTATTTTTAGATACAAAAGGATGCACCGCCATGGGAAAAGTCCACACTCTGCAAAGCCCCGCACGCGCCAAAAACATCAAGAGCAGCGAATTTCTGTTCTATATGCTCATGGTGTTCTTCTATTCCACCATGGTGGGCATGATTGGCGAATATCGTCGCGCCTATCTGGTGGACGGCTTACAGCTGGAGAACAACCAGCTGGCACTGTATAACGGCATCACCAGCGCCATCGGCTACGTGATGGCCTTTGTGTATGCGCTGATTTTGGACAACAAGAAAATCAAGAACGGCAAAAAGTTCAAGAATCTGGGGCTCATCTTCGCCGTACCCTGCGGCTTACTGACCATCCTGACGTTCTACACCCCCGGCTTTCTGGAGAACAACCCCTCGGCACTGTTGGTGTTTTTAATCATCATCAACGTCATCCAAGCCGGCTGCTTCTATTTTGGCGGCACGGTGAACATGGTGGCGGTGGTGATGTCGCCGGACATCCGCGAGCGCGAGCAGCTGCTGTCCTTCCGTGGCGTGTCCAGCGCCGTGGGCAACTCTGCGCCGCTGGTGATTGTGCTGGTCATGGGCGTGATCATTAAGGCAGTCAAGGGCGCGGAAGACAATATGCTCAACTACATGCTCTCGGCGGTGCTGGTGGGCGTGGTGGGGACGATCACCATGCTGCTGGGCTTTTCCGCTGTGCACGAGCGCATCACCTACAGCGCAGAGAAGAAAAACCCCTTTGAGGGCATCGTGGACATCGTCAAGAACAAGCACGCGCGTGTGGTGATTTTCAGCGAATTCCTCAAGAGCTTTCGGGGCATCGCCACGTTCATGCAACCGTTCATCGCGGCGGCCATGCTGGGCAGTTCCAGCAAGACGCTCATCTTCGCCCTGCCCATCGGCGTGGGCACGATGGTGGGGATGCTCATCATCAACGCGCTGCTGAAAAAGTGGGGCAGCAAGACGCTGTATATCGCCTCGGGCGTGTATTCCGTGCTGATTAATCTGGTGGCCTTCGGCGTGGGGTACGCAAAGCTCAGCCACACGGGCGGTGGTACGGGCGTGCTGGAAATTGCGTTCGTGGTCTGCCTCTTCCTGACGGGGCTACAGTTTGGCGCGTCCAACCTGCTGCCCAATATGTTCCAGGCGGATATTCTGGACGACATCGAGCTGAAAACCCGCAAGCGACTGGACGCGGGCTTGCCGTTTGTGATCGGTCTGGGCAGTGGCCTGAGCGGCATGATTGCCAGCACCGTTGTGCCCTACATCCTCTACGGCGACAGCTCCATCATCCACTACCAGCAAGGTCTAGCCGACGGCACAGAGCAGACACTGCGCACCAAAATTATGCTCTTGTTTTTCTACACCGTTATCCACGGCATCATGATGCTCCTAGCGGGTCTGCCGTTCCTGACCTATAAACTCACAGGCCAAGAACGCGCTCGTGTGCATGACGCGGTCGTGGCGCAGCGAGGCGGTGCAGGTAATAGTAATAGTGAATAGGTTTTTCTGTGTAGGGGCGGATATCATCCGCCCGTGTGCTAGCCAGATATCACCATAATGCGGGGTTCAACCCGTAGGGGTGCGTATTGCAAAAAATGTTCCCGCGCTCTTGCAATTTGCGACAAGATTTGCTATAATACATTTGTACAGTTCGGTGGACGAGAATCTGCCCGCAAGGGCGCGTTCACGAGCGGTTTTCCCATCACCTTCATCTTTGACAGAAGGAGGTGATACTTATGGAAATACTAGCAATGACCTATCTGATCCTCTGGATC
>JAISJQ010000002.1 GCA_031261445.1 Oscillospiraceae bacterium | reverse complement strand
TTTTGGACGATCGAAGAATGAATACTGCATTTTGCGCCCCCTGCGCCTTCTAATTTCCCTCTCATTATACCATATTTCCTCCGCTTTGCGTAGGTTTTTAGAGGGACTCAATTGTTTATAGAGTAGACACGTAGGGCTGTTCCTATGCCAGCATCCACTACCAGAGTCGGGGCACGCGGTATGGCCGCGTTTTCTGACTCTGTATCCTCGCTCCCCTATGAGGGGTGCGAGATGAGGTATGGGCGAGCACGTATGTGTAAAATAATGTCATATAGCGCTAGTACTATAACTAGCTATATTTCCTAAAAGCTCTTGACTTTTTCTCGTTCAAGTGCTACACTTTGCGAGTAAACAAACGCAAAACAAAAAAGGCATGGTCATAATAATGAACTGCCCCAACTCCCACGTCCCGCTGGAAGCGGACGAAAAAACAAGTTGCGACAAGTAGCAATGATTGAGAAGGAGAATTCGTTCATGAAGAACTCGAAGAACCTGCGGCTGATTATCATTTTGATTGCTGTTGTTGTGATGATCGGTGTCGGGGTGACCGTTGCGGTTGTGCAAAATCAACCGCCCCCCAGCAATCCCGTTGACAGCTATTCCCCGCCCGCTGACACGGTGGTTGCCGAAACTACCGTTGCGCCGACCACAGCAGAAGTTCCAACAACCCAACTGCCGAAGGAACAGCAATGGAGTGAGGAAGTGGAATTGACAAACGAGGACGGTTACACTGTTGCGGTTAGCTTCCGTGTCGTTGCTAAGCCAACAGCAATCATTGATACTACTAAGGGGAAGCCAGGTTATGTGGAGGTATCAGTATCCCCTCCAAACGCTGAATTTCGAATTCGCAATACAACAATGGGAAAAGAAATTCCGGGGAATAAGATGGGAACTATAGAGGTTTACGCGCTCTACCCAGACATATTCCAATATGTATCCTCTACCTACTCCGGAACTTACTGGGTTTACGGACGTCGAATTATTTGGCTCGATGACGGAAAAAAATTCCAATCGACAGTTAAGCTGGCCTTATTCAACCGTCTTGCAGCAATGGGTGTTGCGGAAACCAAAGTGGTTAATGGTGACTCGGTGAATAGCGATGTGCTTACACTCGTAGCGGACAAAGCGGAGAAATTTGCAAAAGCGATCGCAAATCCAATTGGCTATGCACTAGTAAGACCTCATCACGAATATGGTGCCACAGAGGCTGAAGCTCTGGCTTCAAGCATTGTGGGATCAGCACATGACAGTTCCCCTGGATACGGACGAGAAGAACCGGCTTCTCAGGCAGGCGGCGACATTGTGTTGCAGACGGTTTTTGTGGACTGACTTACAGTGCCGCTGGAAGGGATTGCAAAAACGTGTCGTTGTCAACGACACTGAGCACTTCCTGCCCCAACTGCAATACCCCGCTGGCTGAAGGCAATGTGTTTTGTCCCATTGTAGCGCGAAGCTGAACTCTGTGCCAGCATCAGCGGCGAAACCGAAGAAAACAATTTGCAAAGAACAATGGGCAATTGGTTGCGCCCCTCACGCCCCTGTAGGGGTGAGAAATAAGGCGGATGAGATTGCGCAAACAATTGTTCATTGCACAGCCTGCTTGTTTTTGCCCGCAAACTGTGGTACAATACCGTTGCCGCATGGCAAAGACCACAGAACCAATTGGAATGCACAAATGGGAAACGACTATATCTTTGACCTGCACGTCCACACGGCCCAGGGCAGCGAATGCGCGGAGCTGGGCGGCGCGGGGTTGGTGGAGAAATACCGCGCATTGGGCTACGATGGCTTTGTGGTCACCGACCACATGAAAAGCGGCGACCGCGTCTGGAAGGGTCTTGCCCCGTGGCGCAAAAAAGCTGACCAATGGCTGGCGGGCTATCACGCCGCCCGCGCCGCCGCAGGCGACGATTTTACAGTGCTCTTGGGGCTAGAAATCCGCTTTTTGGAGAATCACAACGACTACTTACTCTTCGGCGTGACGGAAGACTTTGTGCGCCAGACGCCGGATCTGCACCGCTTCCCCTCGCTACGCGCGTTCCGCCCTGTCGCCGAAGCACACGGCCTGCTCATTGTGCAGGCGCACCCCTTCCGCGTGGGGATGACAGTCATGCCGCATGGGCTGCTCGATGGCATGGAAATCCACAACGGCGGCTTTCACGTCAATCAGGACGGCATCGCGGCGCAGTGGGCGGCAGATTACGACCTAATCCCCACGGCGGGCTCAGACTACCACGGCTACGATCGGCCGCACAGGCACAAGCCCGGCATGGACCCGTCCGAACCCTACAAATTCCGTGGCATTCGCACGCAAACGCGCCCGCAGAGCAGCCAACAGTTGGCAGAGATTTTGCGTGCGCGTGCGTATTCGCTTGTGCCCCAGCTGGACGGACGTGCAAAAAAATAGCCAATTTTTCCCTTGAACGCCTTTTGCGAAAAAAGTCGATTTTTTTTGCGGATTGCAATTGACATTTCTTGCCCGATTTGGTATACTATCCTAGAGCGAGAGTATCAACATGGCGGGAGGGCGATTTGTTCGAGCATATTGACGAGAACTACGCCCGTTTGCGTGCGCAAATCGCCGAAGCGGCCGTGGCGGCGGGGCGCGACCCAACCAGCGTGCGCCTGATGGCGGTGACGAAAACGCAGAGCGTGGCGGCCATCAACCACGTCCTCGCGTTGGGCGTTGACCTCATCGGCGAAAATCGCGTGCAGGAGTGGCTGGAAAAGCGCGATGCGCTCCAGCTGGACGGCGTGGAAGTGCACCTGATTGGGCACTTGCAGAGCAACAAGGTACGGCTCATTGTGCCGGGCGTCCAGTGCATTCAATCGGTGGACAGCGTGCGCATTGCGCAGGAAATCAGTCGCCGCGCCGCGAATGCGGGCATCGTGCAGGACGTGCTGTGCGAGGTGAACATCGGGCAGGAGGAGAGCAAGTTTGGCTTCACGCTCTCGTCACTCGAAGAGGGCTTGGCGGACATCGCGCGGCTACCCCACCTCCGCGTGCAGGGCTTGATGACCGTTGCGCCCTACACGGGCAATGCCGCCGAAAACCGCGCGAACTTCGATGCACTACACACGCTCTACCAAAAGTTCCGTGCGCAGGAGCGCGACAACATCCAAATGCGCGTCCTCTCCATGGGCATGAGCGACGACTTCCGCGAGGCCATTGCCGCCGGTTCAACGCTGGTGCGCGTGGGCTCTGCGCTGTTCGGACAGCGATCCGTTCGATAAAACCACACACGAAGGAGGCAGACTATGGCGACAGATTTTGACGAAGAGGAAGAGACTTTTGAACTGGACACGGACGACGGCGCGGCAGACCCCGCCGGGCAGGCACAGGGCGGGAATATTCTGGGCAAGGCGTATAAATTCGTGGTGGATTTCTTTGCCGGGCGGGATGTCTCTGCGCGGCAAGCAACCGCGCAGAGCGAAGCCGAGACAGACGACGAGACAGAACCAGAGGACGACGAATTTGCCTACGATGACGAAGAATTCGAGCCCCCTGTCGTCCCGCAACCCTTCATTCAGCCCGTGCGCCCGGCCAAGCCCTTTGTCCGTCCCGCGCAAACGAAGAGTCCCGATTATTATTCTCAATCCCGGCCAGTGAGCACCAAAGGAGTCAGAAAAGTGCAAGACATCAACAGCTTTGTGTCCCCCAAATTCGTGATGCGCGATCTGTCCAACGCAGACAGCGCCGCCCTGCAGGAGATTGTGGACAGGATGCGCGAGGGCTCTGTCATCGTGCTCAACTGGGAGGCCTGCAGCGAGAACGACCGCGGCAAAGTCCTCGACTTCCTGAGCGGCGCGTCCTGTTTTCAACAGGGGGGCTTCAAAAAGAACGGCAACAGCGGCTGGATTGTCCTGCCGCCCAACGTGGAGATTGACGCCATTGGCGCGAACACAAGCTTTTTTCCGCCGCAATAGAGCGCGAAACACTTGGAAGGGGTAGGGAGAAATTATGGACGCACGCGAAATTCGCGCACATCGTTTTTCAACGGCGCGGCAAGGCTATAAGCCCGAAGAAGTGCAGGATTACCTGGGCTCTGTGGCCGATGTCTTTGAGAAAAGTCGGCAGGAGCTCGAGCAGCTACGCGCCATGAGCGCACAGCTGGCCGAGGAGCTCAAGCAATATGTGGAACAGCGCGATTCCATCACCCGTGCGCTTTCTAAAGCGGAAATCATGGCCGATGAGATTTTGCGCGATGCCAACGAAGAGGCACGCAAAATCAAGCTACAAACCGAGCAGAACGCACAGGAGCTCATCGCCGCCGCCAACGCCAAGGCGGATGTGAAACTGCGCGAGGCCACCGCCACCGCCGAGCAACGCCTGCGCGACGCCAAAGATTTGGCAACACAGGCCGAGGAGACCGCCAAGGAGCGCTCCGCCGTGCTCATTCGCGGCGCGGAACAGAAGGCCTATGCGGCGCTACATAATCTGGAAGATCAGCGGGCGAATATTCGGCGTGAGGCGGACGAGCTCTCCGCGCTGTCGGCACGCTTTAAGCTCGATATGATCAACGCCTACGAGCACCAACTGCGCGTTTTGCGCCAGCTCCCCGACGACATTGCCCCCGCACCCGCCAGCGCGACAGAGCCGGAAGAGGCGTCCGCCGTGTCGCCGACCCCCATCGCTGTACAAACAGAACCCGCCGTGTCGGAAGAAGCCCAAGCGGTTTCGTCTGCCGCGCAGTCCAGCGCGACCGCGGACGCGACGCGCTTTTCCGGCTATTTTACGGAGTAAACGATGAAGCGAACGCAGAGCCTACTGCTGTGCGCATTGATTGCGGGCGCGGTGCTCCTTGACCAAATCGCCAAAGCCGTCCTCGTGCGTGCGCTGCCGCTGGGGGAGTGCACCCGCGCTTTTTTGGGGATACGCCTGCACCACACCCGCAACACGGGCGTGGCGTTCAGCTTTTTGCAAGCGCACCCGCAGATCCTCACCGTGCTCATCGCGCTGATTCTGCTGGGCTGTGTGCTGTATCTTTTTCTGGGCACGCGCAAATTCGCGCTTTCCCAGCGCGTCTGTCTGGCACTGATCATCGGTGGCGGACTGGGCAATCTGGTGGATCGCATCCGCTTAGGCTTTGTGGTGGATTTTATTGAGCCCACCTTCGTCCGCTTTGCGGTGTTCAACAGCGCGGATACCGTATTGACCTGCGCAGTGGCGGCGCTGGCATTTTTGGTGATCCGCGAAGCTCTGCGCGAGAAAAAAGCTGGGTCTGCGCAATGACGGACAGAGCGTGGACCGTCTCGCCCGAAGACGCCGACACACGTTTGGACACGCTCCTGGCGCGGCTTTGCCCGGACTTGACGCGCTCGCAAGCGCAACTCTTGCTGGCGCAGGGCGCGGTGACGGCGGACGGAGAGATCGCGAAGAAAAACGACAAGCTTGCTCCTGGCGTGCAGCTGCATATCACGCTCCCCGAACCGACCGCACTGCATGTCCGCGCGGAAGACATCCCGCTGGCGATTGTGTACGAGGACGACGACCTGCTGGTGGTCAATAAGCCCAAGGGGATGGTGGTGCATCCGGGCGCGGGCAACCCCACGGGCACGCTGGTCAATGCGCTGCTGGCGCATTGCGGCGATAGCCTGAGCGGCATCAATGGCGTGCTGCGTCCGGGCATCGTGCACCGCATTGACAAGGACACCGCCGGCCTGTTGCTGGTGGCGAAAAACGACTTTGCGCACCGTGCCCTCGCCGCGCAGTTGGAGGCGCACAGTCTGGAGCGCGTGTACCGCGCGGTGTGCGTGGGGACGTTTCGCGCGGCGGAAGGCACAGTGGATTTGCCCATCGGGCGGCATCCCAAAGAGCGCCTGAAATTTGCCGTGACGGACAAAAGCGCCCGCCGCGCCGTGACGCATTATCGCGTGCTGGAGGCGTTCCACATGGCTGGGTACGGGGCGTATTCGCTCTTGGAACTGCGACTAGAAACCGGGCGCACGCACCAGATCCGTGTGCACATGGCGCATTTGGGGCGTCCCGTGGCGGGGGACACGCTCTATCGGTCGGGCAAAATGCCCGCGACCGAAATCGCGCTGGGCGGGCAGTGTCTGTTTGCCGCCGTGCTGGGTTTTGTGCACCCGCGCACAGGGGACTTTTGTCGCTTTGAGGCGGATCTGCCGGATTGGTTTTCTACTTTTCTAGATGCTAGATATTAGATTCTGCATCCAAACATTTCTTCTCAAAGAACACAAAAACGTCTAATTCAAAAATCTAGCATCTCGTCTCTAACATCTAGAATCTAGGCGCGGACGCGCGATGCGCGCCCCTACGAGTCTAGATGTTAGATGATAGATTTTAGATATTAGATGTTGAGTCAAGATGTTGTTTGTCCCTGAGACGAACGGTAATGACATGAATCTAACATCCAAAATCTAGTTTGCGTTCTGCACGCGATTGTGTTATAATATCCCCGGTGAGTGGACTGGACAGCCGCGCGGTCGGAGACGAACGTGAGGAAAGTCCGGGCTTCACAGAGCAGGGCAACGGCTAACCGCCGCCGAGGGCGACCTTAGGAAAAGGGCAACAGAAATAGACGGCCGGACTCGTCCGGTCAAGGTGGAAAGGTGCGGTAAGAGCGCACCCATTGTGTGCGAGAGTACACTCTGCTGTAAACTCTGCCCGAAGCAACACCGACCGGGGAGGGGCAGATAGCCCCGCGCTTGCTCGGCGCAGCACATCCCCAACGGGTGGCAGTGGTTTGGGGGCAACCCCCGACCCGAGCGCGTCAGCAATGACGCGCAAAGATAGATGGCTGTCTTAAACGACAGAACCCGGCTTATAGGTTCACTCACCATTGAAGAATGAGGGTTGAAACATGAAGTTTTTGGCTCAGTGTATGCTTCTTGTTTTGATTTTGGTCAGCTGTGGCAACCCGCCCCCTGCGCCTACCGCCACGGCAAACGACAGCCAAACCACTCTGCAATATCCCGACACCAATCCGGGCGAGCTGTATTCCGTTATCCTTGACAAGTATCGGGACGTGATTGCCTCTGACGATTACCCAAACATGCTGCCAGACATAGCGTTTTCTGTCTATAGCGACACCGCCCTCAACGGCACGTTTTTCTATGCGCTCTATGACATAGATAAAAACGGCGTGCCGGAGATGATGATTAAGGACAACGTTGAGGGCATCGTTGGCCTTTTTTCCATTGATGCTAAGCAAAATAAAGCCGTGCGCCTGTTTGCCAATGTTGAATCGTCAGATTACTTCTGCGGCCGCGCTTTTCTGCATATCTATGAAAACGGCTATATCGTCACAGGCGGGAGCAGCGGCACGACCACAGGGAGTGAATGCCAATATGTGGTGGATGCATCAGGGTCTCAGGTCAAAGAGATGTACTATGCAGAGCTTGGCCTCGCAACCCCAGAGGCCATGGAGAAGACAGCAATTTTGGAACGGGGACGCAAAAAAGATTTGGCGGACGTGGCAGTAGTGGACATCCAGAATTGGGTGGCGTTCGCCAATTAAAAACGGCTGATTTATGCAAAAAAAGACGGGTGACCAAAGTCACCCGTCTTTTTAGTTTTGTTGAGCACTTTACCCCTGCTCCTCCAACCCAGCACGCCGCGCGGGGAACGCGAGGAGGCGCACGAGCACGAAGATGAGCGCCAGCGTGAGCGCGGCAAAGCCCACGATTACGCCGGAATCGCCGCTCATTGTGTTGACCACCGCGCCCAGTTTCGGCACGCTCAAGCGCACGCGGCCAAAGATGTCCTCCTGCCGCACGCTTTCCATAAAGCCGCCCTGTTCCAGTTCCACGATGACTGTGCCGCCCGCGGCCTGCACGTTCGTGACCACTTGGGTTGTGCCCGCCTCTTTCGCACTGCTCAGCAGGATGACATCGCCCGCGGCATACTCCGTGGCGTTGCTGTCGAGGACGTACAGCGTGTCCGCAGGCAAAGAGCCGGCTTTGTCTTGCCCCACCACTTGATAGAACAGCCCCGTATCGAGCACGGGTTTGGGCGCGGCGCGGTCATCGAGCACGGGGACGAGTGCGAGTGTGCACAGGCACACAAACACGCCCAGCCAGATGACGATTTTCGGGAGCAGATACCGCTTCACTTTGCCACTGCGGGAGACTTTGGCGGCTTTGGGCTCTTTCACCGCTTTGGTCTTGACTTTGGGCTCTGTCTCTTCCTCATAGAGCGCAAAGGAGGGCTCGCGCGGCGCGTACAGCGGCATAGAGGCAATGTCTGCCACGTCCACGGCTTGCCGCTCAATGCGGCCTGTCGCGTTCTCCTCGGGGAAAAGATCGTCCGAAAACGCAAACTCTTCCAAGCTCTCGGGGAGCTGAATCCGCTCAGCGGTCGGTGCGGCGGCCTCGGGGGGCACTTTCGCCGTCCACCACAGGTCGTCAAAGTCTGGGAAGACGTCTTCCTGTGCGCCGGGCAACGTGCCCGCGGGACGAAGGGGGGCGGGCGGAAAGATGTCCGCCTGCGCGGGCAAGTCCAAAAAGCCGGGCGCGGCCGCGGTCTCGCTGTAGGGCGGCGTGGGCGCGGCCTGAGCCTCCGCCATGAACGCGTGCTGCAGCTCTTCCAGTGCTGTCAGCGGATTGAAGGGTTCAAGAATAGCCATGATGTGCATCCCTTTGTGTTTTGCTACAAAATATGCCCTTATTCTACCCTATTTTTCCCTACACAGTCAAGAACATAATCGACAAGTTCCCGTGAAGAATATGAAAAGAAATTGTAAATTGTCCCAATCCTCCCCCGAAAAGCTTGTTCAGCAGGCGTTTTTGTAGTATACTTATACTAATTCAACCAACTATAAGGGGAAAAAGCAAGCATGGAAAGCACTGGTGCAAAGCAGTTACAACAGGCTCTGGAGCGCAAACTCCTGCGCTATTATGGCGTTACGCCCGCCGAGGCGAGCAACCAGCAGATGTACGAGGCGCTGGCGCTCCTCTGTCGGGACGAGATGCAAGAAAAACGCGCGGCCTTCAGCAAAAAAGGCGTGGAGCAAGGGCGCAAAACGGTCTATTACCTATGCATGGAGTTCCTGCTGGGGCGCAGCTTAAAAAACAGTCTGTTCAACCTGAACCTGACCGAAACGGCGGCGGCGGCGCTGGCCGGCTGGGATATTAAGCTGGAGCGTCTGTACGACTGCGAACCCGATGCCGGGCTGGGCAACGGCGGACTGGGTCGTTTGGCCGCGTGCTATTTGGACGCGCTGGCCACGCAGGGCTACCCCGCCACGGGCTACTCCATCCTCTACGAATACGGCATGTTCAAGCAAAAACTGGTGGACGGTTGGCAGACGGAGATGCCCGACTTTTGGTTGCCCGGCGGCCGCGTATGGCTCGTGCCGCGCGAAGACAAGGCCGTCACGGTCAACTTTGAGGGCACGCTGCAAGAGAGCTGGGACGGCGACTACCACTGTGTGGAGGTTGTGAATCCCAAGGCCGTCAAGGCCATCCCCCACGATCTTTACGTGGCCGGCAAGGACGGCAACGGCGTCAGCCGCCTGCGCCTGTGGCAGTGCACGGCGGACACCATCGACATGGATAAGTTCATCCACGGCGACTTTTTGCGCGCCACGGAAGAGCAGGCCATGGCCGCCATCATCAGCAAACAGCTCTATCCCGCCGACAACCACCCAGAGGGCAAAAGCCTGCGCTTGCGGCAACAGTACTTCCTCGTGTCGGCCTCTGTGCAGGACATCCTCAACCAGCACCTGCGCCGCTACGGCACGGCCGATTCCCTGCCAGAGCACGCCGCCCTGCACATCAACGACACCCACCCCACCATGGCCATCCCGGAACTCATGCGCCTGCTGTTGGACGACTGCGGCTACAGCTGGGACAAAGCGTGGGACATCGTCACGCGCACGTTTGCGTACACCAACCACACCGTGATGAAAGAGGCGCTGGAGTGCTGGCAGGACGACCTTGTGCAGCGTCTGCTGCCGCGGCTGTACGACATCATCCGCGAGATTGACAACCGCCTGCGCCGGGACGTGTGGGACAAAACGGGCGACGCGGCTCTGGTGGAGCGTGTGGCAGTTTTGGGCGAAGGGCAAGTGCGCATGGCCAACCTGTGCGTGTGGACCTGTCACCACGTCAACGGCGTGTCCACGCTCCACAGCGAGATACTCAAGAAAGACGTTTTCTGCGATCTATATAGCCTAGAGCCGCAAAAGTTCGGCAACGTCACCAACGGCATTGCGCACCGCCGCTGGCTGAATCAAGCCAACCCGCGTTTGGCTCGTGCGCTCACCGAGCTCATTGGCGACGAGTACATCCTCCACGCCGAAGCGCTGGAGAACCTGCGCCGTTTCCGCGACGACAGCGGCGTGCTGGATCAGTTGGGCGCAATTAAGCTGGCCAACAAGCGCGATTTTGCCGCACGCGTAAAAAAGCAGACGGGCGTGGTGCTCAACCCCGAATCGCTCTTTGATGTGCAGGTCAAACGCCTGCACGAATACAAACGCCAGCACCTCAACGCGCTACAAATTCTGGCGCGCTATTTGGCCATTAAGGACAACCCGAACGCCGACTGGGTGCCCCACACCTATCTGTTCGCGGCCAAGGCCGCGCCCAGCTACTTCATCGCCAAGACCATCATCGCGCTCATCTCTGCGCTGGGCGAGCTGTGCGCGGGCGATCCGCAGGTCTCGAAGTATATGCAAGTGGTGTATCTGGAGAACTATTCGGTCACCATGGCCGAAGAGTTGATGCCCGCCGCCGAGCTGAGCGAGCAAATCTCCCTAGCGGGCACAGAGGCCAGCGGCACGGGCAACATGAAACTGATGCTGAACGGCGCGTTGACGCTGGGTACGCTCGACGGCGCGAACGTGGAAATCAGCGAAGCGGCGGGCGCGGACAACATCCTCATCTTTGGGATGCGCGAAAAGGACGTGGTGGAGCTGCAACGGCGCGGCTACGACCCCATGACCTACTACAACAACAACGCCGATCTACGTCGTGCGCTGGACTTCGCCAACACACAGGGCATTGCGGGCAAATTTTTCCGCGAACTGACCGCCGCGCTGACCCAGTACGACCCCTACATGGTGCTGGCCGATTACGCCGACTACGCCCGCGTGCGCGGCGACGCCGAGCAGCTGTGGCTGGATCAGCGCCGCTGGAACGCCATGAGTTTGGAGAACATTGCCGGCGCGGGTCTCTTCGCCGCCGACCGTGCCGTGCGTGAATACGCCCAAAACATCTGGCAGAACACGCCGGTACAATGAACAATTAACAATGGACAATGTACAATTGTTTGCGGGGATGAACGGGCGGCAGATTGCCGCCCCTACGGGTTAGGGTCTACAGCGATAGCTTTCTGCTAAAAAAGACCATCACGTCTAGTCCAGAAATCTAGCCTCTAGTCTCTAACATCTAAAATCTAGAATGGGAGCATTATGCCTCGTCAAGAGCACATACGCAATTTTTCGATTATTGCGCACATCGACCACGGGAAGTCTACGCTGGCTGACCGTCTGCTGGAGCTTACCCACGCGGTGGCCAAGCGGGACATGACCGCGCAGCTGCTGGACAACATGGACTTAGAACGCGAGCGCGGCATCACCATTAAGGCGCACGCCGTCACGGTGCAATACCACGCCGCCGATGGCGAAGAATACACCCTCAACCTCATCGATACGCCCGGTCACGTGGACTTCAACTATGAGGTCTCGCGCTCGCTGGCGGCCTGCGAGGGGGCGCTTTTGGTGGTGGATGCCTCACAGGGCATTGAGGCGCAGACGCTGGCGAACACCTACCTTGCGCTGGATCACGATTTGGCACTCGTGCCCGTGATCAACAAGATTGACCTGCCCGCCGCCGAGCCCGAACGCGTGGCGGCCGAGATTGAGGAGGTCATTGGGCTGGACTGCGAAGACGCGCCGCGCGTGTCCTCCAAAACGGGCGAAAACGTGGAGCAGGTGCTCGAGCAGATTGTGCGCCAGATCCCGCCCCCCGTGGGTGACGACACACGCCCCTTGCGTGCGCTGATTTTCGACAGCGTGTATGACAGCTACAAGGGCGTTATCGTCTATGTGCGCGTGGTGGAGGGGACGCTCAAAGCCGGCGAGACCATGCGGATGATGCACGCGCTGGGAGACGCGCAAGGCGCGGAATTCACGGTGGTGGAGGTCGGCCATATGTTGCCCACCTCTATGCAGGCGGTCGACGCGCTGCGGGCGGGCGACGTGGGCTACATCACCGCGTCCATCAAAACCGTGGCGGACGCGCGGGTGGGCGATACCGTCACCACGGCGGAAAACCCCGCCGATGAGCCTCTGCCCGGCTACCGCAAGGTGCTGCCCATGGTGTTTTGCGGCGTATACCCGGCGGACGGCGCGGACTACGAGGCACTGCGAGACGCGCTGGAAAAGTTGCAACTCAACGACGCCGCGCTCTCCTACGAGCCGGAGACCTCTGGTGCGCTGGGCTTTGGGTTTCGTTGCGGCTTTTTGGGACTGCTCCATCTGGAAATCATTCAGGAGCGCCTAGAGCGCGAGTACGATCTGGATTTGGTGACGACCATCCCCAGCGTCGTCTACAAAGTGCACATGACCGATGACCGCGTGATTGAGATCGACAACCCCACCCACTACCCTGACCCCTCCCAGATTGACTACATGGAAGAGCCGTTCTGTAAGGCGCACATTTACGCGCCGGCGGAATACGTGGGCGCGATTATGGACTTGTGCCAAGAGCGGCGCGGGGAGTACAAGCACATGGACTATGTGACACCCGACCGCGTGGACATGCACTATGACCTGCCGCTCAACGAGATTATCTATGACTTTTTCGATTCCCTCAAAAGCCGCAGCAAGGGCTACGCCTCGTTCGATTACGAAATCAGCGCGTACCGCCGCTCGCAGCTGGTGAAACTGGACGTGCTACTCAATGGCGACGTGATTGACGCGCTGTCGTTTATCATCCACCAAGAAAAAGCGTATGCGCGGGCGCGGAAAATCGCCGAAAAGTTGCAGGAGCACATCCCCCGGCAGATGTTCGAAATCCCCATCCAGCTGGCCATCGGCGGCAAGGTCATTGCCCGCGAGACGGTGAAAGCCATGCGCAAGGACGTGCTCGCCAAGTGCTATGGCGGCGACATCACGCGCAAGAAAAAATTGCTTGAAAAGCAAAAAGAGGGCAAGAAGCGGATGCGCCATTTCGGTTCGGTGGAAGTCCCCCAAGAGGCCTTCCTCGCCGTCCTGAAACTAGATAGTTAATTCAGAAGACAGTCGGCAGAAGACAGAGGGCAAATCTGCGGACGCAGTTGCGTCCTCTGTCCTCTGCTAGATCCCCAGCACCTCGTAAAACTGGCGCATGGCCTCGCGGTTGTGTTCTTTGTAGTCAAAGGTGCCCGGCGCAATGCCGTGTTCGATGAAGTCGATCATGGCGTCGCGCAGGTGCTCAATGTCGTTGACTTTGAGCAGGACACCGCCGCCGTACTGCGTAATCTGATTGTGCGGTCCGGGAATGTCCGTGGAGATAATCGGTTTGCCCAAAATGAACGACTCCATGGTGGTGATGGGCATGGCCTCGTGCAGGGAGCAGAGCACAAAACAGTCGCACTGCGCGAGCAAGTAGTGCGGATTTTTGAGTTTTCCGGTGATGATGACATTGTTTTGTAGCCCCAGAGCAATGCGCAAGTGTTTCAGATCATTCTCCAGCGGACCGTGTCCGACCAGATACAGCAATGCATTGGGATACTTTTCCACGACCTCCGCAAAGGCATAGAGCAGGCTGGTCTGGTCTTTTTCCACAGAATAGCGCCCAATGCTGATGAAACGGATGGTATCTGGCGGAATGGGGATGGCTTTTTTATTGAAGGGATAGCGAGCAAACTGTGGGTTCAACTCGCTTATCGGTTCGGTGTAGATGGTGGTGTGCGCCACTTGATAGTGGATGGCGTTGCGCACGTTTTGCAGAACCGCGTCTCCGTGGATGGTGTTGAGCACAAAGCCGAGCTTCGCGGGGATGTTCGGGTTGAGCTTCTGCAAGCTCTCGCTGTTTTGTTTGTGGCTATCTTCAGAAACGCACACAAGCTTGTCGTATGAATCGTAAAGCGTAAAGATGGAGCGCAAATAGTGATAGCTCTTCATCTCATATTCGCCCACCATGTCGCTGTGCAACCATATCGTCTTGATGGGCGCGTCCACGTGTGCCAACAAGGCGGCATCATAGCGCGTATAGCCGTCATAATTGATGATGGCATCGAAGCTGCTGTTGCCAAAAATTCTGCGTGCCTCACGGTGCAAAAACGTGGAGCTCAAAATCTGATTCTTTTCGCTGGGCACGCGGGACAGCGCGAAATCATATAGGTGATAGCGCTCCTCCCGGTTGGCGTAGAGAAGCGGACGGGAGACAAACAGGAGCTTAACCGCGGGATTGATCTTGCGGCAATTGTGCAAGCCGCCACGGGTATCCATCAAGTAGTAAATATTATAACGGTCAAAATCCAGATTGTTCGAGAGTCCAACGACCGCCGCAGTGATGCCGTTATCCAACATGCCGCCCGGGAAGATGAGCAGGGTGGGCTTTGTTTTCTCCAGCGCATATACACCAGAAAGTTCTTTGCCCGCAAACACGCATTGCGCCACGCGCTCGGCGGCGTGTCCGTCGTCGTGCGGCGCAAAGTCGCGCACGAAGCGGGCGTAGGTTTCGGCATACTGCGCTTGTGTGGCGGGGAGATCGGCCAAATGGGTTAGGAGCGTGTCGAGGTCTGGGCACAGAGGACCGGGCAGGTCTTTCATGGCGATATAGGTGCCGCGCTGACGCAGATATTCCTGCATATCATACGTAAAGAACAGGATGGGGCGACCCGTGCACAAAAAGTCAAAAAACACGCTCGAATAGTCGCTGATGAGTACATCGGCGGCGGCAAGCAGCTCGTTGGTCTCCAGTGTTTTCGGCGGCACAAAACGCTGTAAATCCCCCGGTAGCTGCGCCAGCTGAAAATCATGCGGCGTAAAAAACAGGCGGTCATTTTTAGGCAATTGCTTCTGCAGCGCACGGACATAGGTGGTAGTCTTGTCCAGCTTTGTGTCCGTGTCCACTTTTTCGCCGCGCCAGGTCGGGGCATAGAGAATCAGACGCTCATCATCCTTTACGCCCATCTTTTGGCGAATCGCTGCACGATCTGCGTGCAAAAGCGTATCCACACGCGGATAGCCCAGCACGGCCATTTTGCCCGCAAACACGCCATCTAGGTCATAGCTGTCGGTCATTTTTTCGGCGGTGAAGGCGTTGGGGTGCACAAAATAATCCGTGTGCAGAAAATTGCGTTGCACATTCGCGCGTAGCCACGGCTTGTCGGAGAGAATGTGTTTGCCCATATTTTTCAGGGGCGTGCCGTGCCAAAGGTTCACATAAGTTTGTTCTGGGCGCTTCATAAAATAGGACAAAAAAGTCGAGTTGTTGAACAAATACTGCGCCGTCGCCAGTGCGCGGAAGAAGTCCATGGACTTTTTTTGCACGACGCGGAGATTTTTGCGGTGTAGGTAGGGCGCGAGCGCGGTGTCTTTGGGCTGGACATCGTCTAGCACCCAGATGTGTGTGTACCCAGCATATTTCGGGTTGTCAATCAGATAGCGGAACATAGCCAGCGGGTTATCCGAGGCGTTTTTGCCGTGAAAGGACTCGTAGAGGATGGAGTCGGGCACGATGGGCTTTTCGAGCGACTGCGCATAGACCGCCCGTCCCTTGTATTGCGGCTTAATCAGCGACAAAACGGACATCGGCAGCCTCCACCAGACCTGACTGATGAGCGTGTGCAGCCACAGCGGAATTTTGGTGCGGGCGTTCTTTTTATACCATTTTAGGATCTTGGCCATAATCTTAGAAATCATCGAACTGTCTCCTCGCTTTTTCTAGCACTATATTATAGCAGTAATGGGGCGAAAAAGCAAATGGGGCGTAGCGAGACTTGACAAAACGAGCGAGAGATGCTATAATACTGTGTGTTCGTCCCCGCAAGAGACCCTCGGGCGAACGCAGGCGATGCGGTGGTGGCGGAACTGGCATACGCGCACGTTTGAGGGGCGTGTCCGCAAGGGTACGGGTTCAAGTCCCGTCCACCGCACCAAAGCCTTGAAACCACCGGGTTTCAAGGCTTTTCCTTTGCCAATCGGACAAAAAATTCATACGATTCCGTTTTTGAAATCCTTCCGTAGGGGGCGATGTCCACATCGCCCCGTTTGTCTGTTATCACAATTCATACGATTCCGTATTAAGAATCCTTCCATAGGGGCGACCCTTGCCTGTCGCGATAGGCAACAATTTTTATTGCGAAATAGTATAAAAAACACCCCCGCCGCGAGGCAAGGGTGTTTTTTTGGTGTGTAGAAGTGCCCTAGAACGTAGAGCCCCAGTGGAAATCACCGCCGCTGATCTCGAACAACCAGTCTTCAATCGCGGTCAGAACGATTTCAAACGTGAAACCGGACAGCCAGCTGAAGAAATCGGCAAATGCTTGTGTGAAAGCTTCCATGTGTGTGCCTCCTTTGCAATGGGATGCGGGTTGAAGTTCGCTACAGCATTAGTCTAGCACATTCCGCGCAAGATTGCAAGTGTTTTTTGGAAATGTTGCCAAAGTGTTACGGATTTTTTTGCAAAAATCCGCTAAAACCGCGCTTTACACTGCTTTGCGTCGCTCGTCAGCTGCTTCGTGAGCTCCTCCGCGCTGGCAAACGCACGCTCGTCACGGATGAACGCCAGCAGCTCCACCGGGAGCTTTTGCCCGTACAAGTCACCCGAAAAGCCGAAAAGATGCGTCTCGCTCAGGGGCACGGGGCTGGCATAGGTGGGGCGCAAACCGATGTTGGTCATGGCGGGATAGACCGTCCCCGCCAAGGTCACGCGGCTGGCGTACACCCCCCGCCGTGGAATCAGAAAACCCTCTGGGAAGAATTGGTTGGCGGTGGGGTAGCCCAGCGTGCGCCCACGCGCGTCGCCGTGCGCCACGGGGAAGTCATACCCAAACGGGCGACCAAGCAGGGCATTGGCTGTGGGCACATCCCCCAAGCGCAAGGCTTCGCGGATGCGCGTGGCGCTCACGGGCATGCCTGCCTGCAAAACGGGCGGCACAACGCGGCAGGCAATGCCCCGCGCGGCGCAGAGCGTGCGCAGGGTGTCGGCATCGCCCGCCGCGCCTGCCCCAAAGTGGTAGTTATAGCCGCAGACCACGCCATCCACGTGTAGCTGTGCGCACAAAACCTCGTCCACATACTGCGCTGGCGTGAGATGTTGTAGCTCGTCAAACGCAAAAACCACGGGCTCGATGCCCGCTTCGCGCAAGAGCGCATCGCGCTTTTCGGTGGTCAGCAGTTGCGCGGACTTGTCCAGCCCGTCAAAGAGCAAACACACGGTGGCGGGCAGCTGAGCGTCCTGCAGAACTGCCCAGTGACCCATGTGCAATCCGTCAAAGCTGCCCAGCGCAGCGATGGTTTGGGGCATATGTTCAAATTCTTTCTGAGGGGTTTTAGGTTGTAGGGGCGACCCTTGTGGTCGCCCCTACAGGTGCATAACAATTAATCTAGAATCTAGAACGGCAACAAAATCTCCGGCTCGGTGCTCTCTTCCGGGTAGCCCGTCTCGCCTGTATCCTCCACGAGGGTGGTCTTTACGCTGAACTCCTCGATGCTGTAGTCGCTGAATACGCGCACCAAATCGAGCGTGATGGACTGACCCGGCTTGCCTTTTTGGATCACATCGAGCAGCACGTCCGGCTTGTCGAGCTTTTTGCCGTTGACGGCCACAATCATGTCGTACTTTTGCGCTTTGGTCTTCGCCAGCGGGGTGGAGGGGTCAATGTCCTCAATGATGAGCGAGCCGCTGGGCAGTTTTTTCAGCTGGATGACCATGCTGTATTTCGCGCTCTGGCTCGCCTCGCTGTAATAGATCCCCAAGCGTGCGCGGCCAGAAATCTTGCCGTTTTTGATTAGCTCGTCAATGATGAGCTTTGCGGGGGTGGAGGGAATGGCGAAGCCCATGCCCTCAATGTCGCCGCTGACCAGCTTCATGGAGACGATGCCAATGACTTGCCCGTATTTGTTCACCAACGGACCGCCAGAATTGCCAGGGTTGATGGCGGCATCGTGCTGAATGAGCGGCGTTTCGTTCTCGCTCTTTAGGTCGCGCCCAATGGCGCTGACGATGCCCGTGGTGATTGAGCCATAGAACTCCATCCCCGCCGGGTTGCCAATCGCCCAGATCTGCTCACCCGCGCGAATGGCGTCGGAATTGCCAAACTCCGCCGCCTGCAGACCCGTCTTCTTGATGCGGATTACGCCCAGATCGGTGCGCGTGTCATAGCCGACAATCTCGGCTTTCTCTTGGCTACCGTTCTCAAACTGCACCTTCACCGTCAAGCCGCCGCCGTCGCTGATGACGTGGGCGCAGGTGATGACGTAGGTGTATTTGCCCGTGCTGTCCTCGCCCATGATGATGCCCGACGCGCTGCCCACGGCGCTGTCGCCCTTGCGCCCAGAGAAGAGCACGATGCCCACCACGGATTTAGAGAGCTTTTCGCTGATTTGCTCGCTAGTCAGCACACTGCCGCTGGCGGGCAGGTTGAGTTTTTCCGTGGGCGTGGGCGCAATGTTCAGCGTTGTGCCGTCGCCCGTGCCGCCCAGATTGTCGCTCCCGTTATTGAGCAGCGAAACGATGACCACAATGCCCGTGACGATGAGTGTCAGGCAGATGAGCACCGCCAGCACGGTCAATCCCTTGTGCTTTTTCTTGACGGGCGGTTGTGCTGGATTCTGCCACGGCGCGGCCGCCTGTGGGTACTGCGGATAGCCCGGCGGGGGCGGCGGGGCATAGCCCTGCATCTGCGGCGGGAGCGGGGGATACACCGCATTTGGCGCAGGGACGGGCGGATAGATCGGCGGCGCAGGCGCTGCCTCTGTGTCCACCGAAAGCGCCTCTTGCAAAGCCTGTGGCTCTTCGGCAGGGGGTGCGGCTTCGGGTGCGGGCTCTTTCGGCAGGAAATCCTCTGCCTCTGCCGGCACATAGTAGGGGATGGGCGGCGCGGGCGCACCCAGCGGCGCGGCGGGGAAGTCCGGCGCGGTTGTGTTTTCCGGCTCGGGCGTGGGGTTGGTGTATTCGTCCATGGGTTGTCCTCCTAAATTTGGGCACATGCTTATATTATAGTCATGGGGATGGCGATTGTTTGCGCGAAAGATGAAAACTGTGCGAATTCGACCGCTCAGCGACATGGAGCGATGTTTTCTGCCTCACTTGGGCAACCAGAACTTGAATTCCGCGTATTGCGATTCCACGCTCTGCGCACTGATTTTGCCGCCGTGCAGGTCGATGATGGTCTTGACGATATACAGACCCAGCCCGGCGGATTTGGTGTCGTAGCTGCGGCTCTGATCCACCTTATAGAAACGCTCAAACACGTTGGAGAGATCCTTCTGCCCAATGCCCGTGCCGGAATTGCGCACCGTGGCGTAGATGCGCTCCTCTTCTTCCCAGACGCGCACGGCGATTGTGCCGCCGCCGTCGACGAACTTCACGGCGTTGTCGCACAGGTTATAGAGCACTTGGCTGAGCATGTCGCGGTCGGCGGAGATCATCACGTGTCCCAACGCGTCAATGCCCTCCACCTGCACGCCCTTTTGGTCAATCAGGCGTTCAAAGTTTAGGAGCGTTTGCAGCATCAGCTCGGAGAGATCGAACGCTTTGGGCTTCATGTGCAGCTCGCCCGCCTCAATGCGGCTCATGTTGAGCATCCCCGTCACTAGGCGCGAGAGGCGCTTCACTTCGCCGGACACGATGCCCAGATAGTGTTCCTGCCGCGCGGGGGGAATCGTGCCGTCTAGGATGCCGTCAATGAAGCCACCGATGGTGGTCATGGGCGTTTTGAGCTCGTGACTGACGTTGGCGACAAAACTGCGGCGGGTGGATTCCAGCACGCTCAAATCCTGCGCCATATTGTTGAAGGATTCCACCAGCGCGATGAGCTCGTCTGGGTGACGATGCTTGCGTTTTTTGTGCTTCTCTTTTAAGGGTTTCTTCGGCTTGCGGCGGTAATACACGCGCAGGGAGAAGTCCCCCACGGCGTAGCGGCTGGCGGCCTGTTCCATGTCTAGGAGCGGTTTGGTCAGGCGATAGGAGAGGTACGCGATGATGACAAAGACCAGCAGGATGGAGAGCACCGTAGCGCCGATGAAGCGGATGACCACCTGCTGAATGTAGGGGCGCAAGCCCTCGGTGATGGGGGCGGTGGCAAAGACCGCGCCCGTCGCCGTTGTGCCATCGCCCGATTTGAGCGGGACGGCGGCAAAATAGCGATGCTGGGCGAACATGCCGCCCAAATTATCCTCGCCCGAAATTGCCCCGTGCATGGCGCTTTGGATGAGCTCCGCCGGAATCGTGGCCGTCTGGTGGAGGGGGCAGGCCAGCGGCTCGCCCGCCAGATAGCGGTCATACATGTCGTTGCAGTAGACCACTTGCCCCTCTTCGTTGACCACGAAGATGTCCATGCGGATGTACTGATCGGGGGCGGCACCCTCGTCGAGCCCCGTGTTGAGCGTGCTGGCCGTTTCGCTGAGCATGAACATGACCACGGGGGCGTATCGCTCTTCGTCCGTATAGCGGCGGAAGGTTTGCTCCGTGCGCTCGGCCACGCGGGCGGCGTTTTCGCTCAGTTGTGCCAGCTTTTCATCTGTCCAAAACTCCGCGATCGTCACCAAAAACGCCGCGCCTAAGATAAAAAAGCTCACCAAAAGCAGCGAGCTGAACGTCACCGCATAGCGGCGGAACAACCCGCTTCTCAGGAAACGCACCGGGCGGCGCGCCTGTGGTTTAGGCTCGTGTTTCAAATTTGTATCCCACACTCCAGACAGTTTTCAGCTCCCACTTGTCGCTCACGCCTTCCAGCTTTTCGCGCAGTCGCTTGACGTGCACATCCACCGTGCGCGAATCGCCAAAGTAATCAAAGCCCCACACTTCGTCCAGCAACTGATCGCGCGTATACACGCGGTTGGGGTTGCTGGCCAAATGGAAGATGAGTTCCAGCTCTTTGGGGGGCGTATCCACGCGCTTGCCGTCCACCTGTAGCTCGTAGTTGGTCAGGTTGACGATGAGCTTGTCGTAGTGCACTTCCTTCACGTCATTCTCGGCGGGGACAGCCACGCTACGGCGCAGCACCGCTTTGATGCGCGCGAGCACTTCCTTTGCGTCGAAGGGCTTGACGATGTAATCGTCCGCGCCCAGCTCCAGCCCCAGCACCTTGTCAAAGGTTTCGCCCTTGGCCGTGAGCATGATGATGGGCACGTTGCTGGTCTTGCGCACCTCGCGGCACACGCCCCAGCCGTCCATTTTGGGCAGCATCAAGTCTAGGAGAATCAGCGCGGGCTGAAACTCTTTGGCGGTCTCCACGGCGGATTCGCCATCGTTGGCCTGTGCGATTTCGTAGCCCTCTTTTTCCAGATAGAGCCGCAGAAGCTCACAGATGTTCAGGTCGTCGTCCACGACGAGGATTTTTTCCAGTGCCATTTTGCGCTCCCTATAGTCAGTCGTTCTGTTGGTAGATTACCCCATTTTTGGCAAATCAGCCGACACCAAAGCATCGGCTGATGTTAGGATACCATGCAAATGTTTCCAGCGTATGAAGTGCTTGGAAATTTTGTCTTTTTCGCGCTTAAAAGCGGTCGTCGGGCTTGGGCTTTTTGTTTTTGGCGGACTTGCCGTTTTTCTTGGGCTTAAAGCCCAGAGCGGCGTGTTCGGCCTCCTGCTTTTTGTGGTCATGGATGAACAGCGCGGCGGCGGCGGCGACCACCACCAAGCCGATGGCGATATACAGCGCAAGGTTATTGCGCGTCATCGTGGCCCAAAGGGCGGCCAGACCCGTTTTGGGTGCGGACGCGCTGGCGGGAGAGCCTGCACCTGCAGGCGACAGCGGACTGTTTTGCGGATCGACCACGGTGAACGCGCCCAGCACTTCGGCCGCGTTGGGGTCGGTCAAGACCTCTGGGAACGCCCCCGCGTGCGGCGCAACGGTGGCCGGTTCCCAACCGCTGACGGTGGAGGCGGGCGTGGTGGCATCCGGCGCTTTCGCGCTATAGACGGGGGACAAGGCACTGCCCAAACTGGCGAGCAGGTTGCCGTTTGAGCCACCCATCAGCAAACTGGCGATATCCACGAAGGGGTTGCCATCGTTGGGCGGGTCATTCTTGCCTTCAAAGATGCGGAAGAGGTAGTGGCGGGTCTCGTTGATGCCCGCGCGGTCATCCTTATAGACGACCTCTAGGTCGATGAGCTGTTCTTCTAACGCCGGGTTGAGCGCAATCTCCAGTGCCTTGCGCAAATCCGCGACTTGCCCGTTGATTTTGTAGGTTATATTGCCGGAATAGCCCGCCGGATCCATCAGCGGCGCGTAGGGGAACGCCATGAGATACAGCTTGCTCTCTTTGTAATCTAGGTGGACGTTGTATTCATAGACATCCGAATAGAAGTCGCTCGTGAGCGCAAAGTAGCCCAGAATCAGCGCATCGTTGAACAGATCCTCCATGGACTTTGTGGCGAGATCGGCCGGTTGTTTTTTGCTCTTTTCGCAGATCATCGTTTCCAAAATTACCCGCGCCACGGCGGTGGTGGGGTCGACAGATTGCAGAGCGACGCCCAGCGCGGCGGGTGGGCAGACCACGCGGAAGCGCAGGAAGAGTTCCGCACCCAGCTCATAGAGCTTCAGTTGCTCATCGGCCATGGTGGTGGAATCCGCATCGCTGGTGTAGCCGGCTTGCGCAATCACCGCGAGAATGGTCGCGCGGAGCACTTGCTCGTCTGTGGCGTAGTCCGAAAGAGAAACATGCTGAGACACCAGATACGTGCGCATGAGCGCAATGACCAAGCCCTTGAGGGTCTTGATGTTGTCAAAAGTTGCGTCGCCGTTGGCCGTGAAGAGCTCCTTCATCGTCAGCACGGCCGCTTCTTCTAGCCCCACGTTTTCGGGCAAACTCGGCGCGGCCGCGCCCAGAATGATCCCGCCCAGATTGTAGCGTTGCGTGGCGTAGAGCAGGGTGGTCATGGGCTCGAGATAGTCGGCAATGGCGGCGTTGGCCGTTTTGCTGAAATCGATTTTGGTGTTTTCTTCCAGCCAGATTTTCTGCTCCGCCGGGGAGGCATCAATGCCCAAAGTATACAGCGCAATGCGCAATTGGTTGAAGATATCGGTAATATTGCCCAGCATGGCGATGGGGTCTTGCGGGGCGTTCAGGGCGTCTAGATACTCCTGCACATCCAGCTTGAAGGAGGCCAGCGTGCTACCGAAGGGATAGGCATCGATGGGCTCGACCGGGACATAGGTCAAGCTCGCCGAACGCTCGCGGATGAAGACATCTTCCAGCCACGCATAGCTCGCCCCGTCCGGGCGGCGTGCGCTGGTGCGGGGGTCTTCCTCTATTAAGCCACCGGCCAGCAGGTGAAATTGGTCGGGCACTTTCACTTGCGTCTGAGCGCTGGCCGTCAGCAACGCCGCCGATGCCCCTATGAGCACCAACACCGCCACTAGAACGCTGATGATCTTTTTCAAAAAGTCACTCCCTTGGGCTGAAAAACCAGCCGAAAACACGTATGGTCTGCCAAAGATTGGCACTCTGAGATTCCAAATTGGGTAGAGTTCCACTCATGCAACTGCAATTGTACCACATCGGACAAAAAAATGCAACCACTTATGCAGAAAAAAGGCGAAACTCGGCAAGAAACTTTTTACAGAGGGCAGAAAGCAGAAGTTAGAGGACAGAATTTGCCTTCTCACGCCTGTTTCGCAAACTTTTGACAAGTAGGGGCGTGCGCCCCTACAGATCCCCAGCGGGCGACCAATCTATTAAAATTGTACATTGTTCATTGCAAGCCCGCTTGCTTCTTCGGCGAAAATGCGCTATAATATGGTAAGAGAACACTATGGGGGCTTTTTGGTGCTACTGACCATCGACATCGGCAATACACACATCACGTTGGGCGTCTGGGATGCCGGGACGCTGATTTTCAGCGCACGCCTCGCCAGCCAGCGCGAGCGCACGCGCGATCAATACGCCGTGGAGCTGGCGCTCCTGCTACAGCGCAGTGCCATTGCGCCGTCCGCACTGGTCGGCACGGTGATTGGGAGCGTTGTGCCGGAGCTGACGGCGGCCATCGCGGGGGCGGCGGAGATTTTGACCGCTGTGCCTGCCCTTGTGTTAGCCCCCGGCGTGAAAACCGGCCTCTCCATGCGTGTGGACAACCCCGCCAGCGTGGGCGCGGACATTGTGGCCGCCGCCGTCGCCGCCAAGGAGCAGTACCCCCTGCCCTGCCTTGTGGCCGATTTGGGCACGGCCACCAAACTCATTGCGCTCGATGCCACTGGCACGCTACGGGGCGTATCCATTGCGCCGGGCGTGGGCATTTCTCTGGCGGCTTTGAGCGACAAGGCCTCGCAGCTTCCCTCCATCAGTTTTTCGGGCGGTGCACGCGTGGTGGGCACAAACACATTGGAGGCCATGACCAGCGGCGTGGTCTACGGCACGGCCTCCATGCTCGACGGCATGACCGCACGTATGGAAGCGGAACTACAAGCACCGTTCGCCACGCTCGTGGGCACAGGCGGCCTGTCGGGCGGCATCCTGCCCCACTGTCTGCGCACGTTTGTCCACGCGCCGGACTTGGTGTCCGACGGTCTGCGCCGGATTTACGGGAAGACAGAGGGCAGAAAATAGAAGACAGAGGGCAGATTTGCGCCTAACGATCTGTCCTCTGTCTTCTGACGTCTGCATTCTCACCAGCGGGCGGCAATCTGCCGCCCGTGATGGTCAATACCCACGTGTAGGGGCAACCCTTGTGGTTGCCCCGATAATGCGCTTTGCGTAAAGGGCGACCATACCCGCAGGGCACAGGCAAGGGTCGCCCCTACAAATTGTTATTACCACCATCTGTTTTTTCATATTTAGAAATAAAGCGCAAGAAGTTTTCGCCTAGGATGGCGCGGCGCTCGTCGTCCGTCAGCGGAAGATTGTGCAGGTATTCCAGCTCCTTGCCCGTGCGCCACATGGGGTAATCCGTGCCGAAAAATACGTGATCCACGCCGAAGGTGTCGATCAACAGGCGGGCAAAGCGCGGCTTGAGGGCGTACAGGCTTGAGCAGGTGTCGATGTACACGCCCGCCTCGGCCAGCTGCGCGGCGGAACTGCCCCACTCGCTCCATGCGCCAAAGTGCGCCGCGATGATGTCCAGTTTTGGGAAAGTCCGCGCAATGTTGAGCACGCGGGCGGGTTTGGTGTACTCGGTGCGGTAATCGCCGCTGTGCAGGAGCACGGGCAGGCGGCCTTCGCACGCTTCGTAGATGCGCATGGCGGCGGGGCTGTCGATGAGGAATTTTTGGAAGTCGCCGTGGAGCTTGATGCCCACGAGCCCGGCGGCGATGATTTCCTCCACCACGGCGGGGATGTCCGTGCAATCCGGGTGCGCCGTGCCGTAGCCCCAAAAGCGGTCGCTGTGCGCAGCGACAGAAGCGGCAATGAACTGGTTGACCGGACGCACTTGTGCCGCCGTGGTGGCGGCAGAGCAAACGACGAACTTGTCGATGCCCGCGGCCAACCCGTGCCGCAAAAGATTTTCCGCCGTGCCGTCAAACTCCATGGGCATTTCGTAGTATTCGCCGATGGCGTGTGACGCCCGAAAGGCGATTTTGTCGGGGTAAATATGGGTGTGGCTGTCGATGATCATGGCGGTGTCCTTTTTGTTTCCCGTGGGCAAGATGCAATGAACAATTGTTGTAGGGGCGGCAGATATCAGAAAACAGAGGGCAGAATTGCGCACGAAACTCTGTCCTCTGTCTTCTATCGTCTGATGTCTCTTAGCGATTCTCTAGGTCTTCTAGGAGTTGCGTGCTGACGGCAAAGCAGTCGGCTAGGGCGGTCAGATCCAGATTGTCGTAGCTGTCCTCGCGCGTGTGGTAGTATCTCTCCAGATTGTGGTTCATGCCCGTGATGCCGACGGATTTGAAGCCGCCCTGCGCCAGTGCCGCGGAATCCGTTGCGCCGCCGCCGAAGGGTACGAGGCCTTTGCTAAACTTCACGCCAACCGTTTTGGCCGCCTGCAGGAACATCTCGCCCGCTTCGGCATCCGCCTTGACTGTGCCGTTCAGGTCTTTCAGGTTCACCGCAAAATAGTCGCGCTCGCGGATGGTGTCGTAGCAGAAGAAGTACGTGTCCACGTCTTGATATTCGCCCTGATGCGCGGCCGCCCAAGCTTTCGCGCCGCGCAGTCCCTCTTCTTCCGAACCCGTAATCAGTACGCCCACTTCCGTGTGCTCCAGCTCGATGCCCTGCTCTTGCAGCTCTTTCATCAAGGCAATGCCCATGTAGCAGGCCGTCAGGTTGTCGTTTGCGCCATCGACCGGCATTTTGGGGTTGGACATAAAGTACATGCCCACCCAAAACGGCACGAAAATCAGTCCGATATAGCCCAGCAGCAGCACGGTTTCGCGCGGCAGAATGCCCGTGAGTTGCAGGACGAGAATCGTCACGAAGTAACCCAGACCCACGAGAGAGCCCAGAAAGTGCGCGGCATACACCTTGAAGCCAAAATGATAGGAAAACGTGAATTCGTTGGCGACGTCGGGGTGTCCGTTGTAGAAAATGCGCTGTTTGACTTCGCCCGTGGGCTTTTTGACGGCCGTCACGTTGTGGGAGGTCTGTTTGCGATACAGCGGGTCGATGACCTTGAAGTAAAACACAAACTCGCCCACGAACAACACTAGGCCGATGGCGATGAGGCACACCGCCGCGATTTGTGACCAACGCTCGCCCACAAAGTACAGCCCAAACGCCGCGAGCACCACGGTCATGCAGAAATAGATCCAGCCCATAAACGCGCCCGTGTGCACGTCGAACGGCTCGACCGTCACGCTGTCGCAACCGTACTCTCTGAGCTTGTCGGCCATGTAGTGCACAGCCTTCGTCTCGCCCTCGCTGCCCGGCCGGCGTTTGCCAAAGCTCTTGATTGTGTGCACAATCTCCTGTTCCATGTACTTCGCGGCCTCGTCCTTGCGTGCCCGAATGGCGTCCAACTTGATCCCCATCGCTGTCTCCTTCGTTTTTTCTGTGATGCGTGTATTATACACTTTTTTTGGCGGGTTTTCAAGGGGGCGGGCGTTTTTTGCGGAAAAGTTGGGGGAACGGCAGATTTGGAGACCACCTATTGCCTGTAGGGGGTGGGTTGTGCGGGGTAGGTATATTGTTTGATGTTGCTTTGATAATTTTGATAACGAAGTTGTTAGGCTACCCCTACAGAGGCACGAGGGTGCGCCCCCTCACCCCTCACGCCGCAACGCGCGGCCATGGCGCACGTAGTCCGCCGCGTTTTGCAGGCTGGCGGTGCGCTGAGCATCGGTTAACGTGCGCACGGGCTTGGCCGGACTGCCCAGCGCCAGCGTGTCCGCCGGAATGACCGTGCCGCCCGTCACCAGCGCACCCGCGCCCACCAGTGCTCCTGCGCCCACCACCGCGCCGTCGAGCACCGTGGCCGCCATGCCGATGAGCGCACCGTCCGCCACCGTGCAGCCGTGCAGTATCGCGCCATGTCCCACCGTGACGTTTTCGCCCAAAATCACCGCGCCGCCCGCGTCCGTATGGAGCACGGCGTTTTCCTGTACATTGCTGTTTTTGCCCACCACAATGCGCCCGATGTCGCCGCGCAGCACCGCGCCGTACCAAATGTTCGCGCCGCTCTCAAGCGTCACGTCCCCCGCGAGCACGGCGGTTTCCGCCACAAAAGCGTCCTGCGCCACGCGCGGGGTTTTGCCCTCGATTGTCTGCAAAATCACAAAAACTCCCTCGGCTCTTTTTGGGGGATATTTTACAGCATTTGCGGGGGAATGTCAAATTTTTGGGGGTTATCGCGCTCACATTTCAAAAACCACAGCGCCTGTCTCATCGTAGCAAACAAAAGAGTTCACATATTCATGATTCACTATTTTTTCACCAACAAACAAGAAAAACACGGAATCACTGCTCCGCCGATTATAAAGAAGAGACGAAGATATCGTTGCAATAATAATCCACTCGTTTTACTTTATCGTCATTTATTCTGCCGACTATAAAATTATCCACCCCGCGGACGTTAATTATTTTTTCATCTTCCTGCTCTTTTTCATAAAGAAAAAAGAAAACATCTTCTGCTTTTATCCCTGTGATAGTTTTTTTGTAGGTTAACAGACCATAGGTAGAAGTAGCAGAAGGGTCGATCGGTCGGATAGGAGAATGCTCTGGACTTGATTCAATAAGAGCATTTATGGAATCAAGTCTAGGATAATAATTTGCATCAAACAGAAAATACTGCCCGTCATGCAAATCAAATACAGTGCTATGTTCGCCAAGCAGCGTTTCGGAATAATTCGCAGAGAGGAATTCCGTTGCTGTTCTTATCAAAGACGCCGTGTCGACAATTCGCGGATCATTATAAACGATCAGAGCGGTTACCGCCAGCACAAACACTAACAGAGCGGCAATGATCGCGATGGTTTTTCTTTTCATGTGCACTTCTCCTATCGCATAGCATCGGCCTCTGCCCATAGTCTAACACATGCGGGGACGGTTGTCAACCTTGTTCAACGAAACCGTTGATTGCCTCCATTTGTAGGGGCGAGCTGTGCCCCCCTCCCGCCTGTATCCTCACACCCCACCCCTCCAAGGCATACCCTAGGGACAAAGGGGTGAAAACCATGGCCTATGACCGCGACGCTGCCGTGCGCTATGCCCATGAGTGGGTCTATCGGCGCAACCCGAAGTACTATGATTTTTCCGAACCGTGGGGCGACTGCACCAACTTTGTTTCGCAGGCCTTTTTGGCCGGCGGTGCGCCACAGGAGTTCAGCGACAACGGCTGGTACTATCGCTCTGCCGACGACCGCGCACCCGCGTGGACGAGTGTGCAGCACCTGTACGAATACTTAACACGCGGCAAAGCAAAGGGGCTGCGGGGCGAAGTGATTGACCTGGCGCAGGCGCAGCCGGGCGATTTGATTCAGCTGAGCTTCAAGCCCGATGACTGGGGGCACAGCCTGCTCATCGTCCACGTGGGCGAGAATCCCGACCCCAGCAACGTGCTCATTGCCGCGCACAGCAACGACAACGACTTCCGCCCGCTGGCCACCTACACCCGCGCCATCGCCCATCGCGTGCTGCGGATTGAGGTGTAAGCTAGGTAATAAGGTATAGTGAATAGATGCTGGGACGGTGAGGTGTGCGGGTAGGGGCGGCAATCTGCCGCCCGTGGTAATCCGTTGGTTCTAGCAGAGGACGGAGCATCTGCCCTCTGCCTTCTGTTTTCTGTCCTCTAAATGTAGGGGCGGATATCATCCGCCCGTGGTATATTGTAGGGGGGCGAACCTTATCTCTACAAAACGCCCGCGAAAATCAGTAGAAATAACCACAAGATTAATCTCAATCTTGACCTTGAGTTTAACCTTAAGTTTGATATTGAGTTTAACCTTGAGGTTAACCTTAAAGCTTAAACGTTATTAATAATCGTAATGAAAACAGTCTAAAAATACTGCAAGAAAAACGAAATTATTATGCACTATATCCAATAGAATCGCGTAAATCGTCATTTTCCTGCCATAAAAAGCAACAACTCGTAGGGGCGCGCATCGCGCGTCCGCGGTTGAGAAGACAGAGGTCAGCGGCCAGAGGACGGAGCCTCGGGCGCAAGGCTGCCCTCTGTCTTCTGCCCTCACACACGCGGACAAATTGCGGCGGACTGTGATGGTTTATCTCAACATGGAGCTTAAGCTTAAGGTTAAGAATAAGCTTAAGCTTGCGCTATTCCTCCCCGCTCAATTTGTCGATTCTATCTCTCCTAACCCGATTCCACCAACAACCCGTAGGGGCGTGCATCGCGCGTCCGCATCTGGACATTAGATGTTAGAGGCTAGACGCTAGAGTATGTATCCACACGTTCCTTCTTAAAGAACGCAAAAAACGTTTAGTGCAGGAATCTAACATCTAGACTGCGGGCGAGCACAGAAAAGCCCCTACAATACACAATGAATCAGTGGTCACATAAGATATTTATCAAGTTGATTGACTATGATTCAAAAAATTCGCCAGCCCACTATAGCGCACACCTGTGCGGACGTTGGCGGCCATTTTTTGAAATTCCTCCGCACTGCCCACGCCCACAAACAGGCGTTTGGCGCGGGTGACACCCGTGTAGAGCAGGGCGCGGTACGACAGCGGCCAGGGCACAGAGCGCACAGGCAACACCACAGCCTCAAACTCGCTGCCCTGACTTTTGTGCACGGTGACGGCGTAGGCCAAGTCCAGATTCTCCAGCTTTTTGAACGGGTAGATCGTTGTTAGTCCCCCAAAGTCCACAATAAAACTCTGCTCTTTGGGGTGGATCTCCCGCACGATGCCCAGCTCTCCGTTCATGATGCCGTTGCCCTCTTTGTCCCACTCGTCCCGCCACGGCAGCTCGTAGTCGTTTTTCATCTGCATCACTTTGTCCCCCGTGCGGAAGCTGCGCCCGGCGTGGGTGTGCTCTTTTTTGTCATCGCTAGGGGGATTGAGGACGTTTTGCAACGCGGCGTTCATCTGCCCCGTGCCCGCCAAGCCCATTTTGCTGGGGCAGAGCACTTGGATCTGCGTCATGGGGTCTAGGTCGTAGCTTTTGGGCAGTCGCTGACTGACCAGCTCGCAGACCGTCTGTTGCACCAGCGCGGGCGTGCTTTTGGGCATGAAGAAAAAGTCGCGCGTCACGTCGTCCAGAATGGGCGGCAGGTCGTCGATGATGCGGTGGGCATTTTCCACAATCAGCGATGCCATGGCCTGTCGGTAGACTTTCGTCAGCCGCACGGACGGCAGCGCGTCCGCCCGCAGGAGGTCGCCCAGCGTATTGCCCGCGCCCACGGCGGGTAGCTGGTCGGCGTCGCCCACCAGTATCAGGCGGCAACTGAGCGGCAGCGCATCAAGCACCGCCGAGAACAAATACGCGTCCACCATGCTCAGCTCGTCCAAAATCAGTGCGCTACAGTCCAGCAGATTTTTGGCGTTACGCATAAATACGGGCGGGCGGTTATCCTCGGTTTTCTGCGCCTCCAACAGGCGGTGGAGGGTCTTCGCCTCCTGCCCGGCCAGCTCGCTCATGCGTTTGGCGGCGCGGCCAGTGGGCGCGGCCAGTGCCACATTTAGCCCCTGCCGCTTGAACAAATGTAAAATGCCACGGATGGCCGTGGTCTTGCCCGTGCCCGGGCCGCCCGTGAGGATGAGCATCCCCTTTTCCGCCGCTGTGCGGATGGCCAGCCGCTGTAGCTCGCCATATACAATGCCGCTCTCTCGCTCCACCGCATCGATGTCCTCGTCGAGGGCCTCGCTCCCGGCGGGGGGGAAATCCAAAAAGACCTGCAGGCGCGTGGCGGCCGATTGCTCCGCCTTGTGAATCGGTGGCATAAAGATGTAGTCCGTCTCGTCCCATGTTTCGCGGCGCAAGGTGTTGTCCGTGACCATGTCCGCCAACGTGCTCTGGACGTCCTCCCAGTCCGCTTGGATCATCTCGCAACACAGCCGCAGGAGTTCTGCCTGCGGCAGGCAGGTGTGCCCATCGCTATATTGGGCGCGGCGCAGCGTGTGCACAAGCGCCGCCCGCAGGCGTAGTGCGGGCGCGGGGCGCTCGGGCAGCTGCCCGCTGATCTGTTCCGCTCGCGCGAAGGCTATCCCCAACTCGCACAGCGCATAGGGGTTGCTCGCCACTTTGCTGGGCGCATGAACGCCAAAAACCTTGTAGGCTTTGGTGCATTCGGCGCTGGTCATGCCAATTTGCTCCAGCGCAATCATCACCGTGCGCAGGGCGAACTGCTTTTTGAAGTCCTCGTGCGCCAGCTGCGCTTTTTCGACGCTCATGCCCCGCACTTCGGCCAAAAGCTCGGGGTGGTTCTCCAGAATATCAAAGGTTTTGTCGCCATAGAGCTCCACCAGCCGCCGCGCCGTGGCCGGACCGATGCCCTTGACCGTTTTCGCGCTCAGGTATTTGAGCATCTGCGCCGCCGTGCGCGGGACAACCTGTTCACAAAGCTCCGCGCGAAACTGCGGCCCATATGTGCCGTGGGAATCCCAACGCCCGCGCAGGAGGAGCTGTTCGCCGGGCTGGACGTCGGGCAAAATGCCCACCACGGTGTGCAGGTCGTCTTCGCAAGACAAATCCAGCACCGACCAGCCGTTCTCGTCGTTGCGGAAGGTGATGGACTCCACCGTGCCCGCCAGCTCGTCCAGCGGATAGTCAGCATCCTGTTGGTAGGACATGGGTTTTTCTCCTGTGTTATTTGCCCACGCAAAAGCGCGAGAAGATCGCATCGGTCACCGCGTCCGTGGCGTTTTGTCCGCGCAGGGTGAGCAGGGCGGTCAAGGCATCCTCCAGTAGCACGCTGACCGCATCAAGCGTCACGCCGCGCGTCAGGTCATCTTCGGCTTCGCGCAGAATCCGCAATGCTTCTTCGCACGCGGCACGCTGGCGTTCGCTGATGAGTGCCGCGTCGGCGGGGACAAAATCCGCCGTCCCCAAACGCTGTGCCACGGCTGCTTGCAGTTCCGCCAACCCCGCGCCCGTTTTGGCGGACAGCGACACAACGGGATGCCCCCAGCTGGACAAGTCCAGCGGCATAGCGCCGATGTCGCACTTGTTTAGAATCAGCACGGTGCGCTTGTCTGCGCAGTCTTCCAGCAGGGCGTGGTCTTCCTGCGTGAGCGTGGCAGAGCCATCGAGCACGCAGAGCACTAAATCCGCCGCCGCTAAGCGTGCCCGCGCCCGCGCCACGCCGATTTGCTCCACGGTGTCCGCGCTCTCGCGCAGTCCGGCCGTATCCGCCAAGCGCAGGGGGATGTCCCCCAAACGCACGCTCTCTTCCAGCACGTCCCGCGTTGTGCCGGGCGCGTCGGTGACGATGGCGCGGTCAAAGCCGCACAGGCGGTTCATCAGCGTGGACTTGCCCGTGTTGGGGCGGCCACAGATTACGGTGTCCGCGCCCGAAAACAATATGCGGCCTTGGTCGTAGCCCCGCAGCAACTCCTGCAGCGCCTCGATGGCTGGGCGCAGGGCGACGAGTAGGGTGTCGGCATTGGGCTCGGGGAGGTCTTCGTCGGGGTAATCCACCCACGCGCCCACGTCCGCGGCGGCGGCGGCCACGCGCTCCGTCACGGCACTGAGCTTCTCCCCCAGCGCACCCGCGAGCACGCCGCTGGCGGCCTTGAGCGCGGCATCGTTCTGCGCACCGATGAGGAGCGCCACCGCTTCCGCCTGCGCCAGAGAGATGCGCCCGCCCAGCATGGCGCGGCGGGTGAACTCGCCCGCTTCCGCCACGCGCACGGGCAGATCTGCCCCCGCCGCCAAAATCCGCCGCAATACGCGCTGGACGAGGTACAGCCCCCCGTGGCAGTGCAGTTCCGCCACGTCCTCGCCCGTGTAGGAATGCGGGGCGCGAAACACAAGGCACAGTGCCTCGTCCAGCACCGCGCCGTCTGCGTCGAGCACATGCCCAAAGTGGGCGCGATAGCCGGGCGACTGCGTCAAATCCGCCCCGCTTTGGGGCACAAAAACACGCGCGGTGAGCGCAATGCTCCCCGCGCCGGACACGCGCACAATGCCGATGCCGCCCGCCGCCGGGGGCGTGGCGATGGCCGCAATGATGGCGTTAGAAGTCGTCATCGTCGTCCAGCTCTTGCGGCAACTTTTTTTTCAAGACGCGCGGCAAAACAACACAGCCGATGGCCAAAAGCACCGCGCCGCCCAAGAGATAGAGCATCCAGTCGTCCGCAAAGCCTGTGTTGGGAATGGGGGTTGTGGACACCGAAACCTGCGCCGCGCTCGCGCCGCCGCTGAAGACCGTGAGCGCCACCGCCGCCGCAGAGAGCACCATGAGTGCCACCAAAATGATTGCCACGATGCGCACCGCGCCGCCCTGTCGTTTCATCTCTCATCTCCTGTGTTTTCTTGTAGTCTGTCCCGCAGAGCCAGAAAATCGGCCAATGCCTCCGGCTTTTGGCGGGGATTGCGCAATAGCGCCGCCGGGTGGTACGTGCCCATCATCAGGAACGCGCCCTTTTGGATGAACTGCCCGTGCTCGCGCGTGACGGCGAAATCCTTGCGGATGAGCTTTTGCGCGGCGATGCGTCCCACGCAAACGATGACTTTCGGGCGCAAAAGCTTGACCTGCGCCCGCAACCACGGGATACAGGCATCCTGCTCCGCTGGGAGAGGGTCGCGGTTGCCGGGCGGGCGGCACTTGACCATGTTGGCGATGTAGGCGTTTGTGTGCCTGTCCAAACCAATGGCCGCCAAGTATTGATCCAACAGCTGACCGCTACGTCCCACAAAGGGTTCGCCCAGCTCGTCTTCGCGTGCGCCAGGCCCCTCGCCCACAAACAGCACCCGCGCGTCCGTTGCCCCCGTGCCGAAAACCAACTTACCCCGGGTCTCACCCAGGGCGCAGTTGTGGCAGTCGGCGCAAGCCGCCTGCAAGCTATTCCAGTCGCTATATTCCATCGTTTCTACAGTTCACAACGGTGGGGCGAAGGTGCATCGCCCGGGTTTCGCGCACGTCGTCTTACTTGCGCTTTTTCTTGGCATCCGCTTTTTCTTGGAGCTCTTTTTCCCGCGCACTCTTGGCCTCTTCGCGCTCTTTTTGGAGCTTCTCGTTGGCGGTGTTGTTGACGCTCACAGCCCAGCGCGCAAACTTGACTTTCGCGCGGTCCGCGCCCGTCTCCACGATGATGACGTCTTCTTTCACGGTCACAACGCGGCCAATGATGCCGCCGATGGTGGTGATTTCGTCGCCGACCTCCACGTTGCTGCGCATGGCCTCTTCTTCTTTTTGGCGTTTGCGCTGGGGACGGATCATGACAAAGTACATGACGACAAACATGCCGCCCATAATCAGCAACATCTGCCACATCGAGCCTGAGCCGGCTGTTTCAGCCAAAGGGATAAAGTTCATTCACTTGCCTCCAAATCAATATGCGCTATATTATACCTTACATGGCGCACAATTGCAAGTGTTTTCGTGTGAACAATTCTAGATTCTAGATGTTAGAGACTAGATGCTAGATTCCCAACCCCCAAAATCGCCTTTGCGATGCTCTCGGCCGCGCCTGGGTGCGCCATGGCTTTGGCCGCCGCGCCCATTTCTGCCAGCCGCGCGGAATCAAACAGCAACGCCTTCACGCTACGCGTCAGGCGATCGTCCGCCAAGTCCTTCTCTTCAATCAACTGCGCCGCGCCGCGCTCCACGAGTGCTTGCGCGTTGTGGAACTGGTGATTCTCCGCCACGTAGGGGCTGGGGATGAGGATGGACGGCTTGCCGCAGGCCTGAAATTCCGCCAGAGAGCTCGCGCCCGCGCGGCAGACCACCAGATCCGCCGCCGAGAGGCAACGCGCCATGTCCGTGATATAGGGGCGAATGGTGATGTGCCGCGCGTGCGAGAGTTCCACGCCCCGCGCCGCGAGGGCATCGCGGAAGCTCTGCGCCGCCGTCTCTGTGCCCGCCGCGTGCATGATGTGGCAGTCGGCGCTCTTCGCGTGCGCCGCCACCACATCGAGCATGGCCTCGTTGATGGGCTGCGCTCCCAGCGAGCCGCCCATGCTGAGCAAAAACGGGCGATCGTCCAGCCCCAACATAAAGCGGGACTCTTGTTTATTGGCCGCCGGCAGCTCCGCACGCACGGGCAATCCCGTCACGCGGGGTTGGACGCGCGTGCGCAGAAACTGCGCGGCTTTTTCGCTGGTGAGTAGTACCGCGTCGGCGCGACGCGCCAGCGCTTTGTTGGTGATGCCCGGGAAGGCGTTTTGTTCGTGGATCACCGTCGGAATCCCGCGACTTTGCGCCACGCGCAACACCGCGCCCGTCACGTAGCCGCCAAAGCCCGCCACCACGTCCGGCTTCCACTCGTGGAGGATCCCGCGCACCTGCCCCGTGCTCTTGAGGAGTAGCGCGGCGGACTGCACATTGTGCGCCATGGCTTTGGGCGTCAGTGCGCGATAAAACCCTGCGGAGTCCACCAGACGCAGGGCAAAGCCGGCCTGCGGCACAAGGCGCTCTTCCATCTTGCCCCGTGCCCCCACGAACAGAATCTCCACATCGGCTTGCAACGAACGCAACGCCGTCGCCGCCGCCAGTGCCGGGTTAATATGGCCGCCAGTGCCCCCGGCGGCAATGAGGATTTTCAAGTGACACCCCTTGTGTGCACAGGATTTTGCATGGCTATAGTATACCATTTTCTCGGCTTGAATGCAAACGGGCGGAGCTACGCTGTGCAATGAACAATGTACAAAGAACAATGGACAATTGTTTGTAGGGGCGCACGCCCCCGTGCGCCCGCTGATTCTCACAAAGCTATGATGAAATATCTGGCTTAAAAGCGCTGCTCATTTGAATCAAGGCTCTGATTTTAGACAGCGGGCGGCAGGTTGCCGCCCCTACGGGCCTCATGCCTGTATCCTGAATCTTTATTTCTCTACAACAGCGGGCGCGCGCCCCTACTGGTTTTCGCTCAGGCTAAAGTTATACACATTTCTTGACTTCCCGTCACGACTGTGTTATAATGAAGAAAGATACGCCGATCGCTTTTGGGCGGCGGCAAAAAGGAGCGCCATCATGCAAACCATCATCCGCTTGTTCCACGGGGTCATCGCGTGGATTTGTATTCTGCTGGGCATTATCGGCGGCAGCGCTGTGCAAAACCTGACGCCCGCGCCTCTGAGCGGCGCGGACAGCGCCTTGCTACTGGACAACCCCAATCGCGGCTTTCGCATGGAAGTCAACATGGACGTGTCGACGGGTCTGGCGCTCTGGCGCGAGAATACCCCCGCGTTGGAGACGCTACACAGGGAGTATAACCTCTATGCCAGCGACAAGCCGATGCTCTCACAGGTCTATTTTTACCTGACCGACTATCTGGATCGCGACCTAGACGAGACCGCGTTTGCCAACATGAACCGCTATTTTGACGAACTGGAAACCTTGGGCATCCACGCGGTGCTGCGCTTTGCCTATATCTGGGACGACAGCAGCTACGAAATCTCGCTGTCGCAAGAGCCCACGCAGGCGCGGATTCTGCGCCACCTAGAGCAACTCAAGCCATTCTTGGCCGAGCATCGTGGGCAGATCCTCGTTTTGCAGGCGGGCTTGCTGGGCCCTTGGGGCGAATGGTCCTCGGAGTTCAGCAAAAACATCGATGAAAAAGCCATTCTCTACGGCTTGTTGGATGCCGCCCCCGGCGATATGCAGGTGCAGGTGCGCTATAGCTACGACAAGACCGAAAACATCTCTGTGTTTGACCAGAGCGCCTACAACCGCATTGGGTATCACGATGACTTTCTGATTGATCGCCTGCATTTTTGGAATACGGCCGGGGACAATATCTGGACCTTGCGGTGGCTACGCATGACGTTGGAAAGCGCAAATCTCTTGATTGACGGCGAATCAATTTGGGGCGCGGCCAACGGGGAATTCCTCGAAAGCCCGTACATCGATCCACTCTTCATGGCCAACCGCCTGAGCACACACCACTTCACGTCTTTTAGTATGACGCACAACTATAAAGAAGACGGCGACGACAAGCTCTCCATGCAATATTGGCAGGAAATGCCCGTGACGGCGAAAGAATTGCAGAAAAACAAGTTGCTCGTGCACCCCTCTTGGTTCAAGGATGCCGCAGGTACTACGATTGAGCGCAACTGGTTTGACTACATCCGCGATTCTTTGGGCTACTATTTGGTGGTGGAAAACGCCGAGGTCGTGCCGCTGAAAAACAACCAGCTGGGCGTGCGCCTGACTTTGCGCAACTACGGCTTCGCCGCGCCGCTGGGTCTGAACGCGCCGCGCTTGGTGTTGCTGGACGCGGCAGGCAAGGAAGTGGCCGCGCAAACACTGTGTGACCCCGCCGCGCTACAACCCAACAAAAAGCTTGCGCTGAACCTAAAGTTTGCCGATGTGCCGGCCAACGCACGCCTAGCCATTGCCCTCACCGCGCCAGACGGCACACCCGCCCGTCTGGCCAACGAGATCACCTTTGAAGGCGGCTACAATATTTTGGGTACATTGGCGTAACAGAAGACAGAAATCAGAAGACAGAGGGCAGAGTTGTGTACTCTGTCCTCTGTCTTCTGTTCTCTGCCTTCTAGATCAGTACATCCCGCCAGCCCCGGCGGCCATGGCGGCCGCGTTGGCGGCGTCTGCGGCTGGGTCGGGCTTGTCGGTGACGAGGCTTTCGGTGGTGAGCACCATGCCCGCCACGGAGGCCGCGTTTTGCAGCGCGGAGCGCGTCACTTTGGTCGGGTCAACAATGCCCGCGACGGCCAAATCCGTGTACTCGCTCGTGGCAAAGTTGAAGCCGTAGCCCACCCGGCCGTTGGTGAGGATTTCGTTGACGATGACAGAGCCCTCCAGCCCCGCGTTCGCCGCGATTTGGCGCACCGGCTCTTCCAGCGCCTTGAGGACGATGGCGATGCCCGTCTTCTCGTCGGCGTCGGTCGCCGTCTCCAGCAGTGCCTGCACCGCCGGGATGGCGTTGAGCAGTGCCACGCCGCCGCCGGCCACGATGCCCTCTTCGTTGGCCGCACGCGCCGCCGCCAGAGCGTCGTCCACGCGCAGCTTCTTTTCTTTGGTCTCGGTCTCGGTCGTCGCGCCCACCTTGATGACCGCCACGCCGCCGGCCAGCTTGGCCAGGCGCTCTTGCAGTTTTTCGCGGTCAAAGTCGCTTGTCGCGTCCTCAATCTGGACGCGCAGTTGCGCCACGCGCTCGGCAATGGCGGCCTTGTCGCCCTCGCCGTCCACGATGATGGTGTTCTCTTTTTGCACCTTGATTTGGCGCGCGCGTCCCAGCTGGTAGAGCTCCGTGTCCTTCAGCTCAAGCCCCAGTTCGCTGGTGATCACTTCGCCGCCCGTGAGCACCGCGATGTCGCGGAGCATGTCTTTGCGGCGGTCGCCAAAGCCCGGCGCTTTCACGCAGACGCACACGAACGTGCCGCGCAGTTTGTTGAGTAGGATCGTGCTCAGCGCCTCGCCCTCCACGTCCTCGGCCACGATGATGAGCTTCTTGCCGCTCTGGATCACTTTTTCCAGCAGGGGCAGGATCTCCTGAATGTTGCCGATTTTCTTGTCGGTGATGAGCACCAGTGGGTCGTCGATGATCGCTTCCATTTTGTCCGTGTCGGTGACCATATAGGGGCTGATATAGCCGCGATCAAACTGCATCCCTTCCACCACGTCCACTTGGGTTGAGCCGGTCTGGTTCTCCTCCACGGTGATGACGCCGTCGGCGGTCACCTTGGCCATGGCCTCGGCGATGATGTCGCCCAGTTCGCTGTCGCCGCTAGAGATGGTGGCGATGCGGGCGATGTCCTCGCTGGTGGTGACGGGCTTGGAGTTGGCCGCGAGCGTGCCCACGGCGGCGTCCACAGCCTTTTGGATGCCGCGCTTGACGCTCAGGGGATTCGCGCCGCTGGTGACGTTCTTCATGCCCTCGCGCACGAGCGCTTGCGCCAGCAGGGTGGCGGTGGTTGTGCCGTCGCCGGCCACGTCGTTGGTCTTGGTGGCGACCTCGCGGATGAGCTGTGCGCCCATGTTCTCGAACGCGTCCTCCAGATCGATTTCTTTGGCGATGGTCACGCCGTCGTTGGTGATGAGGGGTGCGCCGTATTTTTTGTCGAGCACCACGTTGCGCCCTTTGGGGCCCAGTGTGATGATGACGGTGCGTGCCAGCTTGTCGATCCCGGCCTGCAACGCCTTACGAGCGTCCTCGCCGAAAAGAATTTGCTTTGCCATAGTTTTTCCTCCTTGTATTGAACGGGACTGTTTGTTGGGGAACAGCACATGCAATTGTTCATTGTCAATTGTTCATTGCACGCGTAGCGTGCCTGTGCCTAGTCGACGATTGCGAGAATGTCGCCCTGCTTGACGATGGTGTACTCTTCGCCGTCGAGTTTGACCTCTGTGCCAGAATACTTGCTGGTGATGACCTTCTGGCCGGGCGCGACATACATGGTCACTTCCTTGCCGTCCACTAGGCCACCTGGGCCAACGGCGACGACTTCGGCCACCTGGGGCTTTTCTTGCGCGGACGGGGCGATGATGAGCCCGGACGCGGTGGTCTCCGTGGCCTCCACCAGCTTGACCACAACACGGTCTGCGAGGGGTTTGAGTGTCATGATTGTACCTCCTACATGTGTTTTGATAGGTTTTAGCACTCTTCTCTTGCGAGTGCTAATGTATATTATAGCACATTTTCCAGATTTGTCAAGTACTAGTTTCTAGCACACGGAAATCAATTTTCAGATTGTCAGAGGAAAACTGATGATTTTTGGGGTTTGTAGGGGCGAGCTTTGCCTGTGCCCTGCGGGTGCTCGCCCGCTGTCTAATCCGCTGTCAAAATCTACGCGTTTCCTTAAAATCAGCGGGCGAGCGCAGAAAAGCCCCTACACAAAATTGATTTCCGTGAGGTATGGCCAAGGCGTTTGAAAAACCCGCCCGAATGTGGTATAATAAGCAGAAACACAGCCCGAAAGGACACCCCATGACGGACGCACAAAAACACCTTGCCCTTGCGCATTTTTCTGCCCTCATCGACGAACAGGACGCACGCGCCCAGGCGATTGCCACGCAGAGCGACTTTTTGGATTATAACACGCTGGATAAACTCATCATCGGCGTTTGCGGCGGCGACGGCATTGGGCCGACCATCACGGCGGAATCTGCCCGTGTGCTGCAGTCCCTGCTGGCAGACGACGTGGCGGCGGGGAAAATCGAGTTCCGCACCATTGACGGCCTGACCATCGAGAACCGTGCGGCCTGCGGCAAGGCCATCCCCGACGACGTACTGGCGGCGCTGAAAGAGTGCCACGTCATCCTCAAAGGACCCACGACCACGCCCCAAGCGGGCGACGGTTGGCCGAACATTGAGAGCGCAAACGTCGCCATGCGCAAGGCGCTGGATCTCTTCGCCAACATGCGTCCCGTGCGCGTGCCCGAGCAGGGGATCGACTGGACGTTCTTCCGCGAGAACACCGAGGGCGCATACGCCGTGGGCTCGCGCGGCATCCATATCACGGACGAGCTGGCACTCGATTTTGTGGTCACCACCAGCGAGGGCACGCGGCGCATCGCGAAGCTGGCGTATGAATTCGCCCGCGCCAACGGCAAGGAGCGCGTGAGCATCGTGAGCAAAGCGAACGTCATCAAGACCACCGATGGCAAGTTCCTAGGTCTATCCAAAGAAGTGGGCGCAGACTACCCAGAAATCACCACGGACGAGTGGTACATCGACATCCTCACCGCCAAGCTCATCGACGAAAAACGCCGCCGTGACTTCCGCGTGTTCGTGCTCCCCAACCTCTATGGCGACATCATCACGGACGAGGCGGCGGAGTTCCAAGGCGGCGTGGGCACGGCCGGGAGCGCGAACATCGGCAAGCGTTATGCCATGTTTGAGGCCATCCACGGCTCTGCGCCGCGCATGGTCAAGGAAGGGCGGGCGCAGTATGCCGACCCCTGCTCCATGCTCCGCGCGTCCGCCATGTTGCTGGCGCACATCGGCAAGAGTGCCGAAGCCGACCGACTGAACGCCGCGCTGGACAAGTGCATGACCACCGAACGTGCCCTCGTTGTCACCGGGCGCGATACAGGCGCAACCTGCCGCGCTTTTGGCGACTATGTCGTACAGACCATCGAGGCATGAGGATTGAGGGTTCAGGCGTGAGGGTGTAGGGGCTTTTCTGCGCCCGCTGATGTAGCAGAAAACAGAGGGCAGAATAGTTCTGCCCTCTGCCCTCTGCAATCTGACTTCTGACATGCCAACGTGTTATTTCAGTTGAAACGTGCTACAGAGCGTCTCCGCGGAACAGTTTGCGCCGGGCTGATCGATGGTGATGTGCTTTGCGCCGCACTTGCTGCCTTGGCAGTTATAGGCGCACTTGTTGGCGGAACACGAGATCTCACGAATGGGCTGCATATCCTGTGGCTGTTGCATGGGATTCACCTCGCTGGCGTATTTGAGCCGTAGCTCATAGGCATAGTATAACGCCCGACCCGCCAAATAATCAGGCAATATCTGGAGGACACATGCTCTTTGCCATCGCTGACCTGCACCTGTCCATCTCCACGGGCATCCAAAAAAGTATGGAGATTTTTCCCGGCTGGGAGTACTACCAAGCACGCATTGAGACCAACTGGCGTGCCGTGGTGGGTGACGAGGACACCGTGGTCATCGCGGGGGACTTCTGCTGGGCGATGGGCATTGAAAACGCCCTGCCGGACTTCCAGTTTTTGGAGAGTCTGCCCGGCAAAAAAATTCTCCTGAAGGGCAACCACGACTACTGGTGGACGACCGTGCGCAAAATGGACGGCTTTTTGGCGGCCAACGGCCTGCGGAGCATCTCGTTCATCCACAACAACGCGCAAAAGGTGGACGGGCTGTGCGTTTGCGGCACGCGAGGTTGGTATTTTGACGCAGAGCGCGATGAGGACAAAAAAATCGTCCTGCGCGAGGCCGGGCGGCTGGAACGCTCGATTCTGGATGCCAAAAAGCGCGGCGGCGATCCCGTGGCGTTTTTGCACTATCCTCCCGTGAGCCAAAGTAGCCGCGTGCCGGAAATTTTTGACGTGCTCAAGGCGCAGGGCATCACCCGCTGTTGCTACGGGCACATCCACGCCACAAAGCGCTTTGGGCACGTGGACGGCGCAGTGGAAGGCGTCGCCTTCCAGCTCATTGCGGCGGATTATCTGGACTTTACGCCGATTGAAATCGTGGATTGGAAGCTGTTGCAATGAACAATGAACAATTGGTGGTTTGGTTGATCGTTCGTTGATCCCCGCAAACGCTATCTTTCACCAGCGGGCGAGCGCAGCTCGCTCCTACAGACACAATGAGCACCTGACATTCCGCAGAGGGCGCGGGTCGCCGTGGGCGGCGACCCCTACAATGACGACCACGGGCGGCAGGTTGCCGCCCCTACGGGACGCTAGATAGAAAGGTTTGCGCATGAAAATCCTCATCACCTCGGGCGGGACGAGCGAGCCGATTGACGCGGTGCGTGCCATCACCAACAGCGCGACCGGGCGGCTGGGGGCGTGCGTGGCGGATACGTTTGCCGCGCTGGAGGCTGTGGACGGCGTGCACTATCTCTGCGCCCACGATGCCGCGCGACCTGCGCCCAGCGGCAAAATCCACACCCACGCCTTCCAGACCACGGCGGACTTGGAAGCGCTACTCGACCAAACGCTGGCGGAAGTGCGGCCGGACATCATCGTCCACGCGGCGGCGGTGAGCGATTACTGCGTTGCCCAAGTGACGGACGCGCACGGCTGTGTGCTCGATCGCCGCGAGAAGATTAGCTCGTCTGAGCCAGAACTGCACGTGACGCTCACGCCCAACCCCAAACTCATCGGGCGCATTGCGGCGCAGATGCCCGAAGCCATTTTGGTGGGCTTTAAGCTCCTCGATGGCGTGACGCGCGAAGCACTCTTGGCCGCCGGGCGGGGCATACTAGAGAGCAACGGTTGTGCGTTTGTGTTGGCCAACGACAAGCGCGATATTGTGGGTGATCGGCACACAGCCGTCCTGCTGGGCGCGGGGGGCGAAGCCCACGAATACGAGACGAAAGCACAGATTGCCGCAGGCATTGCGGCGCACACAATCAAGGAGTGGAGGCACAGACATGGCTGAAATTTTGTTGGGGGTTACGGGCAGCATCGCGGCCTATAAAGCGGCGGAGCTGGCCAGCAGTCTGACCAAAGCCGGGCACGCCGTGCATGTGATTTTGACGCGGGCGGCCACGCAGTTCATCACGCCGCTGACCTTCCAGTCGCTCACCGGGCAGGCGGTCTACACGGACATGTTCGCCGAAGTGCAGGTGCACGACGTGCAGCACATCTCTCTGGCTAAGCGGGCGGATTTGGTGCTCCTCGCCCCCGCCAGCGCGAACCTGATTGGTAAGCTCGTCGGCGGCATTGCCGACGACATGCTCACAACGGTCTGCATGGCCGCGCACCGCAAAAGAACGCTGCTGTGCCCGGCGATGAACACGGCCATGTGGGAAAACCCCGTGGTGCAGGGCAACGTGGCGAAGCTACAGGCACTGGGCGTGGAACTCATGCAACCCAGAGAAGCGCGTTTGGCCTGCGGCGACGTGGGGCGCGGCGCACTGGCCGAGACGGCGGACATTCTCGCCCGCGTGGAGGAGATGCTGCATGACGCTCCGTGAGATTGACATCGCGCAGGTGGCGGATTTTCGCATCGGCAGTGCCGAAGACGCAAAAGCCAAGACGGGCTGCACCGTGGTGCTTGCGCCCCAAGGCGCGGTGTGCGGCGTGGACATTCGCGGCGGCTCACCCGTCACGGCGGACACCGCCGCGCTCGACCCGGTGATGCACCGCCAGCGAGTGCACGCCTGCCTGCTCAGCGGCGGCAGTTCGTTTGGGCTGGCCGCCAGTGACGGCGTTCGGCAGTACCTAGAGGCACGCGGGATTGGGCGGGATGTGGGCGTGACGCGCGTGCCCAACGTGGTCAGTGCCGTGCTGTTTGACCTGAAGGTTGGGCGTGCAGACGTGCGCCCAGACGCGGCGATGGGTGTCGCCGCTTGCGAAGCTGCCTTTGGGGACATGCCCTTCCGCGCGGGGAATTTTGGCGCGGGTTGCGGGGCGACGCTGGGCAAAGCGCGGGGGATGGCGCACGCCATGCAGGGCGGCCAGGCGGCGGCGGCATTTGAATACGGCGACTTGCGCGTGGGTGCGCTCGTGGCGGTCAACTGCGTGGGCGATATCGTGCGCGACGGCGCGATTTTGGCCGGCACGCTGGGGGACGAGGGCTTCGCGGACAGCGAGCAGATTTTGCTGGCGCAGTACGCGCAAAGCCGCGACTTTTTCAGCGACGTGGAGGCGGGCAACACCGTGCTCGCCTGCGTGCTGACCAACGCGCGTTTGACAAAAGCGCAGTGCACAAAAATTGCCGGGCACGGACAAAACGGCATCGCCCGCGCCATCCGTCCAGCGCACTCGGAATTCGATGGCGACACCGTGTTCGCCCTGGCCTCGGGCGCAGTCCCCGCCAGCATGGACGCCGTGGGTCTCCTCGCCGCCCGCGCGGTCGAGGCGGCCATATGGCAATTGACAATGAACAATTAATAATGGACAATTGTTTGCCCCCTCACGCCTGTATCCTTGTCCCTCACGCCTCATAGGGGCTGGAATCTGCCGCCCGTGGGCGTGTTGTAGGGGCGACCATACCCGCAGGGCACAGGCAAGGGTCGCCCCTACGAACGGCTCAACGCCGCCGCGTTGAAAAAAATGTCATACAGTACTATTACTAGTGCTGTTACTAGTGCTAGTGCTGTTTCTGTTTTCTGAACGCGCACGGGCGGCAACCGCCGCCCGCTAACCCCATAACGCCGCATTTCGCCAAAGGGCAACCACACAACCAATTGTACATTGTTCTTTGTTCATTGTTCATTGCAATGCCCGCTTGACTTCTTGCGCCCGAAACGCTATAATTAGCAGGAAAATATTTGGCGCATAGGAGAAAACATGTCTTATTTTGAAAACCAATATGCTCTGCCGCTCTCGCCGGCTCCGCAGGACGCGGCTACCACCGTGCTGGGCAACGTGCGCGTGCAGGTGCTGGGCAATCGTCTGGTGCGCGTGGAATACAGCAAAAGTGGCACGTTCACGGACGCGGCCACACAAGTGGTCTGGCATCGGGATTGGACGGACAACGTCAACAGCAACGTGCGGAAAGTCGGCGGCAAAATCTTGGTGGAAACCGACAAAATTCGGTTGACCCTACGCGCCAAAGACGCCAAATTTTTGCGCGTGGATTTTAAGGAGACGGGCACGAGCGTCCACAAGGACGTGCGCGAGGGCAACTTGTTGGGCACGACCCGCACGCTGGACCAGACCATTGGCGAGACCGCTCTGGGCGACGGCATTGTCTCCCGCGCGGGGCTGGCGGTGCTGGACGATTCAAAGTCCCTGACCATTGACGCGCACTCCCACCTAGCCCCCCGCGCGGTCAAGGGCACGGACAAATACTACTTTGCCTATGGGCATGACTACCGCGCCGCTGTGCAGGATTACTACCGCCTGACGGGCGAAGTTCCCCTGATTCCGCGCTTTGCGCTGGGCAACTGGTGGAGTCGCTACAAGGCCTACACCCAGCAGGAATACTTAGACCTGATGGCGCGTTTCGACAAAGAGCAGATCCCCATCACCGTCGCCACTGTGGACATGGACTGGCACTGGGTAGACCTGAAAAAACACTTCAGCAAAGAACAGACGCGCATCCAAGACCCCGCCCGCAAAGGCGTTTTCCAGTGGGGCGGCAGTGGCTGGACGGGCTACAGCTGGGACACTGAGCTCTTCCCCGATTGGAAGGACTTTTTGCGCACATTGCAAGCGCAAGGTCGCTTTGTGACGCTCAACCTGCATCCGGCCGACGGTGTGCGCGCCTTTGAAGATCCCTACCCGGCCATGGCCGAGGCCATGGGCATTGACCCCGCCACGGGCAAGCAAGTCAACTTTGACATCACCGACCCCAACTTTGTCACCAACTATTTCCGCCACCTGCACCATCCGCTGGAAAAAGCGGGTGTGGACTTCTGGTGGATTGATTGGCAACAGGGTAAAAAGACCAAAATTCCGGGGCTTGACCCCCTCTGGGCACTCAATCACTATCACTATTTGGACAGCTTTTCGGGCAAAGAGGCCGATGCCGACGCGCCCGCGCCTGAGCACGCCAAACGCCACCTGATTCTCAGCCGCTACGCTGGCCCCGGCAGTCATCGCTATCCGTTGGGCTTTTCGGGCGACACCATGATCAACTGGTCCTGCCTGCGCTTTCAGCCCTACTTCACCGCCAACGCCGCCAACATTGGCTACACGTGGTGGAGTCACGACATCGGCGGTCACCACATGGGCAGCAAGGACGATGAGCTTTACCTGCGCTGGGTGCAGTTTGCGGTCTTCAACCCCATCATGCGCCTGCACTCCACCAGCAACGAGTTCATGGGCAAAGAGCCCTGGAAGTATCGCCCGGATGTCTACGCCCAGACGGTGGAGCTGCTGCGCCTGCGCCATCGGCTGATCCCCTACATCTACACCGAAAACGCTCGCAACCACCGCGAGGGCATTGCCCTGTGCGAGCCGCTCTATTACCGCCACCCGGAATATGACGAGGCGTATAAGTACGGCAACGAGTACTACTTTGGGCGGCAGCTACTGGCCGCGCCCATCACCGAAAAGCTGGACAAAAACAGTGCGCTGGCCTCCGTGAAGCTGTGGCTACCCGAAGGACGCTGGACGGACATTTTCAACGGCCGGGTCTATCAGGGCGGGCGCGAGCTGACCGTCTGCCGCGACCTGACGAGCACGCCCGTCTTTGCCAAAGCGGGCACAATCGTCCCCCTGAGTACGGACGGCACAGACAACAATTGGCGCAATCCCGCCGCGCTGGAGCTGTGGATTTGGCGCGGCAACGGCGAATATACCCTCTACGAGGACGACGGCGAAACGGACGCGCACAAGCGCGGCTACTATGCCCAAACGCAGTACACCCTTAGCGAGACCGCGGGCAATTTGTCCTTGACCATCGCGGACAAAACGCCCGAAAGCGCCCCCGCCGATTGGGCACTTTGGCGTGCGGAGAACCTCCCGACCAAGCGCAGCTATCGCCTCTCGTTCAAGGACGTGGTGGACGCGCGGGAAATCAGCGCAACGGTGAACGGCGAGACCGTGGACGTGACCCGCCTAGACGGCGAGACGCTGACGCTGGCGCTGGGCGGCATCGCGCCCACAGACACCGTAGAGCTGACGCTCACGGGCACGGTCAAAATCCGCAAGCAAGCCACCAAAGAGGCGCTCATTGAGCAGATCACCAAGTTCCAGTGCGAGGTATTCTACAAACGCCAGACCTGGGACGCGTTTGTGCAGAACCCCACCGCCGAGGACATCCCCGGCGGCGAGCGATACATCGCCGCCCTCAAGGAGATCATTGAGCTGGCGGAATAGAAGACGCATTGCGAATCGATCATGTAGGGGCGGATATCATCCGCCCGTGGTTGCCAGATGCCCCTGTAGGGGCGACCCTTGTGGTCGCCCTGATGGGTATGGTAGTATGGTCGCCCTTTGCGCAAAACGCATTATCGGGGCAACCATACCCGCAGGGCACAGGCAAGGGTTGCCCCTACATAAGGATTTCTAATGCGGAATAGTAATGATTGTGATATAGACAAACGGGGCGATGTGGACATCGCCCCCTACGGAAGGATTTCTAAACGGAATAGTCTAAAAAGAACCCAGTAGGGGATACCGCCCTCGGCGTCCCCTACATGTCCCACCGCTACACCGGAATCTTCAGCACGTCGCCGGGGTGAATCATCTTGTCGCTGCCGGGGTTGAGTTGGACGATTTCGGGGTAACGCGGACCTGCGCCCAGCAGCTTTTGGGCAATGCGCCACAGGCTGTCGCCTTGGACGACGGTGTACGTGCGCCCGCCGCTCGCGCTTTGCGTCACTTTTTTAAGCGCATTCGCCGCCGCAAAGCCAATGGCCACGCCGCCGACCGCGTCCACGCGATAGGGATGCTGCGCACCGGGATAGATTTTCCCCACCACCAGCGTGCGCCCGATGGCCGACTTGTGCGTTGCCCCGACCACATACGCGCTGGCGGCATACGCGCCGATCAGCTCCACTTTGTCGCCCACGGCGAACGCCGTCGCGGACGGTGTCGTGGGTGCTGTCGCGGGCGGCGGCGTGCCGATGAGCGCGTCCGCCAGAGCGACACCATACAGCTCTGCGTCAAAACGCGCCATGTCGTCCGCACTATCAATGAAACACAGCTCCGCCAGTACCGACGGCGCGGTGGTGTATTTGCAGATGCCAAACTGCCCAAAGCGGCAGTCCTTGTCGTTCTTTACGCCACGGTCGCGCGTGCCCAGCTGTTTGACCAAATGCGTCTGGAGCTTTAGCGCCAGTGCCTTGCTATCCGCCCGCGTGTTGCCGTACCAGATTTCTGTGCCCGTGCCGCCGCCCGCGTTGAGATGAATGTCCACCACGGCGTCCACTTTTTGGGCGTTGGCCAGCTGCCACTTTTCGTTCACGCCGCTGTCCGTGTCGCCCGTGCGGTTTTGCACAACGAGCCAACCGCGTGCCCGCAGGAGCTTGGCCACCTGATTGGCCACTGCCAACGTGCAGTCCTTTTCCTTCCATTTGCCGCTGCACGCGCCGGGATCTTTGCCGCCGTGCCCGGCAAAAATGGCAATCTTACGCGTTGCCTCCGCCATCTTCTTCACTGTCCTTTTCGTTTTCTATTCCGCCCACGGCCGCACCCGCGCTGCTTTCCACGCGGGCTTTCAGCGCGTTCACCAACGTTTCCAGAAACGCTGGGAAAGGCACGCCCAGCGCGTAGAGGTTCTCCAATACGCTCACAAACTCGTTGACGCACAGCCACAATACCACCAACAGCCCGAACATCACCCGCGCGTTGTAGTTCACGCCAATGCTCACCAACGCCGTTGGGAGCAGCAAATCCACCCCAACGCCAATGGCGACCGCCACCACGCTGGCCACTTTTTTCAGCGCACCCGTGAAGGCCTTTTGGCTGTTGAGGTCGTGGTTGACCCAAGCCTTGCTCAGGCCAGTGCCCAAATCCGCCAGCATCGCCAACGCCAAAATCACCACGGGCAGTTCCATCTGCCCAAAATAGGCCAGAAAACCGGCAAACGGCGCGGCAATCAGGCCCTCTAAGATAATTTTTTTCATCGACTTCTCCTTTCCGTCCCACGCGAAAACAGGCCGAGCCTGTCCACACGGTACAAGATATGAAAAACCGTCCCCCGGCGTGACCCGAAGAACAGTTCTCTATATTTAAGTATAGCAGAAGAACAAATGTTTGTCAAGCGGGGTGATCCATGCAGTTGACAATCCGTGAGAATCTGGTATAATAGACGCAACGAAAATGAAGGTTGTGTTTCAATGAGGATACCAATGGCGCGAGACGAATCCGAATGGCAGGGCTGGCAATCTTTTGGTGTTCCCTTGCGCGATGATGTGCTTTTTGCATTACAGCAATACGCCAGCGCGTATGGTATTAAAATGGATGGTTTTGAGAATACTGACGTTGATGCTGACCTTATCCGTGAGGCTTTGGACGACTGCGCAAAAGTGATCGATCGATTTCCAGAATTAGGCGGAACAAAGGAGCAACCATTCACTCTTCGGGCGAGAGAAATGCCCGATACAGACTTTGCAGAAACAAGAAAAAGTGCGCCTTTCGTTATCTCTATTAATGCTTCTGCTTTCCGATCAAAAGAGCGGCTGGAAAGTGAATATGCTCGCCTTGCTGAACAGAACTGGTTTGTCCACGGTACGGACTATCGTTCGATTATTTTTCATGAGTTTGGGCATCTGTATAGTTTTATGCACAGATTGAGCGGGGTGCGCATCATGAAAAAAGTGTCCGAAATACACCACAAAAAGGATGTTCTTCAATTTATCTGTGATAATCTTTCCGAATATGCCGCGACAGGAAGTGGCGAAATCACAGCAGAGGCATTTTCGGCGTATTTTGGTAAAAAAGATCCGGGTCAAACGGTGTTGACATTTATAGCCGAATGTGTTAAACTAGAATGCGGAAAGGAAGGGTGAGCCTGATGCAAAGAATGACGAAAGAAAACGTCCAAAGCCTGTATTGGATGCAGGATAAAGGCTGGTATGAATACAGCGATGATGTCACTGATAACGCATTTGGTGTCCGCCTGACCCAAAATGCCCCGCCCATAGCAAGAGACAGCTTTGCTTTGTGGCTTGTTGGTGCTGATGAGGATGAAGAGATCTAGTCAGATGAGCCGCCCATTGTGGCGGCTTTCTTTATAATATCAATATAGTCCGCGAGCGCGGCTTTTGTTTGTCTATGCGAAGTGATGTGTTTTGTCAAGCGGTTCAGCAGGGTTGCAAAAAGATGCTGGGCGTGGTATAATGGAGGAGATGAAAGATCAAACACGTGGCTTGGCCATGGGTCTTCGAACCCCGCCGACACATATACTGACTGAGGAAGAAATTTCAGTTGTGCTGCGCGAGGCAGAGGCAATTGGGATTCCTGTGGATGTATTGCGTTTCAATGCAGGCGGAAGAACTTCTTATAATGATAAATTGAGAAAAATCAACGTGCGAGGTGACGTTCTTCCAGATCTCAGATCCAATTCAAAAATCGCAAGAGACTATATGTCGATTCGATCCGTGCTGGCGCACGAATACTATGGGCACTACATGAATGCAGACAACGAAATTTGGTATACGGTGGATGATTGGCGCGATGAATTCAGGGCAAGCTATGATGCGGCTGTCAATGCACCCAATTTAAGTGACGTTGAGCGAGCAACACTTATGCGCGATGCATACGATAGAGCGGCCGCCGTGGCTGAAGCAGTAGAATTTACAGATGATGCAAGGAGGATTCTTTATGGCGATTCTTTCACCTGAACAGCGCGTTAAAACCACACGCGAAGGCGATGCTGTTGAAGAAAAAATGGAACATCCTGATAGAGTTGTTTCGTGTCCGCGTTGCGGTGGCATACTCGAATATCGCGAAGTGGGCAACTCCCGCGCCGTAGAGTGCAAAACGGTGGGATGTTTGTATTCGGCAGAACGAGGTATTTGACGATACCACGGCTTACGCTTTCGATGTACCCCCACCCGCCGAAAAACAAAGTCCACTTTTGCAGTGGATTTTGTTGCATTATGCTTCGGGAAATGATACAATAGACCAAACAACATGTTTCGGGGGCAAAAATGACGGACGTTTGCATTGTGGGCGCGGGCCCTGCGGGGATTTCTGCCGCGCTATATGTGTTGCGGGGCGGATTTTCTTGCACCATCATCGAGAACGGCGCGGGTGCGCTGGAAAAGGCCGCGCTGATTGAGAACTACTACGGCTTCGCCGAACCCATCACGGGCGCGAAGCTGGCGCACCACGGCAAGGCGCAGGCGGCGCGTTTGGGTGCGCAGTTCGTGCGCGGCGAGGTCGTGTCGCTCCTGCCGGACGAGGCGGGCGGCTTTGCGCTGGGTCTGGCCGATGGCGCTGTGCTGACCGCGCGGACGCTTGTTCTGGCGGCCGGTTCGCCCCGCAAGTCGCCGAAAATTCCGGGCTTGGCGGAGCTGGAGGGGCACGGCGTGAGCTACTGCGCGGTGTGCGACGCGTTTTTCTATCGCAAAAAAGCGGTGGCCGTGCTGGGCTTTGGCGCGTATGCCAAAGAGGAGGCCGCGCATCTGCTGCCCATGGCCGCGTCGGTCACGCTGCTGACCAACGGCGAGGGGGCGGGCGCAGATTTCCCAGAGAACGTGCAAATCCGCACGCAAACGGTGGAGGCGGTGCTCGGCGATGGGCACGTCACGGGCGTGCAGCTCGCAGGCGGCGTCACCGTGCCCGTGGACGGCGTGTTCGTGGCCTATGGCAGCGCGGGCTCGGCCGATTTGGCACGCAAAATCGGCGCGGTCGTGGAGGGCAACACCATCGTGACCGATGCCCTAGGCGCGACGAACATCCCCGGCCTGTACGCGGCGGGCGACTGCGTGGGCGGCACGCTGCAGGTGGCCAAGGCCGTGTGTGATGGCATGACGGTGGGGCTGTCTCTAGGGCGTTTCTTGCGGAAAGAGGCGTGATACTATTCCGTTTTAGAAATATTTCCGTAGGGGCAACCCTTGTGGTTGCCCCGATAAGGTGTTTTGCCAAGGGCGACCACAAGGGTCGCCCCTACACCTGCTGCGATATGCAATAATCCTTATTGCGAATTAGTATGAGGCGTGAGGGTCTGTAGGGGCGAGCTGTGCTCGCCCGCTGTTTCACGCAAACCGTAATTATCCACCGGACGCGCGATGCGTGCCCCTACGGGAATGTGGGGGGATGGTTAGGGGGCATCAGTTGATTCTTTTTTGAGAAGGCGATACCATCCATCGCAGGTTGTCATCTCTGTTTTTTCATATTTATCCCAAACACTTGGACGCAGAATGGTTTTTTTACTAATTATTGCATCATCAAGGTCGAAACCCATAAACCAGCCATCTGTAAGGTCTACGTCTATGAGGATAGCACCTGTAAGGTCAGCATACTCGAGATTGGCACCTGTCAGGTTGGCACTTTGGAGATTGGCATTTGTAAGGTTGGCGCAACAGAAACTGGCACATGTAAGATTGGCTCTCCAGAGGTGGGCATGTGTAAAGTCGGCATAACTGACAGAGGCATCAGTAAGGTTGGCGAGCTCAAGTTCGGCTTTTTCAAAGCAGGCCGAATCTAAACATGCATATTGAAGAGATATACTTTCAAACGCAATATCAGAAAGATTTGTCTCACTCAAATCAAACCTAATCGTCTCCCAATAAGCTTTATTCAACCTAGAAATACACTGCAAACAAGTTTGATGCACGACAAACAATTTTTTGTCAGTAAACTCACCCACCTTGCGCTCACTTTTCAGCACACCGCAGAGGACATCCACGGCACGCTGGCGTTCTACGCTGTTGGGCGCGGCGTTGGCTAGGCGCTCCAGGGCGTACAGCCCCTCAATGCGCACGTAGGCATCGTTCCCGGTCTTCAGCGAAGTCACCGCCGCCTTGAAGCGGTCGTTGGTCGCGTCCACCTCCTTCATGCGCTGGGTGCGGTACGCAATGGCCGCCGCGGCCGCCGCCGTAATCAGCCCCATGGCATACGCGACGGTCTGCGCAATGTGCAGGAAATCCTGCGCATTGCGCCACGGGCGGATCATCAAAATCAGCGGCACAGCTACCGCCGCCGCCAAAATCACCGCCGCACAGATGACCAGTGCCATCGTTTTGTGCAACTGCTCGTCAAAAATGCGTGCGCATTTTTTCTTGAGATTTTGCCACCGCTTCTTCCGCTTCTTCACCGCGATCACCCCTTGCCGAATTATAGCACATTGTGGCGAGAGAATCAAGCGCGGCGCGGCGTGTTTGACAGGGAAAATCATTTTGTGTAGGGGCGACCCTTGTGGTCGCCCTTTACGCAAACACGTTAGCGGGGCAACCACAAGGGTTGCCCCTACGTAAACTGCTTGATAATAATTATCACACAAAAAAATTGTAAATGCATTTGCCGTCAAATTCGCTCGAAAAACACTTGCAATTCTTTGGGCGATGTGCTATACTTGAGTGAACATTTGCGCTATTGGGAGAATGATCATGGCGGACAAACAAAAAGCACTGGAAACAGCACTGCTACAAATTGAAAAGCAATACGGCAAAGGCTCGATCATGCGTTTGGGCGAAAACAGCGCCCTGAACGTGGAGTCCATCCCCACCGGCTCGATTGGTCTGGACGCGGCCATCGGCGTGGGCGGTCTGCCGCGCGGGCGCATCATCGAAATCTACGGGCCTGAGTCCTCGGGCAAAACGACGCTGGCCCTGCACGTGGTGGCCGAAGCGCAAAAGCTGGGCGGCGAATGCGCCTTTGTGGACGCGGAGCACGCGCTCGACCCCATCTACGCGCAAAATTTGGGCGTGAACATCGACAATTTGCTGGTCAGCCAGCCCGACAACGGCGAACAGGCGCTGGAAATCACGGAAGCGCTCACCCGCTCTGGTGCGCTGGACGTGATTGTAGTCGACTCCGTGGCCGCGCTCGTGCCCCGCGCGGAGATTGAGGGCGACATGGGCGACAGCCACGTGGGACTGCACGCGCGTCTGATGAGTCAGGCACTGCGCAAGCTGGCCGGTGCCATCAGCAAGAGCAACACCATCATCATTTTCATCAACCAACTGCGCATGAAAATCGGCGTGGTGTACGGCAACCCAGAGACCACCACGGGCGGCAATGCGCTCAAGTTCTACGCCAGCGTGCGCATCGACGTGCGCCGCGCGGAGGCTCTGAAGGACAGCAAGGGCGAGTTCATCGGCAGCCACACCCGCGCCAAAATTGTCAAGAACAAAGTCGCCGCCCCCTTCAGGGTCGCGGAATTTGACGTGATGTATGGTCAAGGCATCGTGCGCGAGGGTGAAGTGCTGGATCTGGGCGTGCAGTTTGGGTTCATCACCAAGGGCGGCGCGTGGTTCACCTGCGGCGAGCAACGCTGGCAGGGGCGCGAGAACGCCAAGATCTATCTGCGCGAGCACCCGGAATTGTCCGCCGAAATCGAGGAAAAAATTCGCGCGGAGCTGGCCAAACCGCCCGTCCCCGCCAGCAAAGCGAAAGAAGAACTTGAGGGCGAAGAGGACGAAAAACCGGTCGCAAAGGGCAAAAGGAAGGCGTAGTGCGCACCGCCCCGCAACTTTTCTTGTAGATTCACCCAAAAAGCGCTTGCATTTTGGGGCAGTACTTGTTATAATACTAACTAAGCGGCTCTGCGCCGGGGAAGCAGAGCATCTGAACCAGAAGCAAGGAGACCTTCATGGCCAAAAAGAAATTCATCATGTACCTGCCGAACATAGTCTCTCTCATCCGCATTGTCGGTGTCATCTCATTGCCTTTCCTCATGTGGGAGAGCTGGGAGAAGACCATCGACCTGTTTGGGCACACGTTCACGGGCGTGCCGCTGATTTGGTGCATTGTGTACCTCGTCCTCGTCCTGACGGACAAAGTGGACGGCACACTTGCCCGCAAACTCCACGCCGAAAGTGACCTAGGCGCAGAGCTGGACGCACTGGGCGACGCGCTGATCATCGTCGTCGGCGGCCTGTGCGTGTTCATCAAGTTCGTCAACGAAAAGCTCACAGTCAATGGCTATTTCTGGTGGTTTGTGGGCATTATGGTGTGGTGCGTGCTGAACAAAGTGGTGGTGCTGCTGCTCTCAGGCAAATATTTTGAAAAGGGCAATATGCTCCACTCCTATCCGCAAAAGCTCTTTGCGTTTGCCTGCTTTGTGGCCGTCCCCGTGTGGGCGTTCCTGCGGGATCTGCCCCTGTGGTCCATCCTGTTGTTACTGGTCATCAACCTCTATGCCACGATTGACGAAATCGTCTACATCGTCCGCGCGAAAGAGTACGACGTGGACTTCAAAGGCAACGGCTTCGAGAAATACGAATTGAGATAACAGATTGCAGAAGTGAGAGGGCAGAAGGCAGAACCTTTGGGCGCAACCTGCCCTCTGTCTTCTGTCCTCTGACTTCTGCTTGCACTTTTGCGCACAATCTGGTATACTAAATGCGTTGCCGAAAGGCGGCGCGTTTGGTTGTATCGTTTTGGAGGGATTATGGCGGTTTTGGTGGCACCCAGCCTGCTGGCGGCGGACTTTGCGAACCTGCAGGCTCAAGTCAAGCGGGTAGAGGACGCGGACTGGTTGCATCTGGACGTGATGGACGGGCACTTTGTCCCCAACATCAGCTTTGGCGCACCCGTGATTGCCGCTCTGCATCGTCTGCACACAAAGCTCCTCTTCGATGTGCATCTGATGATTACGCACCCGCTACAATACCTAGACGATTTCGCAAAGGCGGGCGCAGAGTCCATCACTTTCCACGTGGAGTGCGGCGACGACGTGGCGGCCACGCTGGCGGCTATCCACGCGCGGGGGCTGAAGGCTGCCCTTTCCCTCAAGCCGGGCACGCCCGTGGAGACACTGTTTCCCTATCTGGATCAGCTGGACATGGTGCTCGTCATGACGGTTGAGCCGGGTTTCGGTGGGCAGAAATTCATGGACGATCAGTTGCCGAAAATCGCGGCACTGCGTGCCCGTTGCCCCGCCCTGTGCATTCAGGTGGACGGCGGCATCACCGCCGAAACAGCCCCTCTCGCCGTAGCGGCTGGCGCGGACTGTCTGGTGGCCGGGTCGGCGATTTTTGGCGAAAAAGACTTCCGCAAAGCCATTGAGGCATTGCGGGGCTAGGCATGAGGAATGTAGGGGCGCGCGTCCCCGCGCGCCCGCTGGATGCTAGAACGTTTTGCATGACAACGGGCGGCAGATTGCCGCCCCTACGGGCAGAAAATTGCGCAGAACAGCGGGTCGCCGAGGGCGGCAACCCCTACAATGAGACAGCAGGCGGTCACACGGGCGGATGATATCCGCCCCTACAGTAGCGCCTATGCCTCTACGCCAGCTAGTCGTTCTAAAGCGCTTTCGGCTACGATTTCTTGCCAGTATTCCCGCGTGGCGGCGGCGGTCATGTTGCCGCCGGGGAGCAGGTCGCCCCACTCCTTGATGAAGGCGCAGATCGCGCCCGGTCGCTTGCCTGGCGTGAGAATCAAGCGATACTGCCCCGATTTTTCGTACAGCGCGGCATGTTCTGGTAGCGGTGCGCCAAAGCGCACCCACGCACGCGCGGCGTCCATCACCGGGTCAATGCTCGCGAAGGCAAACACAAGGCAGGGCGGTTTGGTGGAGCGCGGCAACAGCGGCGGTTTGCGCCCGGATTGCAACACTTTCGTTGTGCCAATGAGCGTGAACTGCAGCACACAGCCACCCTCGCGGCGGGGGATCACCTCAATCATCATGCGCCCGGAGGGGTCAATGTCCCGCCCCAACGTGCGCCCGGCGCGGTCGAGCAGTGTCCAAATCACGCGGCGCGTTTCTATGTTGGCGTAGTCCATGTCCTCGTATGTGATTTCCAGTTCGTCCATGTCCCGCGCACTGAGTTCCACCACGATGCGCTCGTCTGAGAGCTGTTCAATTTTCACGCCGTTCACCTCACTCATTTCTAGGCTCAAAAAACAATGCCTACTTTATCATATTCATTTTGCGCCCAAAGTGCAATACAAACTTTCTGCCAACAGAGGAGAGTGTTTCCATGGCAAATGCTGCCGCCCCGGCGTTAGAGCCCAAAAAGGCCGCTGAACACGCCAAATACTACCAAACGGCCGTGCTTATGCTCCTGCTACCGGCCGCGCTGTCTTGGTATTATTACGGCGCTACCGCGCTGCACACGCTGGTGGTCTGCGTCCTGACGGCGCTGGCCAGCGAGTGGGGTATCCGCTTGATCTTCCGCAAGACCATGCTTGTGCCCTTTGATTTTGGCTCTGTCTGCACGGGCGCGGCCATTGCCCTGATGCTCCCCGCGAACGTCCCAGTGTATGTGGGCATCGGCGCGTCTATGTTCGCCGTGCTGGTGGCGGCGATGCCCTTTGGCGGCGTGCACCGCGCACCCTTCGTCCCGGCGGCGGCGGGAATGGCGTTTGCTGTGGTGTGCTTCAAAGAGGCCGTGTTTACCTACCCCGCCATTGTGTCCAGCCAGTCCGCGCCGCTGGTGCAGGGCGTGAGCTTGGCCTCTCTGCTTAGCCAAGGGATCGGCTTGCGGCTGGATTCCGGCTCAATGCTGATGGTGGTGCTCGGGCAGATCCCCGGTCCCATGGGCGCGGGCGGGCTGCTGTTTTTGCTGGGCACGCTGTTCTTCTTGCTCATTATGGGCAAAGAGGTCTTCGCCAGCGCAGTGGGGTATATCGCGGGTCTTGCGGGCTTTGCGGCGCTCTTCCCCCGCGTGCCCACGGGCGCGTTTAACTCGGTTATTCTGGAGCTGGCCTCTGGCGCGGCGCTGCTGTGTGGCATTGCGCTCATCCACCACCCCGGCACGCGCCCCAAACACTGGGGCTGGTGTGTCGGCTTCGGCTTTTGGGCGGCCTTGGCGGTGATGTGTTTCCGCCGCTTTGGCGCGTATGAAGAGGGCGCGTGGTTCGCGCTCCTGTTTGCGGGGGCAACGTGGCCGATCCTGCAAGAGGGTCTCACGCTGGGCTGGAGTCGACTGATGCATAAGGAGCTGCGCCATGGCTGAGACAACATCCTTTCGGGAACGACTGCAAAAATCCGCGCTGGCGCGTAACCCCGTGCTCATCCAGATGCTGGCAATCTGCACGGCAATGGCCAGCGTGGACTTAAAAACGGCGGCGGTGCTCTGCGGCGCGTTCCTGCTGATTTTCTTTGTGACGCAGAGCGCGGCGAATCTGTTCATGACCGGCTGGCGGCGATACTACCGCGTGGGTGTCTATGCGCTCATTGGCGGCGGTCTGGCCAGCGGCGTGGTGGCGCTGCTCGCGTGGATCGACCCCGCCCTGCTCTCGGGCGCGACCATGTACGTGGGGCTACTCTCCGTCAGCGGCGTGACGGTGCTACACTGCGAAAAGTGCGCCGTCAACGTCACTTTGCGCGAATCGCTGGAGGAAGCGGCGGTGACGGGCATTGGCTACTGCGGCGTGCTGCTACTGGTGGGTTTCCTGCGGGAACTGCTGGCGACGGGCGCGGTGCTGGGGCTGACGGTTTTTCCGCATCTGCGCCTAGCGTTCTTTGCGCTCCCCGCCGGGGCACTGTTGGTGGTGGGCTTTTTGGCGGCACTGCTGCGCATCGTGGTGCACCAATACGCCCAAAACTTCACGCAAGAGCTAAAGATGAAAATCAGCGACACCACCGTGACGGCGGCCATCCCCGTGGAGCGCGAGATTGAAGTGCCACTCGATCCCCGCGCGGCGTACCTGTCGCCCGACGCCGTGGGCTTGCCGCTGGCCTTCACGCCGCAGTCGGCGTTGGACGAACAAACGCCGCCCCCAGAGGCAGACGCGCCGCCCGCAGAGGAGGACGCGCAGGGCGAGGAAATCTCCGCCCTGCCCGCCGCGCTGGAGGACACGCAGGAGAGCTTTGAGGCACTCATGGCGGAACTGCGGCGCAAATATCTGGACAACTAAACCGCACACACACGAAAGCCGGAGGGGCAGTATGCACACCGTCGTCAAGTTGATTTTCATTGCGCTGTACACCATTTTTGTGCAAAATCTGGTGTTCAGCGGCGGTTTTGGCATGGGCGAGGCCATGCGCATCGCCATCAAGCCCAAGCGCGTGCTGATGTTCGCGGGCTTGCTGACGGGCTTTTCGGTGCTCGACTCCGTGGCCTGCGCGGCACTGTTCATGCTCCCCGCGCTGGACGACATCGGTCTGCCGCTACAGATGATCCTCAGTACGCTGGTGCTGCTGGCACTGTTCTTGCTGGCGGTGCTCATCGTCACGCTGGCCACCCACCGCCGCCCCATGGAAAAATTCCTCTCCACTTTGGGCATGGCGGCGCTCAACACGCTGGTGTTCACCTTGCCCGTCTTGGGTCGCCTGTCCGCCTATGGCATTTGGGAAGCGTTCGCCTTTGGCTTGGGCGCGGGGCTCGCGTTTGTGCTAGCATTGGGGGTGTTGCGGCAGGGCGTCGTGCGCATCATGGATCACTATTCGGCCATCCCCCATGCGTTTCGTGGCACGCCGGCGCTGTTCGTGTATTCGGCGCTGTTCTCGCTGTCCATGGTCGGTCTGGCGGGGGAGACAATCTTCGCGTAGCTTCGACAATACCCAACATTTTCCAGCAAGGGATTCCCTTTACAGCGGTTGAAAACTTGGTGGAAACTGTGGACAACCAACAAAAACAGCCTGTCTTTGTCAGAAAAAAACGAAATGAGACGCACATGGACTTTGCGAAATTTGAATTTGTGGCGGCCTATGGCACGGCGCGGCAGTTGCCGCCGAGCGTCCAGCCGGAGATTGTGTTTTCTGGGCGCAGCAACGTGGGCAAGTCGTCGCTCATCAACAAGCTCTGCGGGCGGCGAAGTCTGGCGCGGGTGAGTGCCCAGCCGGGTAAGACGGCGACCATCAACTTTTACGAGCGACCGCCCGTCAAAAAACAGCCCTGTGCCGCCCCCTGTTTTCTGGTGGATCTGCCGGGCTATGGCTATGCCAAAACCAGCTTTGCGGAAAAGAAGCGTTGGGCGGAACTGGTGGAGGGCTACTTTGCGCAGGCGCGGCAGATCACGCTGCTGGTGCAGTTGGTGGATTTTCGCCACCCGATTTCCGCGCTCGACCGCGACATGCTGGCGTTTTGCAGCGAGCGCGGACTGCCGTTTGTGGTGGCGGCGACCAAGTGCGACAAACTCAACAAAACCGAGCGCGGCGCACGCACGCTTGCGCTGACCGAAGAGCTCGCGGACTACACCCCCCGCGCCGTAATCGAGTGCTCCGCCGTCACAGGCGAAGGCATTGCATCGCTTCGCGATGCAATGCAATTAACAATTAACAATGGATAATGAACAATTGTTTGTCGGGGCGGCTGGTTGCCGCCCCGACGGCTGTCTTTGTAAGGATGAATGACCGCAAGATTGATCTTAATCTTGACCTTGAGTTTAACCTTAAGTTTGATATTGAGTTTAACCTTGAGGTCAAACTCAAGGTTGACGCGATCGGTCACATCGTCTGTTCCAACGGATGAAAAACGCGATAAACACTACCGTTCTATCGAACATTGTGCCTATGGCACTACATACGGCGTAACATAGTGCCCTACCTACGGTGTACCATAGGTTGTAACATACTATATTACAACCTATGTTCAAATCATGCTGTAGGGGTGCCTGCCCCGCCTGTGCCCTGCGGGTATGCGCCCGCTGATTCCCACCAACACAGTGTTTCGCCCAGCGACCGACCACCCAAACAATTGTTCATTGTCCATTGTCAATTGTTAATTGTACATCCCAGTCTGGTGTGTCGTCATAGAGCAGGGACGAGAAAAAGGCGGGGAGGTCTTCCGCCACTGTGCCGCGCAATTTTTTACCCACGAGCTTTTGTAGCCGCGCGGCGAGCACCTGCACCGCCGCGCCCACGGGGGTCTGCGGGCTATAGTTCTCCTGCCCGGTGTAGATGCCCCGCACAGAGTCGACGATCAGATCGCCCAGCGGGACGCGCTTTGCCGCTTTGGGTAGCTTGTGTCGGCACAGGAGCAACGTGCCCAGTGTCCCCAAGGTCGCCTTTTCCAAAAATCGCCCCGCCAACGTGACGAGGAGCTTGTGTCCGCCCACTTTTTCGCGCGGCAACCCCATGTCCCCGCAGGCGCTCACGAAGGCGGAAAAATCGTGCGCCGCGCCGTACTGGATGGTGCGGATGAGGTGGTCAAAGTGGTCGTTCAGGTATTCCCCCGCACTCTTGCCGCCCAAGTCCCACGCAAAATCCTTGACCGTTTCGGTGCGCACGTCCAGCGTGCCGTCTGCAAAGTTGCAAAAACGAATGGGTGCGGGTGCGCCGCAGAGTGCCGCCGTGTTGATGTCCGTGAGGGTGTTCCCGCGCGGTGAGGTATAGTGCCCGATGTTGTGAATGTGTGTGTGCCCCGTGAAGACAACGTGCACGCCCGCGTCGGCAAAAAAGTCCCGCATGGTCTCGTAATCGCGCAGCATGTCGCGCTGAGAGATGAGGGGATAGAGCGGGAAGGGCGGCAGAACGGGGTGGTGGGTCATTGCGATGATGCTCTCGCCCGCCGCCTGCGCCGCGTCAATTTGCGCGAGTATCCACGCCTGCAGCTCGTCCGAGTACCCGCAGAGCATGTGCCCCTCTGGGGTGAGCACCCCGTCGCCATCGTCGTTGAGCATCAAAATCCGCAGGCCGTCCGTGAGCCGCGCCACATAGCTGTATGCGTCAAACTGCGCGAGGGCGTGGTCGGTGCTGAAGGGGGCGTAGAGCGCGGGGAGGTCGGCGCGGGTGGTCATGCCGGGATTCCATACGCCCGAGACGGTTTGGGCGTCGCCGGGGACTTTCATGCCCCGCGCGGCGCGGCGGGCGTTGCTCTCCTGCTCAAAATCGTGGGTGGAGGTGATGAGTAGCACCCGCTTCCCGGCGGCCTGCACGCGCTGGAGCTTCTCCACAAAAGCGTCGTGGCTTTCCCGCTCGCCGTTGCAGGTGACGTCGCCGCCGATGAGCAACGTGTCGCAGTCCGTGCGTGCCAAAAATAGATCGAGCGCGGCGTCCAGCAGGGCGCCCGATTCGTTGACGGTCTGCTGGTGGTGATCCGTGCGGATGCCCAGCGCATCGGCGTTGTAGTAATGGGTGTCGGTGATGACGGCAAACATGGCTCTCTCCAAGGGATGAAATGGGTCGCTGGCTAAGTATAGCGCATTTCGGGGCAAAAAACAAGATGCCCGCGAACAATCCACGCCCTTGCAAACGCAGGCAAAGTTTGCTATAATACTCGCGTACGATGGGCGTACTGGATGTGCGATGTTGCGTTACTGCCTTTCTTCTTCAAGGAAGACAAAGGCGTTTTGTCACAGAAATCTAACATCCAGTATCTAATATCTAAAATCTAAATGGGCGGTGCGCTTTGTATTCGGAGGAAGAGCTTTCTTTGGCAGAAGAACAGGGTACGCAAAACGTTGTGGACGAAAACGGAATCCTTTGGGAAGACTGGCATCGCAAGGGATTTTTTCCTATGCCTGCGCACAAATACTGGATACGTGGCGGGCGGCTATACCGACAAAAATTGCAGCTATACAAAACCGTTCGCCTGCCCGGCAAGCGCGGCGCGGCGGGGGAAACCGTGGTGCGCTTTGACCCGCATTTTGCACGCGACAGCCTGCAACTGTTCCGCATCACCGACACCAGCGTGCGCCAAACCATCTTGGGCAAGCTGGTGCATTTGGGTTCTGTGACCGTGTATTCCAGCGACAGAACAACGAAAGAACTGACGCTCCACAACATCCGCGACCCAGAGCGCTTCTGCGATTGGTTCGACGATCTGGTGAACATTGAGCGCGAGCGCAAAGGCTTGAACATCAACGAATTTGTGAGTTGAGGCAGGGGGAGCCGGAAGTAGTGAACGAGAGGATGTCGCTGGTGTTTATGAGGAACGCGAGTCGCAAAGATAGGAGGTCAAACATATGCAATTTGGAATGCCAACACTGATTGAAACGAAAACGCTTGAGGAAAACGCCGCGCTCTGCCATGAGTTGGGGCTTAGTTTTGTTGAACTCAACATGAATTTGCCGCAGTATCAGGCGGACAGGTTGAGTGTGAGCGAGTTGCGCCGAATTGCGGATAAATATGGCATTTACTATACCATCCATCTTGATGAAAACCTTAACCCTTGCGACTTCAACAATGCGGTTGCTGTGGCTTATACCGACACGGTTTTGCGGACGATTGAGGTGGCAAAGGCTCTGAGTGTTCCGGTTTTGAATATGCACATGAACGCCGGTGTTTGGTTCACATTGCCGGACAAAAAGGTGTTTTTGTTTGATGAGCACAAGGCAGATTATTTGCAAAAACTGACGGTTTTCCGCGACAAATGCACTGCGGCAATCGGCGGCGCTGGCATCAAAATAACCGTGGAAAACTGTGGTGATTATCAGCGGTTTCCGTTCATCGTAGATGGGCTGGATTTGCTGCTCCAAAGCCCGGCGTTTGCGCTTTGCTTTGATATCGGTCACAACGCATCGGCTGATTATACAGACGAGCCGACCATTATGGCACGGTCCGAGCGGTTGCATCATATGCACATCCACGATGCCAAGGGCAGGGCAAACCACCTCCCACTCGGCGAGGGTGATGTGGATTTGGACAAATATTTGAAACTGGCAAAGCAGCATAACTGCCGCGCCGTGATTGAGGTTAAGACCGTGGACGGACTGCGACAGTCGGTGGTTTGGTTGTAAAGAGAGGAGATAGCTATGAAAACATTTACCTACGGCACGGGCAACCCCGCCAAGCTTGACCACATGCGGCGAATGCTTGCCCCGCTCCCGGTGAATATCACTGGCGCAAAAGAAACAGGCGCGGCTCTCCCCGATGTGGACGAAAGCGGAAACACGCCGCCAGAAAACGCCCGAATTAAGGCACTGGCGTATTATGAAGTGCTACGCTGCCCTGTTTTTGCTTGTGATTCTGGGCTGTACATAGACGGCTTGCCAGACGACGAGCAGCCCGGCGTTCATGTGCGCATGGTCGAAGGTCGGCGACTGACAGATGATGAAATGATTGCCCATTACGCTGCTATTGCAAAGCGACTGGGCGGCAAAGCGGTCGCCCGCTATCGTAATGCTATATGTTTGGTGATGGATGACGGCGAAATTTATGCGCATTTTGGCGAGGATATTGCGTCGAGTGCATTTTATATCGTAGATACACCTCACGCTAAGCGCGTGGAGGGCTTTCCGCTGGACTGTCTGTCGGTGAGAATGGATACTGGCGCGTATTATTACGATAATGCGCAAGACGATACGCTTGGTGAAAATAGTCAAACAAGAGGCTTTCAGGCTTTTTTCAAGCGGGTACTGGCTTTGTATGAGAAGTCGATTCCGCCTTTCCGCGACATTAAGAGCCAGCTTGATCATCCTATTGTCCGGCAAATCATGTCCCATTGCGTGTTCGATGGTTCACCCGCAGGGCTTGATAAAGAGGCCGAGAATTATCGTGGTCACACTCAATGGCAATTTTATGGCTGGGTGGAAAACGGCGAGATTGTGGGCGTGTGCGGCTTTGAGGTTCATGCCGATTATGTGGAGATTCTGCATATCGCCGTGGCAGAAAATGCCCGCAGGCGCGGCATTGGCGGCAAAATGGTGACTGCCTTGTGGGAGAAATATAAGCTGACCATTGAAGCTGAAACGGATGATGACGCAGTGGACTTCTATCGCAAAACCGGGTTTGAAACCACTGCTATTCAAAAATATAATGTCCAGCGTTGGACTTGTGTCAAGGCAGTGCCGCCTGGTCATGAAACCGACGAAGAGCGGCGAGCCAGAATATACCCCATCATCCTCAGCGAGTACAACCCGGCGTGGCCGCAGTGGTATGCCGAGGAGCGCGACAACCTTGTGCGGATTTTGGGAGACAAAATCGTGCGCATTCAGCACATTGGCAGCACCGCCGTGCCGGGCTTGACGGCAAAGCCGACCGTGGATATCTTGCTGGAAGTCGCTGTCGGAACGGACTTTAGCAAGATTATTGCCGCATTTTCCGAACCTGACTATATCTGCCTGCATGGGGAGGGCTTGACCGTCAGCCGCGATCCGCTGATGGTCATCAAAGGTTACACAGACACCGGCTTTGCGGAGCGGGTGTTCCATATCCATGTGCGCGAATCTGGTGATTATGACGAACCGCTTTTTCGGGATTATCTGATCGCGCATCCCGATTCTGCCGCCGAATATGTCGCGCTGAAACTGCGCTTGAAGGACGACTTTGAACATGACCGGGACGGATATACAGCGGCGAAAGGCGCGTTTATCGCGGCGGTCATGCTAAAAGCGCGGGAGAACAGAGACATTATTTTGAAAAAAGACGGCTGGACGTTCGGCGTGCGGGCGCAGGGAATCTTGGTGCGTGAGGGCAAGGTGCTGTTGCAACGGCCGCAGGGGACAAACGAACACGCCTTTCCCGGCGGCCACATGGCCTTCGGCGAAATCTTTTCTGAAACGCTGAAACGTGAGTGGCTGGAAGAAGTCGGCGCGGATATCGAGGTGGGCGCACTCCAATGGGTGGAGGAGAACATCTACCGCTGGCGCGACACGATGTGCCAAGGTCTGGCGGTGTCCTTTCTGGTGACGCTGACCGACGAGCGCCAAACCCCGCTTGACGGCACATTTCTCAGCAAAGAGGCCGGCAGCCATCCGCTGGGCGAAATCATTGAGTTTTGCTGGGTGCCGCTGGAGGAAGTGCAAAACATCACCGTCTATCCAGAACGCGCTGCCGAGTTGCTGGCGCGGTTGGGCGAGGGCGTGGAACATATTGTGTATCGGGAGGATTGATATAATGAATCTAAAACCAATTATTACGAACACGTCTGATTTCCCCACGCAAATCCAGCCATTTGTGACTGGGGTGAAGCTGTTCGATAGCAGTTGTTCGCCGGAAGCACAGGTTCTATTTGCGGATAAAGAGCAGGGATTTTTCATAAAATCTTCCGTAAAGGGTGCGTTGGAGCGCGAAGCTGATTTGACCCGATGGTTTCATGGCAAGGGACTGTCGGCAGCGGTTATTGCTTATGTTTCGGATGAAAAAGATTGGCTTGTGACCGAAAAAGTGCCCGGTGATGATTGCATCGCCGCAAAATATCTTGAACAGCCGGAGCGGCTCTGCGACACACTCGCCGAGCGACTTGCTTTGCTGCACAGCACCGATTTTGCAGGCTGTCCCGTGCAAAACCGCACGGCACAATATATCGCAAAAGCAAAGCAAAATTATCACGCCGGGATTTGCGATGCAAGTCTGTTCCCGGATAATTGGGGCTATACATCTGCCGAGGAAGCGTTTAGCGTGATTGGGAAAAGTAGTAGTTTGCTGAAAACCGATACGCTTTTACATGGCGATTATTGCTTGCCAAACATTATTCTTGATAATTGGAATTTCAGCGGATTCATTGATGTGGATGGCGGCGGAGTCGGCGACCGCCATGTTGATTTGTTCTGGGGAATCTGGACGCTGTTTTTCAATCTCAAGACGAACCAGTACCGTCAACGGTTTATCGACTGCTACGGCCGGGACAAGGTGGATGAAGAATATTTGCGGATTGTTGCCGCTTGTGAGGTGTTTGGGTGATGGAAGAGAAAATGAAAGTTTTAGGTGTCTGTATCCTCACAACTGACGTTATCAAGCTGTCCGATTTTTACAAGACCGTCCTGCAGACAGATTCTGTGGGTGATTCCACGCACATGGAAATCAACACGCAGGGTGCGGCGATTGCAATTTATAACCCCGGCAATGTCCATCAATCGAAAATCAATAATATTCAATTGGGCGTTGAGGTAGATGATGTCGATTCCGAGTTCGAGCGGCTTTCCGTGTTAGGCATAACGATTACACAACCGCCTGAAACCTATCCTTGGGGCAGACGCGCTATGCAGATTCAAGATCTCGACGGAAACTATATCAATTTATCAAGCCCCGCAAAGGAGGTTTCGAGATGATAAAACTATCACACAAAAACTTCATCAAAGCCCGCGACTTCATCTTCACCCGCTCGGACGACATCAATCGGGCGTGGTTTCGCTATAATTTTGAGGAGGTATCACAATGAGCGCACACGAACTCATGGTAAAAACCAATCATCACCTGATCAAAGGTGGCACTCTGACCGATGCACAAAAAGTCCATATTGTGCATCAGCTTCTTGCGGCGCGAAGTACCCCCGAACAGGCGCGGCGGTTTTACGTCGGCGTGAAGTTTCCAAACAATGCAGACAGCAACGGGCGGCGCATGTACCCCATTTTCTACATACCGCCCTATAATGACGGCAAAAAGCTGAAAAACATCTATCACCAAACGCCGAAAACGCACATTTTTTCGGCGAATATGTACGAACTGGAAATTCTGCGTCTGCTCATACTGCTTGCGCCGGAAAATCCAGCCGTGCAGGAGATGATGGCGAAAACACTGGAGCGTCTAAAAACAACCTGCTTTGGTAATGAGGACGACGGCGTTGGCGAATGCTTCGATACCTCGCTTGTCGTTCTGCGATTTTTGGCGACTGCTGCGCCAGAGGACAATGCTTGGATGCAAAACCGCATGGACAACTATAACCGCCACGCCGCCGATAAAAAGCGTCCTTCGTTTTCTCTATGGTATTACTGGCTGTGCCTGTCTGATTTGCCATTTGAACTAGCCGCGCCGGAAATCGAAAAATACGAGCCGCAGATGCTCCCGTGGTTGACCACCAAAAGCTGCGTGATGAACAGCGAACGCGACAAAACGGTGCATCCCGTGATAATCTGTTCCCTGCGCAACTGCCTGTGCCGCCTCCCAGAATACGCGCACATTAAGGACATTCAGCCATATGTGAGCGAAAAGGACGGCCGGCTGCATTTTGATATGGGTGGAGGCATCACACAATGACCCAGCAACAAATCATCGCCCACCCGTAGGGGCGCGCATCGCGCGTCCGCTGTGAGACAGCAAGAGGTCAGAATCTGCCCTCAGCTGACAATGCCCAAATACTCATCCACCACATCGGCGGCCGCTTTGGCGAACTTTGTGCGTTTGGCGGCCGTGTTGAGTTTGGTCAGGTCGTTGGGGTTGTCTAAAAACGCGCACTCAATGAGCAGCGCCACTGGGAAACTGCCGACGATATAGAAGCTGCCTTGCGGCGCGTAGTCGTCGCCCTTCGCGCCACGATTCTTCAAGCCCACGCTGGCCGCAAGGCGCGGGGCGAGCAGTTCCGCGAGCTTCTGCCCTTTGGCGTTGCCGCTGTCATACCAAACCTCCAGACCCTCAGCCTTGCCTGTGCCGCTGATGTTATGGTGAAATTCCAAGAGCACGTCGGGCTTATATTCCTTGAACATCTTCAGCTTTTCTTCTTTGGTGGAGATGGCATTATTCGTGCGGTTCATCTTGGTGTCATAGCCACGCGCACGCAGTTCCTCGTTGGCCGCCAGCGCAATTTCCAGATTTTTCGCGTCCTCCCAAATAGCGGTAGAGAGGTCAGCGCCCACATGTGCGCCTGTGTTGCCGCCGTGCCCGGCGATGACCGCAATGCGCAAGCCGTTGCGTCCGCCGCTTTTCTGGGTATCCGCGATCATTTGCCGCACGAGCGCGAGGAGAGAGCTGACAAAATTGGGGCTCAGCTCAAACGTGAAGGCGCTCTCGCGCTCCACGAAATACGCCTCGTCCGTTTCCTCCGCGTGGATACCCGGCGTGGGCATCAGCAGCAAAAAGCACAGGGACAAGACGAGCGCGGTTAAATGTCGAACGGTTTTGTGTGTTTGCATTTTTTTCCTCCCGCCCGCGAAGAAAACGCTGAATGCGGACGCTTTTGTATATCTTAACGCAAACAGAAGTAAAATGCAATAGTTTTTTGAAATATATCACAAAAAGCCCGTATTTTTCCGCTGAATGTGTAACATTTTGTTATATTTGACTTCTGGCGCAAAAAGCGTTATACTATTCTCCATAGAACTTCACGGGAGGCGAGCGCATGGTTTCCGCGCGGCAAAAAAGAGCGACTTGGGTTGCGGTCTTAGTACCGCTGACCTTGTTCGTGCTGGTTTTTGTCGCGTGCGATGAACCCATTGACCAACCCGTTGACCCCTCAAGCACGGAAGAGCGCACAAGCTTTGTTGTACGCCCCACCTTGCAGCCGGGCGGCAGCACGGCCGCCACCGCCGCCACGCAACCGCTTCCATCGACGCAAGAGCCCACAACGGGCGAAGTGCCCACCAGTCCGCCGCCCACTTTGGTTGTGCTCCCCTCCACAAGCGCAGCGCCGCCGCGCACAACAACAACGCAACCGCCCACAACGACGGTGATTCCGACAAAACCCGTCACTGTGCCGGCATCGCTGAAGACCATCGACGGCATCGTGGCCTACTTTAACAAGGCCGCCAACGAGGCCAAAGACGAGGCCGACGACATCCTGCAGACGGTGGAAAAGAATACTTTCTCAAAATTGATCTTCTCTGGGGCAGATCTGAGCGACTGGGTACGCCGCCGCAATGTAGACCGCGCACCCCACGAGATAGACGATGACGACCTGCCCATCAAAGGGAAGCGCTACGCCAGTCGGCTTGCCCCTGCCAGTGTGCAATCGGCCGCGTGTAAAGTAGACGGGGACGATTACGTACTGACCATCAAGCTCAAAAAAGAGAGCGGCCAGCTCAACCAAGAGAACAGCCGCCATGGGCAAGTGATGGATGTGACAACTTGGGACGGCATGGAGCGTTGGGCGAAGATATTGAATAGCCTCCCCCTCCCTGGTAAGCAAGAGGGTCTCAAAGCGCTGGATTACACCATCACCTATTCCGGTTGCGTCATCACCGCCCGCATTCATCGAGAAAGCGGACATCTGCGTAGTAGCCATTACATTATACACACCCAGGTTATCGGCAAGACGGGCAAGGATGTGGTGCTTGAGCAAACGGGCGTCAAAGAAGACGCATACGAGTTCAGGTGGTAAGTAGCGGGTCGAAAACAGTGCCCTGCCTTGCGACCCAAACGCGTGTTATTTGTTGCCGGATTCGTAGGACTCGATCATCTTCTTGACCATTTGTCCGCCGATTGCGCCAGCCTGACGGCTCGTCAGATGGCCGTTGTCGCCCTGCTTAAGGGTAACGCCCACGGCCTGCGCGGCCTGTTGCTTGATTTGGCTGAGCTTCTGCTTGCTCTGCGCCTGCGCCGGTTGCGCGGACTTCTTGGCGGGAGACTTCTTTTTGGTGGTAGAGCTGGTGCTCTTCTTGGTGGTTTTGGTAGCCATTGTGTTCAAACTCCTTTGGTTGTTGTAGCGTTTCCGCATTCGTAGTATGGGCGAGGGCAGGGGGGTTATGCAACAGACGGGATTGGTAATTTTTTGGCGTTTCGGCGCGGAATCAAGGAGCAAACAATATGCAATTAGACGAACTGTTCACCAAAAGCGACCTCATCCCCTGCATTGTGCAGGAGGACGCCACGGGCGAAGTGCTCATGCTGGCGTACATGAATCGCGAGAGCCTAGCGCAGACGCTGGCGCTGGGCGAGACGGTGTTCTGGAGCCGTTCGCGGCAGGAGCTGTGGCACAAGGGCGCCACCAGTGGCCACGTGCAACGCATCGTCTCCCTCCACGCCGATTGCGACAGCGACACCCTGCTCGCCCGCGTGGTGCAAACAGGCGCGGCCTGCCACACGGGGGCGCACTCGTGCTTTTTTAAGGCGATTGTGTGAGGCAATCATGTTGTCCCGTTAGGCGTGGACGCGAATATGTAGGGGCGACCGTCCCCGGTCGCCCGCTGTCTATAAATGCGCCGTTTTCTGATCCACTGTGTTTGTGGGAATCAGCGGGCGAGCACCCGCAGGGCACAGGCGCAGCTCGCCCCTACAGACCCCCAAAATCATCAGTTTTCCTCTGGTAATCTGAAAATGGATTTCCGTTCAGCAACCCGCACCGCCTTGACATTTGCGCACGCGGCGGCTATAATTAGCGCATCCCCGAATGTTGTTCGCAGGAGGCACGCATGGTCTTGTTTGTGGCAGGCTTGCTCTGTTGCCTTTTGTTTGTCTATCACCTGCGCAAAGAGCCGCGGCGGATTTTGTGCGGCATTTTGTTGGTTGCCGCCGTCTATCTGCTCATCAAGGGCGGGTTGGAGCTCTACGCGCCGAATATATACAGTGGGGACGACCTGCTCATCGGCGAGGGCGAAGAGATCATGCTGCTGTTGCAATTCTTTTTGCTGTTCCTCAGCTTTTTCGGCGGCATTGCGCTGTGCTTCAACGGTGTTCGGGTCATACGCCGCGAAGGCCTCTCTGCGGCACACGTGCTGCCCGTGGGCTTTGGGCTCATTGGCATTGCCCTGCCTGTGAGCATTGCGTTCACCACTTGGGTGCTGGTGAAAGAGTCCAGCTATTCCGTGCTCTTGTTGGGCGTGTTCCCGGTGCTGCTGAACATGATTTTGTATGTGCCGTGGATGCTCGCCGCCTTTTTGCTCTATTCCCTCGTGTATGCCGCGCTCCCCAAACCGAAAAACTGCGATTTTCTCCTTGTTTTGGGTTGCGGACTGCGCAAAGACGGCACAGTCACCAAACTGCTCGCGGGACGTTTGGACAGAGCAATCAAGGAATGGACGCGCGGCGGTCGGCAGGCGGTTTTTGTGGTTTCGGGCGGGAAGGGCAGTGACGAAAAAGTCTCCGAAGCCTTTGCCATGCGGCAATACCTGCTGGGGCAAGGCATCCCAGAAGCGCAAATCCTGCTAGAGGATCAATCCGTTAACACATACGAAAACATGCAGTTTTCCAAAAAACTCATGGAGGCCACGAACCCAGACTACACTTGCCTTGTCGTCACCAGCAATTATCACGTGTTGCGTGCGGTGATTTTGGCGAAAAAAGTGGGGCTGAAGGCGCAGGGCGTTGGCGGCAGAACCGCATTTTACTACCTCCCCGCCGCGTTTATCCGTGAATATATCGCGATTATTTTTGACTACAAGTCCCTCGTCGTGCTCTATCTTTTCGGCGTGCTGTGTCTGGCGCTGTATAATACAATGAACAATTGACAATGAACAATGTACAATTTGTTGCATCCCTCACGCCTCATCCCCGATTCCTCGTCCCTCTGTGGTAGGGGCGGCAACCTGCCGCCCGTGGTACCAGTTGCCCCATTGTAGGGGCGACCCTTGTGGTCGCCCTGCGGGTTGGTCGCCCGCTGGAGAAACGCAGTGTTTTTTGGGGGGGGCGGGCGGCAGGTTGCCGCCCCTACAATCCTCATTCCCTTTTTTACAAAATTTCCGACGGGTTGCGGCCAATGGCGACGCTGACGGGCGTGAACTCTCGCGACTGGGAGAGCGCGACCAGTAGCGCCGAGAGCAGGGCACGGATGCCCGGCGTGGGCTGCGTCTTCACAATCAGCCGATAGCGAAACTTGCCGCCGGCTTTTTCGATGCGGGCGGTCATGGGGCCCAGCACGATCATCTTGCCCGCACTCTCGTGGGCACGCAGAAAATCCAGCGCATATTTGGCGGCGGCATGGGCGGCGGTTTGGTGCGCGGACGCAAAGCCCACCACGTACAGCGCACAATACGGCGGATACACCAGCCCGCGCCGCAGGGCGATTTCTGTGCGAAAAAAAGCGGCGTAATCCTGCGCGGCGGCCAGCTGCAGCGTGGGCTCTTCGGGCGTGAGGGTTTGGAAAATGGCGCGGCCGGGCTTCTCGCCTCGCCCCGCGCGCCCCACCACTTGGGTCAGCAGGCTGAAGCTGCGCTCCAGCGAGCGGTAGTCGTCGTCGTGCAACGTTGCGTCCACACTCAGCACGCCCACGAGCGTCACATCGGGAAAATCCAGCCCCTTGGCCACCATCTGCGTGCCGAGCAAGATGTCGGCCTCCCGCTGGCGGAATGCCTCCAGTATCTGCGCGTGGCTACCCTTGTGCGCCGTGGCGTCGGAATCCATGCGCAGCACCCGCGCCTGCGGCAAGAGCGTCGCCAACTGCTCCTCCACCCGCTGTGTGCCAAAGCCGGAGAACTGCACCCCCGCGTTGCCGCAGTGCGTGCATACGGCGGAAAACGCTCGCCCCCAGCCGCAATAATGGCACAGCAGGCGGTTTTCGGCGGCGTGGTAGGTGAGCGAAATGCTGCATTGCGGGCAGGTGAGCACCGTGCGGCAACTGCGGCAGGTAGCAAAGGTGTTGTAGCCCCGCCGATTGAGCAGAAGCACCGCCTGCTCCCCCCGCGCCAAACATGCCCCCAGCGCATCGAGCAGTTTGCCGCTCAGGCGCGTGTCATAGCCCTCCGACTGCATGTCCACGATTTCGACTGTGGGCAACTGGGCGTTGCCGTAGCGATGCGGCAGGGTGTGCAGGGTCATTTTGCCGGCGAGCGCGGCGGCGTAGCTCTCCACCGCCGGGGTGGCAGAGCCCAGCAGGCAGAGCGCACCGTGGCGTTTGGCGCGGACTTTGGCGATCTCCCGCGCGTCATAGCGGGGCGACTGGCCAGACTTGTAGCTGTCGTCCTGCTCTTCGTCCAGAACAATCAGCCCAATCTTCGCCAGCGGCGCAAAAATGGCTGAGCGCGTACCCACCACCACGTCCGCTTCTCCCGCGCGTACCCGCCGCCACGCGTCTGCCCGCTCTCCCGCCGAGAGCGCGGAATGGAACAGCGCGGCACGCGCTCCGTAGCGTGCCTGCACCAGTGTCAGCAGCCACGGCGTCAGCGCGATTTCTGGCACGAGGAGCATCACGCCGCGCCCCTCTTTCAGCACGGCATCGGCCAGCGCCAAATACACCTGCGTCTTGCCCGAACCCGTAATGCCCCAAAGCAGCGCGTTGCCGCCGCCGCTTTGGAATTGCGCCCACAGAGCCCGCGCCACTTTTTTCTGCTCGGTCGTGAGCGTGATGGCCTCTGCCGACTGTGCCGGCGTGTCGCCGGGCATTCGGTAGACCGCCGCATCGTATAGCTCCACTAAGCCACGGCTCTCCAGCGTGCGCACCACCGCCGGCGTTGTGCCCGTATGGGCGCACAGATCCCGCACACTGAGCGCACCGAATTCCTCCAGTAGCGCCAGCACATCGCGTTGTTTGACGCTCAGCTTTTGCGCTCCGGTTTGGTCGTCCAGTGGGACGAGACGCGCGGTGCGCTCGGCGGCGTTGCCCACTTGCCGCGCCGCGTCGGCGGACTCCACAATCAGCCCCGCGCGGCGCAGCTCGCTGAACGCGCTGTGGTCGGGCGACAGCCCCAACGCCTTGCAAATGCTGTCCTCCCGCACGTACACGCGGCGTTTGCGCAGTAGCGTCAAGATAGCTCGCGCTTCGGCGGAGAGCGAAAAGTCCTCCGCCTCTGGCAGAGCCAAATAGGCGCGGCGCACGCGGTGGGTCAAGCCCACGGGCAACTGGCAGCGCACGGCCTCGTACCAAGTGCAAAAGCAGTATTCGTGCAGATAGTGCGCCGTGGCCAGCGTGTCTTCGCTCAAAAGCGCTTCGGCATCTAGGCGCTCTAGGATGTCTTTCGCCGCCGTCACGTCCGCGGGCAAAGCATCGCGTAGCGCAAACACCACGCCCACCCGTGGCATCGCCTTCCCCCGCCCAAACGGCACGAGCACCGAACAACCCACACCCACCGCCAGCCCCTCGGGGACGCGGTAAGCGAAAAGTTGGTCAAAGCCATAGGCCGTTTTTTCAACGGCGACGAGCGCAAACACGCTTATAAGTGGCGGATTTCTTCCGGCTCGGCAATGACAAATTCGCCCTTAAGGATTTCCTCAATGGCCACGCTCAGGGGCTTTTCTTCCAGCGCGGGGTCGCCGCGCGTTTTGTCGCGATGTTCGTGTTCATCCGTGATTTCACGGGCACGGCGTGCGGCGGCAATCACCAGCGAATAGCGGCTCAGGTGATCTTTCAGCACACCGCGCAAATCGGGGTTTAACATTTTGTCCTCCAACTGTGTTGATGGTTTCGGCAGGGGCGGGGGTTCAACGCGCGTCGTGCAGGATTTTTAGCACGCGGGCGGCGGCGGCGTGGGCGTCGTCGTTGACAACGTGGTGGCGGTATTCGTTTTGGCGGCGCAATTCCTCGCGAGCGATGGACAGGCGCGTGGCGATTTCGTACTCGCTGTCGGTGTCCCGCGCACGCAGGCGCTGCTCCAGAATCTCCATGGACGGCGGCAACAAGAAGATGGTGATGGCATCCGGGTAGAGTGCGCGAATGCGTGCCGCGCCCTGCACTTCAATCTTGAGCACCACGTTTTCTCCGCGGGAGAGCGCGGCGTCCACGGCATCTTTGGGCGTGCCGTAGTAGTGGTCGCCGTATTCGGCGTATTCCAGCACCTGCCCGGCGGCGAGCTTGTCGAGAAATTCTTTCGGTGTGAGGAAGAAATAGTCCACGCCGTCCACTTCGCCCATGCGCGGCGTGCGCGTGGTGAAAGAGACCGATTTGCGCAAGCTGGGGTCGCCCGCCAAAACGATGGGCAGGACGGTGTCTTTGCCCGAACCGCTCGGCCCCGAAAACACAACCAGCCGTCCGCCTGCTGTGGCTGTCTCAAGCATCGTCTGCCTCCTGTGCGTTCAAGCGTTTTTCCAGCACACCCGGTGCTAGGAACGAGAGCACCACATGGTCGCTGTCGGTCAAGAGCACCGAGCGCGTTTTGTGCCCTTGCGAGGCATCGATGAGCTTCCCCGCGTCTTTGGCGTCCGCAATCAAACGCTTCACGGGGGCGCTGTCCGGCTCTACCAAGGCCACCAAACGGTGCAAGCTGAGCAGATTGCCCGAGCCGATATTCACGAAAGAGGGACTACTCAATATTTTGCACCTGCTCTCTGATCTTCTCAATCTCGCTTTTCATTTCCAGCACGTGCGCCGTCACGGCGGCATCGAGTGCCTTTGAGCCGGTGGTGTTGGCCTCGCGGTTCATCTCCTGCGTCAGGAAGTCCAGCTTGCGGCCAATGGGCGTGGCGCTCTGGGCTAGGTACGCACGCATTTGGGCGATGTGCCCCTTCAGTCTGGCGGTCTCTTCGTCCACGGCAATTTTGTCCGCAAAGATGGCCGTTTCTGTTAGCAAACGCGTCTCGTCAATCTGACGGTCATCCAGCAGAGCGCGGATGCGCGTTTCGAGCCGTTCGCGATAGGCCTGCGCGGTCTGGGGGGAGAGCGCGGCCACAGCGTCCGTGTGCGCGGCTAGGGAATCCAGATGGGCGTTGATGTCCGCCCCCAGCGCCGCGCCTTCCCGTGCGCGCATGGTGCCAAGGGCATCCAGCGCTTCCTCTGCCGCCGGACGAATCGCCGCCCACAACGCATCTGCGTCCGCATCGGGTGTCGCCAGCGTAATCACGCCGGGCATCTTCAGGTAGTCGAGCGTCTGCACGCCCTCGTCGCCCTGCACATTGGGCGGCGCGAGCGCTTTGAGGTGCGCAATGGCCGCCAGATACTCCCTCGCCAGCGCGTCATCGGTCTGGACGCGCACGCTCCCAGTCCCCTGCGTTTCAAGGCGCAAAAAGCACTCGACCTTGCCCCGCGCCAGCTTTTTTTGCGCCAGAGCCCGCAAGCGTTCCTCTGCCCAAGCGGTGTCTCTGGGGACGCGTGCGCTGAACTCAAAATAGCGGTGGTTGACCGATTTGAACTCCACGGATATCGACCCGAAAGGGCTGTCGGCCTTTGCGCCGCCGTACCCGGTCATGCTGTAGGGCATACGCCGAACACCTCCACACTTCTGCCCTACAGACCACAAAAAAATTGGCCAACTCGTGCACGAGCGAACAGTTAGTGGCTCTATTATACCACAAATGCCCGGCACACGCAAGCCTACGGCGTTGCAATGAACAATTGACAATGAACAATGTACAATTGTTGTAGGGGCAGGGCGACCATACCCGCAGGGCACAGGCAAGGGTCGCCCCTACGGAGGCGGGAGGCCTGCCACCAATTGTCCATTGTTAATCGTTCATTGCAATGTAGTCGTTTGCAAAACGATCACCGTGGCGTCGTCTTGCTCGTCTGGGGGAATCTGTTGCAGAGCTGTGGAGAGGATGCCTTGCGCCAGATCTGCCGTGGCGGTGTCCCCGTGGACGATGAGCGCCTCGAGGCTCTCGAGCGTCTCGGGCACTGCGCCGTCGGAAAAGAGCACGCACAAGTCTTCTTCGTGGAGCGTGCGGCTGAGCTTCGCGAACGAAATATTTCGCAAGATGCCCGCTGGCAGAGAATCGCTCTCCAGCTTTTCTGGCACGCCGTGCGTGCGCAGGATGGATGCCGCCGCACCCGCTTTGTATAGATTCAGCTCGCCGCTGTAGGGGTCAAACACGGCCGCGTCCAACGTGGCTAGGCTCTCCTCGGCACTTTTGGCCATGAGCGCGGCGTTGGTCAGTCGCAGGGCGCAGGCAAAGCTCAAATCCGCTTGCGCCAGCGTGGAAAACAGCGTACAGGTCAGCGCACTGTCCACCGCCGCGCGGCCGCCCGTGCCCATACCGTCGCTGAGCAGAAGGACTTTTTCGCCGCTGGGCAAGTCAAACTGCGTGTAGTAGTCGCCGCACAGGCGGGCATCTCCCCGCGCGCGTTGCGCGACCTGTATCTCCAGCCCATAGGCCGCCGCCTGCGCGAACTCCCAGTGCCACGTGTCGTCCGGCATCTCCTCCAGCGCGATTTCCCTGAGCGGATAGCCGACGGCACTTTCTAGATTTTGCACAAAAGAGTGTGTTTCGTAATACTCCCCCGGTGGCGCGGCGAGCGTCAACACCACGCGCATGTGTGCCCAGCGATCCAGCGTACACACCGCCGCCCGACAGCGCAAGCCAGCGGCCAGCGCTTCCGCTTTGGCGCGGACGCTCTCGTTCGCCAGATATCGCCCGGGACTGAGCAGCGTTTCGTTCAAATCCTGCAGGATATCCTCCATGCCGCCCAGCTGTTCGCTCACGGCCTCGCGCAGGGCGTGGGTACGGGCGGTGATTTCCGCCTCGTGACCGAGCGCACCCAAGGCGTGCTGGTTGCCCAGCTCTTCCAGCGACTGCGACACACGCTCCACACACGCGCGTACCGTTTTGAGCGCGGCGGAGGTATCTGTCAGCAGCGTGGCCGCCTGCGCGTCCGCGCTGGGCACAGGAATTTCTCGCACGGACTGCCGCAAATGCGCCAACCAAGCTTTGGGAATGCACAAAAACAGACCGCCGCCCACCAGACATTGGACACTGAGCGTCAGCGTTGTCTCGTTGGGATTGAGGAGCATGAAAAAGATGCAGACAGCCGCAAAAATCCCCGCCGACGCAAAGCGCCCCAACATAGCCAACGCCCCGCAGAGCACGCCGCCCAAGCAGAGCATCAGCCCCAGCGTAGTGCTCTCCCCGCGCAGGAGAAGCACGGCCGAGAACGCCACGCCCGCCGCCGCGCCCGCGCCTTCGCCGCCAATGAAGGCCGCGCCCACGGTCAACAGCGCGGCCAGCGCAATGGCGGGAGAGAGGCCGTAAGAATGCCATGTGGTGAGCGCAGCGAGCAGGAGTGCGAGCGAAAAAATCAGCGACAGGCGTGCGCGGGGATTGCCCTGCAGGTTGCCCAGCCACTGCGCGGCGGTGCTTTCCGCGCGGGGCAATATCTGCGCAAACAGGACGCACACCCCACCCGCGAGGGCGCTCTCACACAGCAGTAGCAAGAGCGGCAGGGTGCTGAAGCCCTGCACCAGCAGGACGGCCGTGCCCGTCACCAGCGTGCACACGGCCGCGCCCACGGTGGCTAGCGTGCGCGGCGCACCCCGGCGCAGGAACATCTCCGCCAGCACCCGCAACAGCACAACCGCCAGCACGCAAGCCGAATAGCGCAGCACCCCCGCGCCATCGTCCGCGCTGAGTGTGTAGCCCGCACACGCCCCCGCGGCCGCGGCGACGCAATACGGAAAAGGCACAGCCGCCGCAAAGGCTACGCCAAAGGGGGAGATGCCCGCAAAGCCGCCGCCATACGCAAACACAAACGCGGCCACCGCCGCGCCCGCGTGCGTGGCCGCCGTCTGCACGGCGGGCAGGATGTTCCCCGCTGGTTTGTCCCTGCCCAAAAATTCCGCGTGTGCCATCGTCTCCATGTCGTCCCCCATAAACTGCCTGTCCAGATTGTACCGCAACGCGGGCGCGAATTGTGGCGAAGGGAAGCGCTTTGCAATGTACAATTGTTTTCAGGTAATAACGAATAGTGAATAGTGAATAGGTGTTGGAATGGGCTGTGCTGAATGCATTACTTTCGCCTGTAGGGGTGCGCATCGCGCGTCCGCCGCAGAGAGGCGTGAGGAATGAGGGTGCAGGTGTGAGGGTCACAAACAATTGTACATTGTCAATTGTTCATTGAATAAGCTTGCCTTTTTCGCCCGTTTGTGTTATACTACATAAGTAAAGGTTTGTCCGCAGGCCAGATCCATTCAAATCAGTGCTTGGATTAGCGGTAAATCGAGCTGCCAGAGCTGTGCTGGCTGTTGGATTTACTACTAAACCCGTGCTGTTTTGTGGAAATAACAACAGCAAGAGGTTCAAATGTTCGAAGAATTCCGCAAGTTCGAAACCACCATCGGCGGGCGTCCGTTTGTCGTGGAGACAGGCAAAATGGCGCAGCTCGCCGGCGGCGCGGTGCTCGTGCGCTACGGCGAAACCGAAATCCTGTGCACCGCCACCATGAGCGCCAAACCCCGCGACGGCATCGACTTTTTCCCGCTGAGCGTAGACTTTGAGGAAAAGCTCTACTCCGTGGGCAAAATTCCCGGCAGTTTCCAACGCCGCGAGGGTCGTGCCAGCGAAAAGGCCACGCTCGCCGGCCGCGTCATTGACCGCCCGATTCGTCCGCTCTTCCCCAAGGACATGCGCAACGACGTGGGCGTGGTCGCCACCATCATGTCCATCGATCCCGACTGCCAGCCCGACGTGACCGCCATGCTGGGGGTTTCCATCGCCATCAGCATCAGCGACATCCCCTGGGACGGCCCGATCGCGGGTGTCTGCGTGGGCTTGGTCGATGGCGAATACGTCATCAACCCCACCGCCGCGCAACGCGAGCAGAGCAGCATGAGCACCATCGTGGCCAGCACGTCCGATCTGGTTGCCATGATTGAGGCTTCCGCCAACGAAGTGACGGACGAGGAGATGCTCGGCGGCATCCTGTTCGCCCACAAAGAGAACCAGCGTCTGGTGGCGTTCGTGGAGGAAATCACCGCCGCCATCGGCAAGACGAAAATCCCCTTCCCCTCCAACGATCCCTCCCACGAGCTCTACGAAGCCGTGGAGAAGCTCGCCATTGATGACGTGCGTTTGGCGCTGGATACCGACGACAAGCGCGTGCGCGACGAGCGCCTAAAGCCCATCTATGCCAAAGTGCACGAAGCGCTTGACGAGCCGTTCGCTGACGAAGCGGGCAAGATTGACGACTGCCTGTATAAGCTCCAGAAATTCGTGGTGCGCCGCTGGCTGCTGGACGACAACAAGCGCGTGGACGGCCGCGGCATCGACGAAATCCGCCCGCTGGCCGCCGAGGTTGACCTACTCAGCCGCGTGCACGGTTCGGGCATGTTCACCCGCGGCCAAACCCAGGTGCTGACCGTGACCACGTTGGGTACGCTGCGCGACAACCAGCTGCTCGACGGCATTGACGATCAGGCCACCAAGCGCTATATGCACCACTACAACTTCCCGTCCTTCTCTGTGGGCGAGACGCGCCCGAGCCGCGGCCCCGGCCGCCGCGAAATTGGCCACGGCGCACTGGCCGAAAAAGCCCTCCTGCCCGTCATCCCCAGCGTGGAGGAGTTCCCGTACACCCTGCGTCTGGTGAGCGAAGTGCTCTCCAGCAACGGCTCTACCTCTCAGGGCGCGATCTGCGGCTCTACGCTCTCGCTCATGGCGGCGGGCGTGCCGATTAAGGCCGCTGTGGCCGGCATCAGCTGCGGCCTCATCACCGAGGGCGACCGCTTCATGACCATGGTGGACATCCAAGGTCTGGAGGACTTCTTTGGCGACATGGACTTCAAAGTCGCCGGCACGCACAAGGGTATCACCGCCATCCAGATGGACCTGAAAATCAAGGGTCTGACCGAAGCGATCATCAAGGAAGCGCTGGAGAAAACGCACAAAGCGCGTCTGTATATTCTGGACGACATCATGTTGCCGGCCATCGCCGCGCCGCGTGACGACCTCTCGAAATACGCGCCCAAAATGCTCAGCACGAAGATCAACCCCGAAAAAATCGGTGACGTCATCGGCAAGCAGGGCAAGGTCATCCAAAAGATCTGCGCCGAGTGCGACTGCAAAATTGACGTGGAGGAGGACGGCAGCGTCTTCATTTCCGCGCTGGTCAAAGAGAACGCCGAGCGCGCCCTGCTCATGGTGGAGACCATCGCCACCGATCCAGAGCCGGGCAGCATCTATCGCGGCGTGGTCACGCGCCTGATGACCTTCGGCGCGTTCGTGGAGATTGCGCCGGGCAAAGAGGGTCTGGTGCACATCAGCCATCTGGATGTCAAGCGCACCGAGCGCGTGGAGGACATCGTGGCCGTGGGCGACGTGGTCAACGTGAAAGTGTTGGAGATCGATGACCAAGGCCGCCTGAATCTCTCCCGCCGCGAGGCACTCATCGAGGTCGAGGGTCTGACGGCCGATCCTCTGCCGGAGCGTCCCCCAAGGCGTGAAGGCGGGTTCAACCGCGGTGGCCGCGACGGCGACCGCCGTCCGCCGAGACGGTTCTAAAAAGCAAACAAAAATGGCGGCGTTAAGGGTTTCCTTAACGCCGCGTTTTTTAACGCATTTGTAGGGGCGAGCTTTGCTCGCCCGCTGATTGAGACAGAGCGTTTGCGGGGGAGCAGCGGACGCGCGATGCACGCCCCATAGAAATAGAACAGCCCCGCCCGCAAACACAAGTTTGCGAGTGGGGCGCTTTGTCTCAAACACGCGCGTATGCGCACAACTCAAAACTGCAACGTCTCTTGCAACATCAGCTCGCCGTCGCCGGCGCGGGCGGTGATTTTGGCTAGACCGTTCTTGTCGATTTGCACTTGGGAGACGATCTTTACGCCGCTGTAACCGCCGTCTTTGGGGCCACCGTCCACCAGAATCGGCGTTTGGACGGTGGGCAGGACACGTTCCTTATCGTCCACACGCGATTGACCAGCACGCGCGAAATCCAGCACGTGGGTGTGGCCAGAGATCTGTAGATCTGTGGCCAAACGCTCGGTGGCGGCATGGAAGCGGGCCTGCAGGGCGGGATCGGGGTAATAGAATTCGGGCATGTGCACCAGCGTGAGCACGTGCTTGGATTTCTCTGGCACGGGCAGGTTTTCATACCAGTCCAACTGCGTGTTGCGGTAGTTGTCATACGATTTGCCCGCGTTGAAGTGATCTTTGGCATCGTCGCGCCCATCAAGGACGTTGAACACAAAGTTGCCGCGCGTCACCTGAAAATACGTCCGATCCAGTCCCAGCTGGGTGGGGATGGTGGCGGAATACGGGCCAAAAGTCTCGTGGTTGCCCAAGGCGATGATGGCGGGGAATTCGCCGTTCGTCACGTGCGCACCGACCGCGATGGTGTGGGCGATGAGCTCTTCTTCGCTGTCGTACATGCTGGCCGCGTCGCCCATCATCAAGAAGATATCGGGTGTTTCGGGGAACTGCGCGATGGCGGCATACAGTCCTTGCAGGTCATCGTGCCAGTCAGAGGCCGCCAGCAGGTTCAGGCTCTCTTTCACTGCGCCCTTGAACGTGCGCGTGATCGACAGGGTCTTGCCCAGCTTGCCGCTACAGCCTGCGTATTCCAGCACTTCATCGGCGATGACGGTGTAGGTCTTGCCGTTGAGCGCGTCACGGGGGACGATGACGCTGTGGGTGCGGCTGAGTCTGCGCTCGCCAAAGCTTAAGTCTAGATAGGTTTCGCCCTCGGCGATTTGCACGCCGCCAAAGCTGGGGCGATTGGTGGCAAAGACGATGCTGTAGGTGTCGTCCCCGCGATCGAGCACCAGTGCGCCCTGCTCTGCCAGCGCAAAAGGAACGACCGCGCTTTGGACGTTCGCCAAAATCACGGGCACAACGATAGCGACGGTCAAAATCGCAGCCAGCACCGTGCGCGTGACTTTTTTGAAGTTGGGGAAGAGCACAAACGCAAACGGCAAGCCCAGCGCCAGCCCGACATAGGGCAGCAGGGACACGAGCGCGTGGGCGTTATTGGCCGGATTGTTCAGGAAAATGACGAGCGTCCAACCAAAGAGCACGCCGCTGAGGATTAGAAGCCCCAAATGGAGATTCTGGAGCGGACGCTTACCGCGCAGATTGTCGCCGGCGAGCAGATAGAACAGGTGGAACAGCGCCAAGCCACCCAAGATGAGGAACATGTGGAGGACGAAATTTTTGCCGGCATAGAGGGCGACTTCGGGGAACCAGCTCCACTCCACCCGCGCGGCATAGAGTAGGGCGGCCGCCAAAGCGGTCAGGGCGAAGAACAGGTATGCCCCGCCTTGTGAATGCAGGTGTTTGGAACATTTTTGTCCCAAGGTTGCTTTTGCCATGATACTCTCCTATATGTACAATTGTTATATGTACAATTGTGATGCGCCCATTATAGCATATTTGTGCGCGATTGGCAAGCGTTTTTCGGGCATCCCCAGGGAAATCAACTTTGTGTAGGGGCGAGCTGCGCTCGCCCCTACAAACCCCCAAAAACATCAGTGTTCCTCTGGCAATCTGAAAATTGATTTCCGTCCATCTGCCTTCTTTAGGCTTGACATTTCTGCTTGCTTGATGCTATACTTATGACAACAAAAGACAACCCAAGGGAGAAATTCATGAAGAAGATCACGAGCACGTTGTTGGCACTGGTGATGGTGGTGGGGATTTTGTGCGCCTTGCCGTTTGCTGGCTTTTCCGCCACCAGCGGGGATTATGAATACAGCATTTCTGCCGGAAAAGCAACCATTACAAGATACAATGGTTCTGCAGAGAATCTGGTCATCCCCGCGACACTGGGCGGCGCACCAGTGACTGAACTTAACAATGCGTTTTATGATTGCGACAGTTTGGTCAGCGTGACAATCCCGGGCAGTGTCACAACGATTGGATTCTATGCTTTTTGGGGCTGCAACAACTTGACGAGCGTTGTCATTCCTAGCAGTGTAAAAATCATTGACTACTATTCGTTTTATGGTTGTAAGAACTTGAAAAACGTGACCATCCCCAACAGCGTCATTGAGATTGGTGTTGGTGCGTTTGAGCAATCCGGCTTGACCAGTGTCACACTCCCAAACAGTGTCGAAACCATCGGTTTCGGTGCGTTTAACGCTTGCACAAGCTTGACAAGCATCACACTCCCGAACAAACTCACAGCCATTGAGCGCAATATGTTCATGGCCTGCAGCAGCTTGCAAAGTGTCATCATCCCCAACACGGTAACGTTCATTGATGAGTATGCCTTCGTTAGTTGCGAAAACCTGACGAGCATTTCGATCCCCAGCAGTGTCACGACCTTCGGCAATGAAGTGTTTTACTTTTGCGACAAACTCACAATCTCTTGCGAGCAAAATTCACAAGCGCAAAAGTACGCCATCAGCAACAACATCCCCTACGTTTTCCATAGCCACAGCTGGGGCGCGTGGACAGTCACCAAGGCGGCGACCCTCACCACCACGGGCACAGAAGTCCGCACCTGCACCATATATAGCAACCACCAAGAAACGCGCGTCGTTGACAAGATCCCCAGCGCATTGGTGACCTTCAATACGGGTGGCGGCACGACTGTGTCCGCTAAGACCCTAGCGAAAAACAGCGTGTTGGGCACTCTGCCCACCACCAGCAAAACGGGCTACAGCTTTAAGGGCTGGTACACCGCCGCCTCTGGCGGCACGCAGATTAACAAGGACACAAAAGTCACCGCCAACGTGACCTACTACGCCCAGTGGACACCCAACCAATACACTGTCGCGTTCAACGCCAACGGCGGTACTGCCGTGGCCAGCAAGTCCATCGCCTACAACTCTGCCATCGGCGCACTTCCCTCCCCCACCCGCACGGGCTACACCTTCAAGGGCTGGTACACCGCCAAAACGGGTGGCACGAAAATCAACAAAGACACGAAAGTCACAAAGAACATCACCTACTACGCGCAGTGGACGGCGAAGAAATATACAGTCACCTATGCGGCCAACGGCGGCAAAGTCGGCACGGCGACCAGCGCGAAAAAGAGCGTGACCTACGCGAGCAAGTATGTCCTGCCTGCCGCGCCGAAACGCACGGGGTACAAGTTTGCTGGGTGGTACACGGCGAAGACGGGCGGGACGAAAGTCACCGCGAGCACGGTGGTAAAACTCAGCAAAAATCAGACGCTCTATGCGCACTGGACGGTCAACAAGTATACCGTGACCTTCAACGCGAACGGCGGCACGGCCGTCAAGGCGAAGAGCATCAGCTACAACACCGCCGTCGGCGCATTGCCTGCGCCCACACGGAAGGGCTACAAGTTCAGCGGCTGGTACACGGCGAAGTCGGGCGGGACGAAGATTGCCAAGACCACGAAAATCACCAAAGCGACGACCTATTACGCGCGTTGGGCGAAGAAATAACCAGCAAGATAAAGCGGAGAGCGACGGCTCTCCGCTTTTTTGTTGTGTGTCCTCACGCCTGAATCCTGACTCCTCAGCCCTCCATGGGTTTTTCGGCAATCTCAATCTCTTTCGCGGGCTCGCCGCCGCTATAGAGCACGTTGAGCATCCCGTTGCCGTAGCGTCCCCACATGCCGAAGGGGATGTCCACCACGCGCTCCACCATCTTGAGCGTGGGGAGTTGGTCGGGCACATAGAGCGACGCCTTGTAGCGCATTTCGCCGTCGTTGAAGTCAATCTCGAAATTGCCCGTGCGCAGACCGAAGTTGGCGCGGGAGAAGTACTCGCCCAGCGAGTGCATCGTCACAAAGTCGTTCTCGTCCGCACGCATGGGCGCGGTGGCATAGACCGTGAAGAAATCGTCGGCCACCAGAATGCGGATGTTCACGTTCTTGACCTTGCTGTTGATGTTCATCCCAAACTTGAAATGCCCAATCTCCTGGTCAAAATCAAAGTGCCACTCCTGGCTGTTTAGGTAATTCTCAATTTGCTTCGCGAGCTCGACACTGTAAGACATGGCTACCTCCAAAAAATCTCTGTCTGCTTATTATATCATTTTTTCAACCAAACTTCAACCCTCTGTGCGCCGAATAAAAATATTTTCTTGCATTTATGCTCGTTTTGTGGTATAATGCACAGCGTATTCAAGGAAGGAACAAATCGGAGGTCAAAATGTACGAAAACGCAAAAGCCATGCTGGAGAAAGCCAAAAAAGGGCACTATGCTGTGCCGCAGATCAACATCAACAATCTTGAGTGGACAAAAGCCGCGCTGCAAACCGCCCAAGAGCTGAACGCACCCATCATCCTAGGCGTCAGCGAGGGCGCGGGGAAATACATGACCGGCTTCAAGACCGTGGCGGACATGGTCAAGGCCATGATCGACGGCTTGGGCATCACCGTCCCCGTGGCGTTGCACCTTGACCACGGCACGTACGAAGGCTGCCTTGCCTGTATTGATGCGGGTTTCAACTCCATCATGTTCGACGGCAGTCACTATCCCATCGCCGAAAACATCGAAAAAACGCGCGAGCTCGTGCGCATCTGCGCCGAAAAAGGCCTGAGCCTAGAGGCCGAAGTGGGCTCGATTGGCGGCGAGGAAGACGGCGTGATTGGCGCGGGCGAAGTGGCCGACCCGAAAGAGTGCAAGCAAATCGCGGATCTGGGTGTCACCATGCTGGCGGCGGGCATCGGCAATATCCACGGCAAGTACCCCGAAAACTGGGCGGGGCTGGATTTTGACGCGCTCGACGCGATCCAACAGCTCACGGGCGACAAGCCGCTCGTGCTCCACGGCGGCACGGGCATCCCCGACGACATGATTGCCCACGCCATCCGCCTGGGCGTGAGCAAAATCAACGTGAACACCGAGTGCCAGCTGACCTTTGCCGCCGCCACTCGTGGCTACATCGAGGCGGGTAAGGATCTGCAAGGCAAGGGCTTTGACCCCCGCAAGCTCCTAGGCCCCGGCGTGGAGGCCATCAAGGCGACCGTGAAGGAAAAGATGACACTCTTCGGCACAGTCGGCAAGGCGTAAACGATACCGTTTTAGAAATTCTTCGGTAGGGGGCGATGTCCACATCGCCCCGTTTGCCTATGAGCACAATGAATACTATTTCGCAATAAAAATTGTTGCATATCACGACAGATGTAGGGGCGACCCTCGTGGTCGCCCTTTACGCAAACACGTTATCGGGGCAACCACAAGGGTTGCCCCTACACGAGGATTACTAAAGCGGAATAGTATAAACAGAGAATACTCAACCAAATGCCCAACGCCCGCGAAGCCGGGTCACGTTGGGCTTTTCTTTGGGTTCGGACGCAAAATCGATCACTTCCGTGCCGAAATCTGCCGCCACAGGATGTTGCCGAACGCCCGCGCGGCGATTTTCGCCGTTTGTAGGGGAGAGGGCATGACCCCCGACACGAGCACAGGCTTGAGTTCTTTTGCGCTTGTGTTGTCGACAACAACCGCCGGGAAGCGCACGTTTTCGTCTTCTACGCCCGGCGCGTGGACAGGCGATTGCGGCGTGGAGAGCAGAACCGCGCCATCCGCAAAGGCTGTGGCCGCGGACAAAGTGCCCTCGTCTGGCGCATCGCCCGCATAGCCGAAGAACGCCAACGCGGCGGTCTCGCTCGCGCCGTTATAGGCGGGGGCAAGCGATCGCGCTTGTGGCGTCACCAGCACAAAAGCCTCCCGTACCGCGCCGCCGCTCAGGGAGGGATGCACGCGTTGCTTGCCGTGGTACGTCCCGAAGGGATTCAGGCGCAGCGCGTCCAGATTTTGTGCGCTGTTTCGGCGCAGACGCATCGGGCAGTGCGCCATGCTCCCCAACATTTGCCGCGCGTTGGCCAGCAAGAAGCCGCCTTCCTTGCGGCCCACGCCCACAAAGCCTGCGGTCAGCTGGTGATTGAAGGAATCCAGATTTTCGTTTTCGGGGACGCTCTCGCGGAACGACGCCAGCGGGAAATGGCTCACGTCCCCCGCAAAGTTGCGCTTATAGACGCGCAGATCTGCGGCGGGCAGGGGGCGCAGTTCAAACGGCATCACCTCTTGCCAGCGGTTGTCGCTCTTGCGCCCAAGGGCGGAGGAATGGGTGGCAATGGCGTTGGTCTCGGCCGTGTAGGGGTACTGCACATTAGTGAGAGCGAATACAGCGTCCACCTCCGGCAGCGTGTAGAAGTCGTAAGCAAACGCGCCCGGACGCAGGGCATCGGGCAGCGTTACATCGCCCGCCACGCGCAGACCCGTGAGCGCCCCGGCCGCTTGTAGCGGCACAAGATGCTTGTTGGTGAAGGGGATGTGCTGCCCGTTGTAGGTGAGCGCCGAGCGCAAAAAGCCTTTGCCGCCCACCGTGCGCCCACGATATTTCAGCCCCAAGATTTCGCCGTGGGCACAAAATTGTACCTGCCAGCCCTCGCTTTGTAGCAACGTTGGCGTTGCATCGTTTTGCGTAACATCGCGCTCTCGCGTGGAGATTTGTAGCGGCACGCGATCGGTCGGTGCAGTCAATTTGAGCAGGAGGAAGGCCGTGGCCACGCTGCCGTCGGGGTGCAGAGCCGTGGGCAACGCACCCCAGTGTGCGATTTTCTCACTCTCCACCTGTAAGCAACCGATCTGTGGCAAGAATCCAACCGCAAACGCGACCTGCAGCGTGAACAAGTCCGCTGGAGAATTCCGCACCGCTGTGAGCGTTTTGGACGCGGCGCGGGCATCGAGACTTTTTTGGAGCATCTGTGCGCTCAGTGCCAAGGCGCGGCGTTCGCGGTCAATGTTCAGCACGGGGGAGGCCAGGCCAAAGTGCGTGGTGGAGAGCAAGAGCACGCGCTCGTTAAAGCCCGCATCGCCCTGTGCGGCGCACTGCGCCAGTGCACGGGCGCGTTCCATGCGCGTCCAAATCTGGCGATTGAAGGGCTTCTCCGCCCAACTGCTGTAGCCTGTGAACGAGCCGTCGGCGGTGTCGTGCCCGAAGCTGATTTCGCTCAGGGGCTTGTGGTTTTTCAAGTACCCACCGGGGGTGTCGAACACCACATAAGGCAGGTCGGCGACTTCCTCCACCAGCCCCAAAATGCCCTGTGTGTTGGCCAATTTGTTCAGTGGCGCGGGCAGTTTGAGGGGTTCCCAAAGGATGGCGTCGGCATCCATGTTGATGAACAAAAGCACGTCGCTGTTGATTTCGCCGCGCTGTTGCTTTGCGTGCAGATCCTTTGCCCAGGCACGCAGGCAGCCCGCGTCCATCACATCGGCGTTGGAATACGTGGGCAAAATTGTGAGCGATTCACCCTTGTAACTGAACGTGACGGGGTTGAATTCTTTGCCGCCCGTGAGTTGTGGCGTGATGGTGCGGAAGGCGTCGAAGGGTACGCAGGAATAGTATAAGCACACCGCCTCCATGCCGTTGCGCTTGTAGTCGCGCACCTGTGAGGGCGTGAACATGACCTCTTGCGGGCGCACAATGCGTGCGCATTCCCCGAACACGTCCAGTAGCCCAGAGCCCTTGTCGTTGGTCAGCGCCAACTGGATGGAGGCATCGAATTCGGTGGGCGTCATGGCGGCCAGTGCGCCGTTGTTGTAGCCCATGAGGATGTTCTCGTCGCCGTTTTCCCGCACGCGCTTTTGCACGCCGGCAATGATGTCGGGCGCGTATTTTGGCAGGATGTCCTCCAGCGAATACGCGTTCTCAAAGTCCCACGTGCCGCGCACAGGGATGCCACGGGCGTTGCAGTCGTCCAGAATTTGGATGATGCGGCGGATGATGCGGATGTCGCCCCCAAAGCCCAGTTCATCGTTGGAGTCGCCGCGATAGGAATGGTAACAGTTGACATGAAAGCCATAGGCAATGTGTACGCTGTGCATGATGTGACCTTTCTAGATGCTAGAATTGTAGGGGCGACCCTTGCCTGTGCCCTGCGGGTATGGTTGCCCTGCCCAGCGAGGTGTGAGGATTGAGGATACAGGAACGAGGACACACAGACCGCGCAACCCTCGCGCCTGTATCCTCATCACTCACGCCTCATCCCTCGTACCTCTATAGCGACCCAGCCGTCAGTCTCTTTGCGTGCGCATACCTGCAACCCCTGCGCGGCATAGGCGGCGATCACTTCGTCCTCTCGGGACGCAATAATGCCACTGAGAATGACTTTGCCGCCGCTGTTTAGGTGTTCCGATATTGGGTGTGCCAACGGAATGAGCACGTCGGCCACGATGTTGGCCAAGATAAGATCGGCTTTGCTCTCTGCGGTTTCAGCATCCAACGAGCCCTGCACCGCCAAGAACTGCGGCGCAGTCTGTCCGTTTCGTGCGGCGTTTTCTCTCGCGGCGCGGATTGCCACGGGATCGATGTCGCAGGCGCACACACGCCCCGCGCCCAGCAGCAACGCGACAATGCCCAAAATCCCCGAACCACAGCCCACGTCCAGCACGCTGTCGCCTGCCTGAACAACAGTTTCCAGTAGCTCCAAGCATAGCCGCGTGGTGGCATGGTTGCCCGTCCCAAACGCTAGGCCGGGGTCAATCACCAAGTCCACCCGCTGGGGGTCGGCGGGCGTTTCGTCTTGTAGCCACGCGGGCACAATGCGCAACTTTTCGCCGATGTCCGTGGCGCGGAAGTACTGCTTCCAGTTGTTTTCCCAGTCCTCGGCGCGGCAATCGGCCAACGTGATGCTGTGGCGGATATTTTCGGCATCCAGCCGCGCGGTCAAAAACGCCACCGCTTCGGCGGGGTTCTCCGCCAGAGGCAAATAGAGGTGGATCGCGCCGCGCGTGCGGTCACGCGCCAGCAAATCCGCATCGATCAAGTCCGTGTGTGCGATGGCCGCAATCTCCTCCTCCAGCGCACTGTAGTCCTCCACATAAAAGCCGTAGGGGACGACCAAATGCGCAATCGCAGTGGCCGTGTCCAGATCTGTCGCCGCCAAATCAACCGTCACTTCTGTGTAATCGCTCACGCTTGTCCCTCCAGAATATTGGGACGATACGCGCCCGTGCCGCCGTGGTTGAAGACCTTGCGGTTGTCAAGCATCCACTGGCGTGCGCTGAATTCCCCCGCCGGGACGCTCTGCCCAGCGTCGTAGAACTCGTAGATCTCCGCGTCCAGCAAGTCCATTTGGCTGAGCACTTCGGCCTCCAAAAACAGCGGGCGGCTGGCCGCGCCGTATTCCGGCTCGCCGTGGTGACTGATGAGCATATGCGCCAGCAGCATCCGTGTCTCTTCCGGTACGCCCAGCTCCGCGCCCACGCGCTCCACCAGCATTGCGCCCTGCACCAAGTGCCCGATGAGCGAGCCCTCTGTGGTGTAGCCCGACGCGAGCCCTGTGTTGGCGATGATGTATTCGTCCAGCTTGCAGATGTCGTGGAGCATTGCGCCCGCCAGCAGCAAATCCCGCCGCAGGAAGGGGTAGATTTTCGCCACGTTCTCGCACAGCCGCGCCACGCTCAGCGTGTGCCACAGCAGACCGCCGCGCACCGCGTGGTGCAAGCGAAACGCCGCCGGGAACTCCAGCAGTGCCGCGTGGCGCTCTTCATAGAGCCGCAGTACCAGCGCACGCAAATCCGCGTCCGCAAAGCCTTCGGCGATGTGGATCAGCGCGGCATACATGTCCTCGGATTTTTCGGGCGCGACCGGGACGTAAAGCGCCATGTCCACGTCATCGCCCGGCTGAATGTGTCGAATGCGGTCGATGCGAAACTGCGGCTGGTCGCGGAAGGTCTCTGAAAGCCCGCGCACCTTCACCAGCTGATTCTCGCGGTATTCCCCGTGCAGCTCTGGGTTGTAGCTCCACAGTTTGGCGGGAATTTCGCTTTCCACGTCCGCGAGCACCAAATCCAAGTACTCCGAGCCGTTTTTGCTCTTTTTGCGTGCCACGGCCTTCAGGAGCGCATAGCCCTCCTGCGTGCCCACGCGGGGATCGATCACGTCAAAATTCACTTCGTTTCCCTTTCACGGTCTGTGTGGTGATCAGCGGCACGCGGTACACGGTTTTGCCGCCGCTGGTGTAGCATATTTCGCCCACGATGCGCCCTTTTTCGATGGGTGCGTATTCAAACGGGCGGATGTAAACGCTGGTGCGGATGTCGGTTTTGTCCGGCAAAATGGGCATTTGTGACGGCGCCAACGTCACGCTCTCTTGCTCACCGCCCACGATGGGGAGCGCATAGTTGCTGGCGTTGCCCGCGCGATTTTGTAGCGTGGCGAAGCCGTATTCCAAGAGCTTTTTGTGATCCTGCCAGTCGCTCGACGCGCTGAGCGTCACACACACCAGCGTCACGCCCTCGCGCCGTGCCGCCGTCACCAGGCAACGCCCCGCCTTTTTGGTGAAGCCCGTCTTCAGACCGATGCAGCCGGGCAACTCGCGCAACAGGCGGTTGTGGTTTTTCAGCCAAAGATCGCGCCCGCCTACGCTGACTTTGGTGCTCTGGGTGGCGCAGATGCGCGAGAGTTCGGCATTGCGCGTCACCGCCACGGCCAGCTTCGCCATGTCCAGCGCGGTGCTCTGGTGACCGTCCGCGTCTAAGCCAGAGGGCGTGACAAACGTGGTGTCGCTCATGCCCAGCGCGACCGCTTTGGCGTTCATCAGCTGGGCAAAATGCTCCGCCGTGCCGCCGAGCTTCAGGGCAATGGCGTTCGCCGCGTCGTTGCCGCTGGCGAGCATCGCCCCCGCCACCAGTGCCCGTAGCGCGGGTGTGTCGCCGGTTTTGAGCCCCATGCTCGTGCCTTCCACGTGATTCATCGCGTCGGTGATGGCGACTTTTTGCTCCAGCCGCCCGCTTTCGCACGCCAGCAGTGCCGTCATCAGTTTGGTGGTGCTGGCCATGGGGCGGGGTGTCTGGGCATCTTTTTCCCAGAGCACTTCGCCGTTTTCCGCCACCAGCAACGCGGCGGATTTCGCGCTGATTTTGTCCGGCGGGGCGGCGGCTGGCGGGGACACCGTCCCGCCAGCGAACACAGATCCACTGAACAGAATAAGGAAAGTCATCACCAACGCGGTCACTTTACGCACACAGTTCTCCTAAGCTTGTTTTGTCACAAGCTTATGCGGGAATGGACGCGCTCATGCGGTGGGCACGTCAGTCAACGTCCGTAAACGCTTCGTCCTTGTTGGTGAACTGCTTGATGACGCTCGTCAGCTTGTCCACAATCTCCGGCACTGCGCCGATGAGCCGCTCCACGCTGCCGTCCTGTGTGGAGATATTGCGGATGGTGATTTCTCCCGCGCGGATGACGAGAAAACACACGGGCGTGATGGAAATGCCCGCGCCCGCGCCGCCGCCAAAGAGCTCCTGCCCCGTCTTTGCCGGGAAGTCGCTGCCGCCCGAGCCAAAGCCATAGGTCACCTTGCTCACGGGGATGATGGTGTTGCCCTCCGCCACCATGGGCTCGCCGATGATGGTGCTCACATCCACCAAATTGCGGATTTTGCTGATGGTGCTCTCCAGCACGCCGGACACTTTTTGCTCTGCCATTTTTTTGCCTCCGTTTATGATTCGTTGCCGTTATTCAGGCGCTTTTGTATTGCGGGGATGTGCAAGACGATCGCCTTGGCCGCCGCACCCAGTGCCGTCAGCGAATGCTTGCCGCGCAGGAATTGCACGATGTTTGCGCGGATTTCGTCCGCACCAGCGTTGCCACGGAACAGCCAGTGGAAGGGCGCTTCCAGCGCCATCGAGATCATGAAGTCCTGGTTTTGGAAGATGTCGTTCTTTCGGGGATGTAGCACCAGCCGGCCGCCCTTGCGGATGATGTTCACCAGCCGCTGTGCGCTCGCGGACTTAATCCCCGCGCTCTCCAGCGTATCGGTGTGCGTGATGGGGTCTCCGATGTTCGGGTTGGTCGGGGAGAGGGGACGCCCCAACAGACGCGCAAAGTCGCTGTCGCTGACGCTCTGGATGTCCGCAGAGTAGTATGGGGCGAATTGTGCCTTTGGATACGGCGCACTTTGTGTGGAACTCTGGATAGACACGTTGGTCTCCAGCCGAATGTCGCGGCTGGATGCGCCAACGGCCACGCTGTATTCGCCCGTCTCTGTGTCCCAATCGCCCAGCTCTGGGTTGTAGAACTGAAAAGCGCGTGCGTCCAGCCGCAAGGCGATTTCTTTCGTCTCGCCCGGCGCTAGCCAAACTTTCTCAAAGCCGCGCAGCTCGCGTAGTGGGTGGAACGCTTTATCCTCTGGCAAACCCACGTAGACCTGCGCCACCTCAGCCCCCGCCACAGCGCCCGTGTTTGTCACGCTGAAATGTATAACGAGATTTTCGGCCGCCCACTGGGTCACTAAGTCCGCATAGGCAAACGTGGTGTAGCTCAGCCCGTGCCCGAAGGGGAAGAGCACCTCTTTGGCGGCTTTGTCGTAGGCGCGGTAGCCAACGTAGATCCCCTCGCGGTGCTCTGTGGTCAGCACGCCGCCGGGATAATATGCCCGCGCAGGTGTATCCTCTAGGCGCAGGGGGAAGGTTTCCGCCAGCTTGGCGGAGGGGTTCGTGCGACCAAAGAGAATTTCGGTCTGCACTGCGCCCACGGCCTCGCCACCCAGATAGCTCTCCAGCACGGCGGCCACGGAATCGATCCACGGCATGGTGACGGGTGCGCCATTGTTCAGCACCACCACGGTGTTGGGTTGCACGGCGGCAATCTTACGAATCAGCGTGTTCTGGTGGGCGGGCAGCTCCAAGCTCGTGCGGTCGAAGCCCTCGGACTCCACCAGCTCGTCGAGCCCCGCAAAAATCACCACGGCATCGGCGTCTTTGGCGGCGGCGATGGCCTCCACCGCTAGGTCGACGTTGTATTTGCGATCCTTCTTGCCGAAGCCGCGGCAGTAGCGCACGCCCACGCCCAAGGCGGCGGCCGTATCGAGCGCACTTTCCACGTTGCTGGCGTTGATGAGGCTGGAGCCGCCGCCGTTGATGCGCGGGGCGGCCGCGAATTCGCCGACGAACACAATGTGCGCCGTCTTTTTCAGCGGAAGAATGCCGTTGTTCTTCAGAAGCACTTGGCTCTCGCGGCTGACGGCTTTGGCGATTTCGTGATCCGCCGCACGGTCAAAGCTCGTGGACGGCAAAGCATCGCGGCCAGCAATGGCCTTTTGCACCAGCTCCACCACGCGATGGACGCATTTGTCCAGCAGTTCTTCAGAGAGGTCATCGTTTTCCACGGCGGCAATGAGTTTGTTGGTGTTCTCTTCGCCGCTGGCGGGCATCTCCAAATCCAGCCCTGCCACAATCCCCGCCGCGCGGTCGCACACCGCGCCCCAGTCGCTCATGACCAGCCCCTCAAAGCCCCACTCGTCCCGCAAAATTTCGGTCAACAAGTGCGCGTTTTCGGAGAGATACGTGCCGTTTATTTTGTTATACGCGCACATGAGCGTCCACGGCTTTGCCTCTTTCACGGCCTTTTCAAAGGCAGGCAGGTAGATTTCGCGCAGCGTCCGCTCGTCTAGCTCCGCGCTCACGCTCAGGCGGCGTTTTTCCTGCGAATTGACCGCGTAGTGCTTCAAGCTCACGCCCACGCCCTGGGACTGCACGCCCTGTATGTACGCACTGGCCAGTTCGCCAGCTAAGTAGGGGTCTTCGCTGAAGTACTCAAAATTGCGCCCACATAGAGGCGAGCGCTTGATGTTGACGGCCGGGCCCAGCAGGACGTGCGTGTTTTCCGCTCGCGCCTCGCGCCCCAGCGTTTCGCCCATGGTGCGCAGCAGTGCGCGGTTAAAGCTGCACGCGTTGCCCGCGCCAGAGGGGAAGCACACCGCCGGCAGCCCCATATTGCTGCCTTCGGCCTCCTTACGCAGACCGTGTGGGCCATCGTGCAGTTCAATGGAAGGCAAAGAGAGCCGCTCTACGGGGCGGGTGCACCAAAAGTTTAGTCCCGACACCAAAGCGGCTTTTTCCGGCAATGTGAGCGCGGCCACGAGTTCTTTTGCGGTCATTTTCTTGTCCTTCGGCATAGTTGTTATGTGTAGGCGATGAGGATATAGGATTGCGGGCTGTAGGGGCGGATATCATCCGCCCGTGTGGCAACCAAATCCCCTATCGTAGAGTCAAGCCGCCCCTACGGGTTCGCGCTCATTTTTTGCCGGCCAGTCGTGGGCGTGCGCCACTGCGTTCTTGGTAGACCGCCGCCACGCTGTCCACGTCCCCGGCGGCAATGATGCGCCCCTGCTCAAGCAAGATGGCCTTGTTGCACAGGCGTTGCACTTGCTCTAGGTTGTGACTAACGAACAGCACCGTGACACCCTTTTCAAACAGAGACTGGATTTTCGCCTCGCACTTCACGCGGAAGGGCTTATCGCCCACGGCCAACACTTCGTCCAAAATCAGGATGTCGGGGTCGACCATGCAGGCAATGGCAAAGCCCAGCCGCGCACGCATCCCGCTGGAATAGTTTTTGACGGGCACATCAATGAAGTCCTGCAGCTCCGCGAAGTCCACTATCTCTTGCCAGATCCCCTTGACCTGATTGCGCGAATAGCCCAGCGTTGCGCCGTAGAGGTAGATGTTCTCGCCGCCAGAATAGGCTGGGTCAAAGCCCGCGCCCAGCTCTAACAGCGGGGCAATGTCGCCATAGGTTTCTAGCGTGCCAAAGGTGGGGCGCATGACGCCGGAGACCACCTTGAGCAAGGTGCTCTTGCCCGCGCCGTTGAGCCCCAAAATGCCCAAGCGTTCCCCTTTTTCCACGGTGAAGGAGACATCGCGCAAGCCCCAAAACTCGTTGTAGCTGAGCTTGTGGCTGAGGAATTTGATGAAATACTCTTTCAGGTTATCCACGCGCTCGCGGTTGAGGTTAAAGCGCATGGAGACATTTTCTAAGCGAACTGCCACTTCGGCCATGGTGCTCTCCTTCCTGTCTTACAGATGCAAAATGAACTTGTCTTGCGTGAGCTTGAAAACAACGCCGCCCACAATCAAAAACACGGAGGCGATGAAGGCTACATACCCCAGCTGGAAACCGCTGTAGAAAAATGGATTTTCGTTGGCCACCAAATCTGGCACGCCGGGCGAGTAGAACAAAACGTTGCGGAACATGGTGATGAGTCCATAGAGTGGATTGGCTCGCAGAATCTTTTTGAGACCTTCGCTTGTTTTGATATCATCGGGCGAGTAGAACAGGGGCGTCAGGTACATCAGCAGTTGCGTGAAGACGGAATAGATGTATTCCGTGTCCCGAAAGAAGACGCTGATGCTCGAGAGGAGCAGTCCCACGCCCATGGCAAATACCAGCAAAATCACAATCGGCACAAGCGCATACAGCACGCGCAGATGATACCCGAAGGTGAAGAAGTGCCCAAAAGAAATGCCATCATTAATTTGCACATAGTTGAATACAACCATGAAAACAACCAGCACAGGCAGGGAGAGCAGGAACATCACAAAGCGGCTGACCACCGCGCTCATGGGGTAGATATATTTGGGCACATACACTTTTTTGAGGATGCCAGAGTTTTGCCGCACCGAGCGCATGGCGCTACTGGTGGCGTCGGAATAGAACGAGAACATCAGCCGTCCGCTGAGCAGATACAGGAAGTAGGGCACACCCGACACGTCTCCGCGCTTGAAGATGGCCGAGAACACGAACGAGAGCACCAGCGCAAACAGGAGCGGTTGCACAAAGGACCACAACAGCCCCAGCGCACTGCCGCGGTATTGCAGGCGCACATTCTTTCGTACTAGCTCCTGCAGCAGAAAGCGGTACTTCATAAAGCGCTGCCAGTGCGGCTTGAGCCCACGCGGCAAAATTCGTTCAATCTGCACACAAAGAGCCGATAATAGTCCCGTTTCCTGCACGAGTGTCTTTGCCATGTTTCCTCCCTAGTGTTACGCTTTTTTCATCGTCGGGAACAGCAGTACGTCCCGAATGGCGGCGGAATCGGTCAGCAGCATCACCAAGCGATCCACGCCGATGCCAATGCCGCCCGTGGGGGGCATCCCGTATTCCAGTGCCATCAAAAAGTCTTCATCCGTGTGGTTGGCCTCTTCGTCACCCGCCGCAAAGGCGGCCTCCTGCGCCTCAAAGCGTCCGCGCTGATCGATGGGGTCGTTGAGTTCGCTGAAGGCGTTGGCCATTTCGCGGCCGCAGACGAACAGCTCGAAGCGTTCGGTGTAGTTCGGCTCGTCCGGCTTGCGCTTGGCCAGCGGGCTGATTTCCACCGGGTGATCCAGAATGAACGTGGGCTGAAGGAGCTTCTCCTCGCAGTATTCCTCAAAGAACAGGTTGAGGATGTCGCCCAAACCGTGGCGGGGCAGCACGTCCAGATGACGCTCTTTGGCGAGCGCACGGGCACTGTCCTCGTCCAGTGCGTCAAAGTCCACGCCGGCGTATTGCCGCACAGCGTCGCGCATGGTCAGTCGCGCAAAGGGACGCTCGAAGTCCAGCGTGATGTCGCCGTAGGGGACTTGCGCCGTGCCCAACGCCGCATGAGCCGCGTGGCGGAAGAGCCCCTCGCACAGCGCCATCATGCCGTTGTAGTCGGTGTAGGCCTGATAGATCTCCAGCAGCGTGAACTCTGGGTTGTGCCGCACGCTCAGCCCCTCGTTGCGGAACACGCGGCCGATCTCGTACACGCGCTCCAGTCCGCCGACGATGAGCCGCTTGAGGTAGAGCTCCAGCGAGATGCGCAGGTGCAAGTCCATGTCCAGCGCGTTGTGGTGTGTCAGGAAGGGTCGCGCCGCCGCGCCGCCGTAGTTGGGGGTGAGGATGGGGGTTTCCACCTCCAAAAAGTCCTGCCCGTCTAAGTATTCCCGAATTGCACGCAAAATCTTCGTGCGGCGGATGAATGTTTGGCGCACGTCTGGGTTGACGATGAGATCCACATAGCGGCGGCGGTAGCGCGTGTCGATATCGGTCAGGCCGTGGAACTTCTCCGGCAGAGGGAGAAGGGACTTGGTCAGCAGGCGCAGTGCCTTTGCGTGAATGGAGACCTCACCGCGCCGGGTGCGGAACACAAAGCCCTGCACCTCAATCAAGTCGCCGATGTCCCACTTCTTGAACGCCTCAAATTCGGCTTCGCCGATTTCGTCCTTCTTGACGTAGATCTGAATTTTGCCGTCCCGGTCGCACAGATCGATGAAGTTGGCCTTGCCCATGTCGCGGCGGCTCATCATGCGGCCGCAGAGCGAGACATCGCTGTTTTCCAGCGCGTCAAAGCGTGCCAAAACCTCCCTGGTGGAGAGCAAGTGCTCCGCCGTGGTGATGGTGAAGGGGTCGCTCCCCGCTTTCTGCAGCGTGCGCAGCTTGTCCAGCCGAATGGCGCGTTGCTCGTTGGCGGATTCGCGGGGCTCGTCCGTCTGTGGGATGTGGTTTTCTTCTGCCATGGTCACTTTCCTTAAGTATCGCATTTGTAGGGGCGATTGGCCTGCACCCTGCGGGTGCAATCGCCCGTTGGACGTGCGGGGATCGGCGGACGCGCAATGCGCGCCCCTACAGGTGCAGAACGCACCCCTCACGCCTCAATCCTGAACGCCTCATCCCTCAATGGCTGATGTCCAGCACTTCGTAGCGGAGGATTTTGCCGTTGCCGGTGGGGGAGTAGAACTCCACCGTTTCGCCCACGCGCTTGCCGAGCAGTGCCTTGCCCAGCGGGGAAGCGTCCGACAGAATGCCGTCTTCCAGTCCACCCGTGCCGAGCATCTGGAAGGTCTCGATGTCGCCATAGACCAAATCCTTGACCTTCACAATCACGCCAATGGCCACCACGTCCGTGGCCATGTCGTCCGTGGCGATGATCTCCACGTTGCGCAGTTCCGCTTCCAGCTCCGCGATTTGCGATTCCATCTTCGCCTGTTCGTCCATGGTCTCGTTGTATTCCGCGTTTTCGGACAGGTCGCCATAGGAACGCGCCACGCGCAGTTTTTCCGCGATGTCGTCGCGGCCAACGGTGCGCAGCTTTTCCAGCTCAGCCATCAGCGCATCGTAGCGCTCTTGTGTCAGGACGGTTTTGTTCTCTGCCATAAGCTTGTGCCTCCACTATCATGTACAATATCCCACAAGCCCACTCGCGAGGGCTTGCCGCAGGGTATTATAACACACTCTGCGCGGCATTGCAAGTTGCGCGTGCGAATTTCCTAACGCCGATAGAAATAATAAGCCACGCCCAGCACAACCCACACGGCCACGCCTGTGAGCGCACTGCGCAGGGCGCTGTGGGATTTTTCGGGGCTGTCTTGGTGCCAAAGCACCCAGAGCGCCAGCCCCACGGGCGGCAGGAGCACACAAAGTGCGCCCATGTTCCCGCTGGGGATATCCACTTCTGGGCCGACTTTCACGTTGAGCTTGTGGTGGGGTGCATAGCCCTCACGTGCCCCGTGGGGCGGCGCGTAGCCCTCGCGGGTCGCGCGGTTGCGGGCGATGGGCGTGGGCAGGGATTCACGCCAGTGGGGCAGATAATGATCCAGCGCCCAAAGGGTCGGCTCAACCGCCAGCGCCCAGACAATCAACCAGCAGGCCAGCGCCACCAGCGCCGGCAGGAGGAACGCCCAGTCGCGCAAAGCGTCCGGGGTCGGAAAATCTTTTGTGAGGCCGTGCGCCGCCAAGGAGCAGATAAAGACAAACGCCAGCATGGTGTAGCTGGAAAAGCGGTCGAGGTTTTTGGCGGCGAAAAAGAGCACGAGGAGTAGGAGAATAGAGATCGACAGGAACGTCAACGCACCAAACACGCCCGTGTCGCTGTCCATGCCCGTTGTGGGGTACGGGTCGTTGTCTCTATAACGCCCGGGCTCTAAGTGCGCCACTTCGGCCGAAAGCACGGCGATTTGCGGCGCGAGCGCATTGTGTGACGCCACCACTTCCGCCAGATCGTCGGCCAAATCGTTATATTCTGTGCGGGCGTCTTCCGCCACAAAGTCGGCGTACCATGCCACTTCTTCTTGGTCATACAGCAGCCCCGCCGTCAAAAAGTCCGCTGGTGACAGGTGAATTGCGCCCACCGCAGACTCCGCCAGCAAGCTACACAGCGCGTTGGCGTCGGCATAGGCACGCTGCTCTAGGGTATACTGCTCGTTTTCCAACTGGAACAGTTTTTCTTGCGCACTCTGATAAGGCGTTTCCGCGTTTCCCGTGCTGACCTCCACGCTCACGGGCACTTCGTCCGGCGCGTTTTCGGGCGCGGTCTCCATCGCCAACGCCGTGATGGCAAAGGCGAGCGCCAGCATCAAGGCCAGCAATGCCAGCCCAACGCTGACGTGCTGGGACTTGGGCGGCGGGGATTTTTTCTTCGCGTTTGTGTTTGTGGACACGTTCAGGCGCAGTGGTTGAGCAGGCATCATACCCTCCCTTTGTCTTTGTGGAAAACGGTTACAGCCGCGTCAGTAGGTCGGCAAAGCGTTCCTGCACCGCGAGCAAGCGCATCTCGAAGTCCTGCCGCGACTTTTGCCGCAGAACATCGAGAATCAGTCCTGCAAAGAAGGACAGTGCCGCCAGAGAGCTCAAGCCCACCAGCACCACCAGCGTGGGAATGCGCGGCACTTCTCCCGACTGGATATACGTCACCAAAATCGGCACAAACAGCACCGCCGCCACAACCAGTAGTAGCGCCGCCACCAGCGAGAAAAACGCAAACGGGCGGTAGTTTTTGAACAGCGTGCCGATGAGCCGCAGCACCTTCAGGCCGTCGCTGACGGTGTTGAGCTTGCTCACGCTACCCTCTTGGCGGTCGCGATATTGGATGGGGAGGCTGACCACGGACATGTTTTTGTCCACGGCGTGGATGGACATTTCCGTCTCAATCTCGAACCCGCGCGAGAGCACGGCGAAGCTCTTGACAAACTGGTAGCTGAACGCCCGCATCCCCGTCATGATGTCTTTCACGTCGCACTTGAAGAGCGTGTTGATGCTCAGGCGCACCAGCACGTTGCCGAAATTGTGGAAGGCACGCTTGTTTTCGGTGAAATAGGTGGAACTCAGGCGGTCGCCGACCACCATGTCCGCTTCACCCGCCAGAACGGGCGAGACCATCGCGGGCGCATCCTCGGCGGGATACGTGCCGTCGCCGTCGGCCATGAGGTAGCACTGCGCGTCGATCTCCCGAAACATGCGGCGGATCACGTTGCCCTTGCCCTGCATTTTCTCCGTGCGCACGATCGCCCCCGCCGCACGCGCCACTTCGGCCGTGCCGTCGGTGGAATTGTTGTCGTAGACATAAATGGTGGCCTCCGGCAACGCGGCGCGATAATCGCGCACCACGTCAGCGATGTCCAGCGCTTCATTATAACAGGGCAACAAAATCGCGATTTTGTCCATAGGTTTCCTCCCAAAACTGCATAAACAGATTATACACGATTGGAGACGAATTAGCAAGCCATATTACCCAATTTCTTGCTTTTTCTGCTTGCGCACAGCCGCAAAAATCCTGACCCCAACGACACACAGCAAAAACACCAACAAATTCGCCACCACGATGCTCGCGCCCGTGGGGAGGTTGAGCACCCACGAGGCAAAAAGCCCCGCCGCGAACGCGACCAGAGCCAAAACAGCAGAGCCAATGGTCACGAAGCGATAGCTCCCAAACACGCGCATGGCCGAGAGCGCGGGGAACAAAATCAGCGCGGAGATCAGTAGCGCCCCCATCAGGCGCATCCCCAGCACCACCACGGCGGCGGTCAGTACGGCCAGCACCGCGCCCGTCAGACCGGTTTTCTGCCCCGCGGCCTGCGCGAACGGCGCGTCAAAGCTCACGGCAAACAGTCGGTGGTAGAATACAAAATACAGCCCCAGAACCAACACCGTCAGCACCGCGCAGAGCAAAACGTCCTGCCCCGTCAGGGCGAGCAGTGAGCCGAACAAATAGCTGTTCACGTCCGTGTTCATCCCGCGCACGCTCAGCACCAACACGCCCACCGCCAGCGCACTCACCGAGAGCAACGCGACGGCCGTGTCGCCGGATTTTTTGCCCAGACGCAGCAGCAAAATTGCGGCCAACATCGTCACGGGCAACGCCACATACAGCGGCGCGACACCCATCGCCGCCGCCACCGCCAGCGCCCCAAACGCCGTGTGCGAAAGCCCGTCACCAATCATGCTGTAGCGCCCCAAAACAAGATTCACGCCCAGCAAAGCGGCGCACAGCGCAAGGCACGCCCCCACCACCAGAGCGCGGCGAAAAAAAGGATACTCAAGGAGGAGGGACATCATATTTCCTGCTTTATACAGGCGCAAGACCTCTGAACGGTCTTGCGCCTGCGTTTATTTAGCCCTTGGCTGGCAAGTAGGGGATCAGCTGTTGCGCGAACGAGCGCACGGAGGTGGTTTGTAGCACCACGTGGCCGGGCCCTGTGATTTTGGTGTTAAAGAGACCCTCACCACCAAAGAGCACGTTGCCCACGCCTTTGATGGTCTGGACATCGATGGAGACCGTGGCGTCGCACATGGCCAGCGCACCTGTGTCCACAATGAGCGTTTGTCCCGGTTGCAGGTCGTATTCCACCGCGTAGCCGTCAATCTCTAGGAATGCCAGGCCGTTGCCCGTGAGCTTTTGCATCAGGAAGCCTTCGCCGCCAAAGAGGCCTGCGCCGAATTTCTTCTGGAAGAAGACGGACAGCTCCACGCCCATTTCGGACGCCAAAAACGCACGCTTCTGGCACACAACGGGCTTGTCGGGCGTGACCTGCACGGGGCGAATCGAGCCCAAAAAGCTCGAGCCAAAGGCAATCATGCCCGGCCCACCCTGCGCGGAATAGACGTTTTGGAAGATGCTCTCTCCCGTGAACATCCGCCCCAGTGCCTTGCCCAAACCGCCGCCGGCGTTGGTGCTCATGTTCATGTTCGGGCTCATCCAGACCATTGAACCGCTCTCTGTTTTCAAGCTTTCGCCCGCGTCAACTGTGCATTGCACCACAGGGGTGGGCTCGCCGATGATTTGATACTGCATGTTGTACTCCTCCGATTGTGATTTCGCCTAATATCATAGCATATTTTTTTCTATATGTCAAACTGAAAAGTTGTCAATGCTTAGAAAATGTGTTATACTATGCGCGTTGGAGGAGGGGAAACCGATGCGTTTGCGTGCGCTTGCCACTGTCCTTGGTATCACGACCGGACTGCCAGAGATCGAAATCACCGATATTGCCTACGATTCGCGCCGCGTGCGTCCGGGAGCGCTGTTCGTCTGCGTGCCCGGCGAGAGCGTGGACGGGCACGACTGGGCGCAAAAGGCGTATGACAACGGGGCTCGTGTCTTCGTCGCGCAGCGCAGTTTGTCGCTCCCGGACAACGCGCTTGTTTTGCCTACGGACAACCCACGCCTCGCGCTGGCGCGGCTGTCGGCGGCGTTTTTTGCCTATCCCGCCAGCGAGATGACGCTCATTGGCGTTACGGGCACGAAGGGCAAGACCACCATCACCTACCTGCTGCGCTCAGTGCTCGAAGCCGCCGGGCACACGGTGGGCATCATCGGCACGGCAGGCGTGGAGTACGCGGGCGTGCGGGAAAAAACGGTCAACACCACGCCGGAATCCTACGAACTACACCGCATTTTTCGCGCGATGCGCACGGCGGATGTGACGGTGTGCGTCATGGAGGTGTCCAGCCTTGGCCTAAAGCAACACCGCACGGACGGTCTGCGCTTTGACGTGGGCATCTTCACCAACGTGTCGCCCGACCACATCGGGCAGGGCGGGCACGAGGACATGGCGGAGTACATCGGCTGGAAGGCACGCCTGTTTGCGCAGAGCCGCGTGAGTATCATCAACACAGACGACCCCTGCGCCGCCGACATGTTCCAAACCGCAGGCGAGCGCATCACCTACGCCTTGCAGGACAAAAGCGCCGACATTCGTGGCGGCAACATCCAAAAATGGCAGAGTGCCACCGCCTTGGGTATCGCCTTTGACGTGCACAGTGCGCAGGGCAACGACACCTTGCGCTTGCCCCAACCGGGCGACTTTAGCGCCTATAACGCTCTGGCGGTGGTGGCGGCGGCGCAGGCGTTGGGGATACCGCGCGAGGCAACAAAACAGGGCTTGGCGGCGGCGGTTGTGCCCGGCCGAGCGCAGATTCTCCCCGCCCGCCCCGACATTACGGTGCTCTTGGACTACGCCCACAACGCGCTGAGCCTTGAGAGCATCCTGCGCTCGGTGCGAGCCTACGACCCCGCGCGGCGCATCGTCTGCCTGTTTGGTAGCGTGGGGGGACGCGACCAACAGCGGCGTGCGGGACTGGGGAAAGTGGCATCGGCGCTGGCGGATTTTTGCGTGCTCACCGCCGACAACCCCGATTTTGAAGACCCGCAAGCGATCATCGATGAAATCCGCGCCGCGTTTGTGCGCGACTGTCCGTTTGTTGCTTATCCCGACCGCCGCGAAGCCATCCGTTGGGCGCTCCAGAACGCGCACGCGGGGGACATCATTTTGCTCTGCGGCAAAGGGCACGAGACAACCCAGCGCATACGCGGCGTGGACGAGCCGTTCAGCGAAGCGGAAATTGTGCAGGAAATAATGGAGAAATAATGCGGCTTATCGGCATCACTGGCCCTACTGGAGCGGGCAAATCCACCGTGTGCGCACTGTTGCGTGCGCGAGGATTTTTTGTGCTGGACGGCGACGCGCTGGCGCGGGAAGTGGTCGTGCCCGGTGCGCCGTTGCTGGGCGAACTGGCGGCCGCGTTCGGGGCGGAGATTCTGGCGGGCGACACACTCAACCGCCGCGCACTGGCAGAGCGGGCGTTCGCCTCGACAGAGAACACAAAAAAACTAAACACCCTCATGCACCCAGCAATTTTCGCCCTCATGCAGGAAAAACTGCGCGTGTGCGGCAAGCAATTGGCGTTCATTGAGGGGGCGGCACTGTTAGAAAGCCCGCTAGCGGCGGCTTGCGACGCGATTGTCGCCGTCCTTGCGCCAGAGGACGAGCGGCGTGCGCGCATTCTGCGCCGCGATGGTCTGTCCGATGCGGATGCCCGCCTGCGCATGAATGCCCAGCGTGCGGACGCGTACTATGCCGCGCGTGCCCAGTTTGTCATCATCAACGACAAAGCGAACCCCCTCGCGCCCCAGGTGGAGGCAATGCTTTGTGAGGTATGAGGATACAGGCGGGAGGATAGCTGCGAAACGTACTGCGCATCCCCGAAATGCCTACCACAAGAGCCTCACACCTGTATCCTCATTCCTCACCCCTCATAGCTGCGGCGTGTAAAGTTCTGTCCAAATCCAGCGCGTTGGCGAAGGCCGCGTCCCATTCGGTCACTTGCGTGGGAATCAGCGAGGCGGTCTCGTTGTCCGGGTCGAACGCGTCGAACATCTGCACAAAAATCTGCGCCGCGGGCGGCGGAACAAAGCGCAGCACCGCGTCCCGCGCGGCGGTGGTCAGCGGTGCGCCATATTGGCGGAAGAAGTGCGAGAGCTTGCCCGGCGTGTCCAACAGCGCATAGAACAGCGCGTAGGCCTGCCGTGTATCCGCCGAGAGCTGGGCAAAAGCGACCTCTTGGTCAGGCTCGTGTTGCAAGAGCTTTTGCACAGACAGCGCCCGCCCGATGACCAACTGCGCGTCCGTGATGGGCACGTTGCGATCCACAACCCACGCCTCGTAGGCCGCCAGCGCCGCTTTTTGCGTGTCCAGCAGGGCGATTTCTGCGTCGCGCTTGCGTTTGCGCACGGTGCGCCGCTCTAGGGCCTTGATCCACACAAAAACGGTTAGCGCGGCCAGTGCCAGCAAAATCAGCAGAAAATACCAGTGCTCTTTGTAATAATCTATCAAGATTTTTGTCTCCTATTTCGTAATAAACTCCGCGATTTTGTCCAGCAAGCCCACATGCTCCAGCAGGATTTTCAGCCCCAGAATGATCAAGATGGCTCCGCCGAGCATCTCTGCGAACTGCTGGATTTTGCCGCTGACGGCGTGCCCGATTTTGGTGCCGATGGCCGAGAGTAGCAGCGTCGTAACGCCGATGAGTGCCGCCGCCGAGGCGATTTGTACCCCGTTCATGCTGAAGACCACGCCCGTGGCCAGCGCGTCAATGCTCGTGGCAATCGCCAAGGGCAACATGACCCGCACGCCCAGCGGCGTTTCGGTTGTGTCGGCATCGCTGTCATCGTGGCGAATGCCTTCCCAGAGCATTTTGCCGCCGATGACGGCCAACAAAACGAACGCTACCCAGTGGTCAATTGCGGTGATTTTCTCCGCAAAGAGCGTCCCGGCAAAGTAGCCGATGGTGGGCATCGCCGCCTGAAACAGACCGAACCAGAGCCCCACCGTCAGCGCTTTGCCCAGTGTCCATTTGCGCCAAGTGAGCCCCTTGCACACGGACACCGCGAAGGCATCCATGCTCAAGGCCACGGCAATCAAAAAGGTCTCAAAAAAGTTCATAACGCTCCCAAAGGACTATTCGTAAACGCGGTCATCGCTCACGGTCGCGTCGCCCTGCAGGCTGATGGGGTCGCCCAAAAAGGTGGGCGGCGGCTTTAGGATGCTGAAGCCCAAATCCTTCACACGCGCCAGCCATTCGCGCATGGTGTTGGGGACGATTGTGCCATACTGCCGTGGATCGCTGGCCACGCCGTCGGCATCCAGCCCCAGTGCCCGCGCCACATACACCGCGCGGTAGATGTGGTAGTTCTGCGTAACGATTAATATGCGCTGTGCGCCGAAAACATCCCGCGCCCGCGCCATAGATTCATAAGTAGAAAAGCCCGCATGATCGAGGAAAATGACGGCGGGATCAACGCCCTTGTCGATGCAGTAGCCCTTCATGGCGTTGACCTCGTCGTGCTCTTCTTGACCGTGGTCACCCGAGAGCAGGAGCACGGGCGCAGCCCCGGCGTTTAGGGCATCGATGCCAAAGAGCACGCGGTCTTCGAGCATGTGCGAGAGGGTGGTGGGGCTGGTGATTTGCGCACCGAGCACCAAGATGCAGTCGTAGTCGCCGTTTTGCCCCGCTTGCGCCACCGTGATGATGTGCGGTTTGGCGCTGCCCACCACCCACACGTTGATGCCCACAATGCCCAGCACACCCGCCACGCCCAACAGAAAGCACACCAACACAAAAATCCCCAGCGTGCGCAAGGGGGATTTCTTGTGGATGCGTTTGTCTATGTTCTTTTTACGCACTGCGTTTTTTCTCCTTTGCTAGGTGGCAGAACCCCGCGCGTTTGGTCGTGCGCGGGGTTCTGCGTACCAAACGTTCCGTTTATTTCACGTTCGTCTTGTGATTCATCATATAGGACGTGAAGTACAGAAGCAACGCCGAGAGGGGAAGCTCAAACAGGATGCCGACCACGCCGAACTTGATGCCCCAGTCGCCCGGCCCTTGCGGTAGATAGGTCGACAGCTGGTTGGGGACGCTCATGGCTTCGGGGATGAAGCCCACTTGTTTGGCCGTAAGCATGAACGTCAGCGGCACGTCGTTGGTCAGGCGCGTGCTGATCCACATGGTGGGAATCAACACCGCCGCCGAGAGCAGAATCGTCCAGAGTCTGGCGTTCTTTTGGAAGGGGCGCGTGTTGGCCGCCGTGGTGGCAAAGAAGACGTCCGCCACAATCATGAACAGCGTCAGGAAGAACGACAAGCCCATAAACACACCCGCCAGAATCAGCACGCTGGGGTTGGGCATGTTCACAAACATGGGCAGGATTTGCTTGATTAAGTCCATGACCTCACCCGTCGCCAGCGTTTGCGTGGTGTAGACCATGATGCCAATTTCAATCAGCAAGCTCAAGATGTACGAAGAGAACATCCAGATGACCGAGACGATGGTTTTTGTGCCCAACAGCCGTCCGCCGCTCACCGGCAGGGCAAAGCTCAGGTAGCCCTCCGCGCCGTAGAGACTTTTGGAGAAGTTCACCAGCACCACAATCATCGTCAGCAGGAACAGCAGTAGCCCCGCCACCATGGAGATGATCAGCCCCAGCGCCGCCACCCAGTTGGGCAGGATGTGGAAGTGCATTCCTTGAATGGTCAGTGCCATGACCGCGATGGCGATGCCCGTGGCCAGATAGATGCCCGTCATGCTGTGGGCGGTGGATTTGATCTCATTTTTAATCAGTCGAAACATGTTGTCCGCCCTCCTTTATTGTTGTTGTGATTGAATTAGTCGCGCGTAGGCCTCGGGGTCGCTTTGGCGTAGCGCGTCCAGTTGTGCCGCCAGATTCCCCACCGGTGCGCCCGGCGGCGGCGTGGGATGCCCCTGCGTGGGGGCGAACATGGGGATGCCGTGTTTTTCGCAGTAGAACTGCTCCAGCGTCCGCCCGCCAGCGGTGATGCTCCAGACGGGCTCATCGGCAATCACCACGCCCTCGCGGATCATCAGCGCGTGGTCAAAGACATCCTCAAGGTCGTGGATTTGGTGGGTGGAGATGAGCATGGCCGAGCCTTTGGGTCGGTTGCTCAGGATGGTCTGCTTAATCTGCAAGCGTGCCGCCGGATCGACACCGCCCAGAGGCTCGTCCATGATGTATAGCCGCGCCTCGCGGCACATGGTCAGCGCGAGCAGGAGCTTTTCTTGCATACCCTTGCTCATGTCCTTGACTTTTTGGTCAGCGGAGAGGTCAAAGTCTTTGAGCATGGCGAAAGCCTTTGCGCGGTTGAAGTCCAAAAACAGTGCCGCGATGGTTTCGATGGCATCCTTCGCACGCATCCAGCTGGCCAAATAGCTACGCTCTGGCAGATAGGCGACCAGTTGCTTGCTGTCTACGCCGATGGGGTGACCGTCAATCAGGACAGAGCCCTGATAGTCATGGATGAGACCCGTGAGGATTTTGAGCATGGAGGTCTTGCCGCAACCGTTGGGCCCCAGCAGGCCGATGATCTGCCCGTCTTCCAGCGCAAAACTCACGCCTTTGAGCACTTCTTTGTTGCCGTAGGACTTGTGTAAGTCCTGAACGGTGATGATGTTTGACATATATTCGCTCCTAGCTTTACGGTGATGCTTATTGATTTTGCTAGTATAGCACATTTCGCGCCAAATGAAAAGCTTTTTGCGTGCTTTTCCTGTAAAAAACTTGTAACGGGGCTGTGAATATTTGCACAAAATGGAATTTTGTGGATTCAGAAGACAGAAGTCAGAGGGGAGAGGACAGAATTACAGGCGCACTTCTGCTCTCTGTCCTCTGACATCTGCCCTCTGCTAACTACATCCATTTTTTCTTTTTGGCAATGAAATACAACAGTACACACACCAGCGCCAGCACGCCGATGGACACGGGGTAACCAAAGCGCCAGTTGAGTTCTGGCATATACTTAAAATTCATGCCGTAGATGCCCGTGATGACGGTGAGCGGCGCGAAAAACAGCGTGATGAGCGTGAGCTTGTTCATGGTCTCGTTCGTGCGCATGGCCACGCGCGACTCCGCCGCGCCCAGTAGTTCGCTGCTGAGCGCATAGAGGTTATCCGCAAAGCCGTAGAGCCGGCGCATACGGATCTCGATGCCGGAAAAAAGCCGCCCATGTTTGGCATCGAGTAGTTCGTTTTCGTCCGTCAGCATCTGTGCGCCGATATACACCAGCGCACGCAAATATTTTTTGGCGCGGTAGCTCTTGCGGCGCATACGGTCAATGTGCGCGTAGGGATCGGATTTTTCGTCCGCCAAAATCTGCGTGGAGAGCGCCTCCATGGCCTCTTCCAAGCGTTCAAGCACATCGGAATACTGGGCGAGCAAGCCCTGCCAAAACATGTAGTACAGCCGCGCCAACATTTCTTTGCCGCCCGTCAGGTGTCCCGCCGCAAACGCAGCGAGGGAATTGCCCAAGCGGTCGGCCGCCGGACTGTGCTTGTCGGGGAGCACCAATACAAAGTACTGCGGCGCGGCGTAGACATTGATTTCCTCTGGCGTGAAGCCGTCCTCGCGCAGGAGCACTGCGGACACAAAGTCGTAGCCCTCAAACGCGGCGTAGCGCACCGCCTCGTCCAGATCCGTGCATTCCAGCACCGTGCTCTCGTCCCAACCGAACTGTCCGCGCAACGCGGGCACGTCGCCGCTCTGGCAAAGCACAAAAACACTGTCCGTCTGGGACGGTAATGTGTCTTTGCCCGTGCGCATATTGCTGAAATCGAAATACTGCATAGAACCCCAAGCTTTTGCAATGAACAATTGACAATGAACGATTGTTTGTGTGGTCGGCGGGCGGCAGGTTGCCGCCCCTACAGAAACCGTGCGCACAGCTAGTATGCCACGCGTGGGCGCATTCTACCGTAGGGGCGACCCTTGTGGTCGCCCGTTGGCGGGCGGCAACTGTCGCCCCACGACAATTGTTCATTGTTCTTTGTTAATTGTTAATTGTTTGCAATGTAGTGCTGTGCGTCTGCGCCCTCGGTATCGGGTTCGAGCACCTGAAACGGTTGGGTATAGACCGTCTCTTCGGGGACAGAGAACAGGGCGCACCAGCGGCTCACTAGGGGGCGGATGAGGGCGCTGTCGGCGGCATCGGCGGCGCGAAAGCGCACATGGGGCGGCAAGCCCACGGGGGGCTGTGCCGTGCGAATGAAAATCTTGCCGCCGTGCATCCCCGTGCCGCAGTAATACCCCACGGGGAACACGTCCTCGTTCCCCAGACCCAGTAGCACAATCACGCCACCCGCTTGGTATTCGCCCAGAAAGCTGCCCGCGCGGCCGCCAATGACCAGATGCGGCACGTTGTCTTTGTAGGCCTTCATGTGGATGCCCGCCCTGTGCCCCACGCGCCCTTTCACGAAGATTTCGCCGCCGCGCATGGCGTAGCCCGTGGCGTCGCCGCTCGAGCCGTGGATCACCACCGTGCCCGCGTTCATCGTGTCGCCCGTGGCATCCTGCGCATTGCCGCGCACGGTCAAATTCGCGCCGTTTAGGTACGCCCCCAGCGCGTTGCCCGGCGTGCCCTGAATTTCTATGTTGCCCTTATCGCGCCCGGCGGCCAGGAAGCGTTGCCCCAGCACGTTTTCTAGGCGCAGATTCTCCCCAGCTTTTTGCACGACTTTTTCGTTGAGTACCTGAAACTCCACGTCACGCGCGTTGATGGTCACTACACTGCTCATGCGTTTTCTCCGTTGATCATTTTTTGGCGAGCCGCCGGGGCAAAAGCCGCCAGAGCCGGCTTTTGGGGGTCGAACTGTACGGTGTCCAGCGGAATTTTCGCCCGTACCAGTGCCGTGTAAATCCCCGCGCGGTGCAGGTCGCCGATGAGGATGAAGCCCACCAACTTGCCGTCCGCAAAGAAGAAGCGGCGGTAGTCCGCGTCGGTCTGCGTCACGGTGGATTCGCCTTTCGCCACACCGGCCGTGCCCATGTGCAGACCAAAGAGCCCCAGACTGTTCACGGGCATGGCCTCGTCGAACGGCACGGGGAAGCCCGCGATGGCTTTGCCCGCCGCCTTGCCCTGCTGGTATGCCCCCGGCAGAATCGCCAGAATGCGCGAGAGCCCGTCGGTGATGTCCAGACTTTCGGCCACATCGCCCGCGGCGTAGATGTCCGGCAGAGAGGTCAGGCCGTTCGCATCCGTCAAGATGCCGCGCCCGGCTTTTGCGCCGATGGCCGTGAGGGGTTCAAGGTTGGGCTTGACCCCAGAGGCGACCACGAGGATGTCGTAGTCGAGCGCCGTGCCGTCGGCCAAACGTGCGGTGTTGCCGTCCACGGACTGCACCGCGTTGCCCAGATGGAAGCGGATGCCGTGTTTTTCTGCGTGCGCCTGCACCAGTGCCGCGCCTTCTTCGTCAAGGATGCTGGGTAAAATGCGCGGCGCAATGTCTGCGATGGTGATGCGCGCACAACGCCCGGCGATGCCCTCGGCGCATTTCAGACCAATGAGCCCCGCGCCGATGATCAGCACGCGAGAATCGGGGGAGAGGGCCGAGGCGAGTTTTTCCGCGTCCGCCAGCGACTGGAAGGTATAGTAGGGTGCGCTGTCCAAGCCCTGCACGGGCGGAATGAACGGGCGCGAGCCCGCCGCCCAGACCAGTTTGTCGTAGGGCACTTTGCCGCCTGCCGCCAAGGTCAGCTCATGCGCCCCTGCGTCCACCGCTGTGACCGTCTGCCCCAAAAGCGCGGTGACGTTGTGGCGCTCATAGAAGTCGTCCGGGCGGTACTTCATGCGCTGTAAGTCCGTTTTGCCCTCCAGCAAGTAGCTAATGAGCGGCCGGGAATAGGTGTGTGCCTCTTCGTTGGCAATCACAATGATTTCGCTCTTCTGGTCAAACAAGCGGATGCCCTCAATCGCACCCACCGCCGCCGTGGAATTGCCCACAATCACAATGCGCATGGCACAGCTCCTTCCTCCAACACAATGGCGCGGTTGGGACATTTCTGGACACACAGCGGCGCACCCGCGCTGTTGTTCAGGCACAGCTCGCACTTCTGGATCGGCTTACCCTCGCTGGGCGTGATGCAGCCGTAAGGGCACAGCAGGATGCAGGTGTAGCAGCCCACACACTTGTCCGCATCCAGCCGTATCACGCCGTCCACCACGGATAGCGCCCCCGTGATGCAGCCCTCGGCGCAGCGTGGCGTGGCGCAGTGGCGACAGCTGACGGCAAAATGCACATCGTTTTCGGCATCCTCCACGGCGATGCGCGGACGGATGGCGACCCCGCGCAAGGCGTCGGCCATGTCGTCCCCGCCGCTGTTTGCGAAGGCGCAGTAGTACTCGCACAAGTGGCAGCCCAAGCACCACTCCTCGTGCACGGTGATTCGTTTCATGTGTTGCTCCTATAATCCAGTTTCATCCACGAACAGCCACTGGCCATCCGTGTTGACATAGCCCCGCTTGCCCTCCTGCTCAATCCAGTAGTAGTTCGGGCCTTGTTCGCCAGCGGTGGGGAGGAATTTTTTTGCTTTTTTGTAGTGGGGGAGCAAGGGCGCGTTTTCCGTTCGTTTTCCGTTCCAATCGACTGCGAAAATTTCCAAGAGTATGCCTGGAATATCCGTCTCAACGCCCACGCCAGTCGAAAGAATGATGTACTTCTCGCTCAAATGGAGATCACGGGCGAAAGCAATTCCGTCTTGCATTGGCATGTCTTTGGGCGCAATTTTGGGAACAAACTGCGCTAAGTCCAAAACTGTCCACTTGCCGTCTTTCAGTTTACACACGGTATTTTCGTTGTAATTTCGCCAAACGCCATCTTGCGTGATTGGCTTTCCGTCCAAGCCAAAGGACTTCGTAACGTTCAACTTTTTATCCAAAAGTAGAAAACCAGAATAATCATAGCCAATGGTCGGATATAAGGCGATTAAACGCTTGCCGTCCTTTGTAGGGGCAAGCTCGTGTAGTTGATTATCAAGAAGTTTTTGGCTGTTGCCGATGACGAATAAATCGCCAAGTCGCTCAATCTGGTCATTTGTATAAAGAACCTCGCCCTTGCGGTTGACAATGTGGTACACTGGGTTTCCGCTATTATAATCGTACATGATTGCATACTCGCGACCGCTGAAAGGAGAATATATTTGCCGGTCGCTAATGTATTCAACTAGTTTGAAATCACGATTATAATAAGCGTCTCGCTCTCCTTTTTTGTACACACCAAACAACCCCGTCTCTGGGTTATAGCTCTGCACCAGCCCTATTTCTTGCGGTATTTCAATTTGCGTACCTTGGGCAAAATCGTAAAAAACTTGCCCGTCTGGGGTTTCGACTATCGCGGTTTCGCCACCCCAGCTACGAATGCGTTGCTCGTCTTGCATCTCAAACACAAACTGCTCTTTATCCAAGTCATACAAGCCCTCACAGAGTTTCTGGTCTGCCGTATCGCTGTCGTAGGCGTATTTGTTGATTACTGCGTAATGGCCATGCTCACTGTAGCTATAGCCCTTGATCTTCAATTTCTGGCTCGTGCCGTCCAGCTGATAGCGGGTGATTTCGTCACCGCGTATCGCGATCAACCCAGCAATGCGACCATCTGTGTCGTGGGTATACTCCACCGTTTCATATTGCGGCTTGGCGACCAGCTTGCCGTCTTGGTCAACCAACCCCAAATAGAAAACGGGGTATTCACCCACACCCTCTTGACCCCACTCATGCTTGTAAGGCTTAGAGCCCTCAAACGTGTACAGCATCTGCCCCACCTGCACAGGTTCCATCGGCGCAGGCTTTTTGGGCCACGGCGGATTCGTCGCATACACACGCGTGACGTAGGGCGCATCGGTGAGCTCATCCACAGGCGTAACCGTCTCGCAAGCCCCCAGCACCAACAGACAAAAAACCAGCAAAGCCGCCATGTACTTCTTCATCCAAGCTACCTCATTTCCTAAGTTGATTAGTGTTGCTCCTATAATCCAGTTTCATCCACAAACAGCCACTGGCCGTCCGTGTTGACATAGCCCCGCTTGCCGTCCTGCTCAATCCAGTAGTAGTTCGGGCCTTGCTCGCCTGCGGTGGGGAGGGCACGTTCGCCAGCGCTGGCGAGGGTAGGTAATGCTGTTTTGCAGTAGGGGAGCAATGGTGCGTTGTCTGTTCGTTTTCCGTTCCAATCTACTGCAAATAGCTCGCTTAGGATTTCTGGTGTATCCCCTAAAATTCTAGTACCAGACCAAACAAGCACGTAATCATCGCAAACTACGTAGGGCTCTGCTATTGTGCTTTCCAGAGGGTGCTCTCCATCGACATCAACGTAATCTGGGCGAAACAGTGCTAAATCTACCGCTTTCCATTGGCCATTTTTATGCTGAAACACTATGTCTACGCCGTATGTTTGTTTCCACAATCGGTATTTAGCGGCGACATAGGCAACCCAAGTTCCATTTTTGGTAAATTCTTTGCCCTCTGGGGTATAGGCTTTTTTTACTTGTCCATTTTCCCCAAGAACGATAAGAAAATAATCAGGGTAACCACTCTCATCAGTTAAGTTCGTCACTGGCACAAAAAGCCGTCCATTTTCCTCGGTTTCCAGCACCTTGAGATTTTGGTCGAGCAAGAGACGGTTTTGCTCCTCTGGCGTACCCGTTATGAACAGCTCGCCAAACCCTTCGACGAAAGAGTATTTTTCTGGCCAGATCGTTCCATCGCTCTTTGAAAAACTATAATCGTCCCCGGCTTCATTGCACTGGAATCTGTATTGGGGTGTTCGTTCTTCCATCCATTTTTCGAATGGTTCGATAGAATTAAAATTAAGATCATAGTGGGTAACGTTATCATCCTTATGTACTTCATAGAAGCCCAAGACTGGGTCATAATGTTCAAAGCGCCCTAGCTTGTTTGGCAATTCTTGCGAACTTCCGTCCACCGGGTTAAAGAGGTATTGTGCGTTGTTGTGGGTAATAAGCACATAGCTCTTTTTCGTTTCCGCAAAAATAAAGATAAAGGAGTTGCCTTTTTTCATCTCATAGAGAAACTTATTTGCTTTCAAATCATACAAACCCTCGCAAAGTGTGTGCTCGGCTTCATAAGGAACTTTGTTGATGACAAAACATTGGCCGCCCTGCCAGCGTTCAGGATTACCGACTGCTACGTACCCGTCTATCGAAGTGCGGATACTGCCATCCAGATTATACACCGTAACCTTCCCATTGTGTTGCGCCAGAAGTCCCGTGATGCGACCATTATCGTCACGGATGTAGTCAGCCTTTTCATACTGCGGTTTGGCGACCAGCTTGCCGTTGGCATCTATCAGCCCTACGTAATGAGAAGACTTTTTTGAGCTCTGGAAAGTATAGAGCATCTCCCCGCCCTGTATGGGTTTCATGGGTGCAGTGAGGGTTATCGTCGTTGTTTCGCCCGTTGTCGCCTCATCAACAGGCGAGACAGTCTCGCACGCCCCCAGCACCAACATCGCCAACACCAGCAAAGCCGCAATGTACTTTTTCATCTCAACTACCTCATTTCTAATCTATGTAGGCTTGGCAACCTGCCATTCTAGATGCTCGATGTTAGATGCTAGACGCTAGCTCTGCGCGGGATGGTTATGTAGAAAAATCTAGCCTCTAGTCTCTAACATCTAGCATCTAGATAATCACATTGATTCCCCGGCGTGCTTGATGCCCAGAATGCCCAGCTCGCGGTCGGTCAGCCCAACGCCGCGTAGCATGGCGCGGTTACCGCGCAGTGCCTCGATGGCGTTGATGCCCATGCCGCCCATCATCTCCTTGATTTCGCGCTCCCACGCCGTCACCAGATTCACCAGCCGCGCCGCGCCGATTTCTGGATTCAGCCGCTTGACCAGCTCTGGGCTCTGCGTGGCGATGCCCCAGTTGCACTTGCCCGTGTGGCAGGTGCGGCACAGGTGACAGCCCAGCGCCAGCAGTGCCCCCGTGGCAATATACACGGCGTCCGCGCCCAAGGCGACTGCCTTCACCACATCCGCGCTGTTGCGGATTGAGCCCCCGGCAATCAGGCTCACCTGGTGGCGGATGCCCTCATCGCGCAGGCGGCTATCCACCGCCGCGAGTGCCAGCTCAATGGGGATGCCCACGCTGTTGCGGATGCGCGTGGGGGCTGCGCCTGTGCCGCCGCGGAAGCCGTCGATGGCGATGATGTCCGCGCCCGAACGCGCGATGCCCGACGCGATGGCCGCGATGTTGTGCACGGCGGCGATTTTCACAATCACGGGCTTTTTGTAGCGCGTGGCCTCTTTTAGCGAGAACACCAGCTGGCGCAGATCCTCGATGCTGTAGATGTCGTGGTGTGGCGCGGGGCTGATGGCGTCCGTGCCTTCGGGAATCATGCGCGTGCGGGAGATGTCCTCCACGATTTTTTTGCCCGGCAGGTGTCCGCCGATGCCCGGCTTCGCGCCCTGTCCCATCTTGATTTCAATCGCCGCGCCCAGGTCCAAATAGCCCTGATGCACGCCAAAGCGGCCGCTGGCTACTTGCACGATGGTGTTTTTGTGGTAGGGCACAAAATCCGTGTGTAAGCCGCCCTCGCCCGTGTTGTAGTAGATGCCCAACTGCTCGGCCGCGCGTGCCAACGAGGCGTGCGCGTTGTAGCTAATCGACCCGTAGCTCATTGCGGAGAACAGGATGGGCACGCTTAGATTGAGGCCTGGGGGGAGCGTTGTTTTCAAACGCCCTTGTTCATCGCGCGTGGGTTTGTCAGCAGGGATTGCGCCCAAGCGCGTGCGCACTTCCATCGGCTCGCGCAGAGGATCGATGGACGGGTTGGTCACTTGTGACGCGTTGATGAGAATTTTGTCCCAGTAGACGGGGTAGGGCTCAGGCGTGCCCATGGAGGAGAGCAGCACCGCGCCGCTGCCCGCCTGACGGATGGCCTCGTTGATGATCCAGCGTTGCCAGTTGGCGTTGTGCTTGAATGCATCACCAGAGCGCACAATTTTCAGCGCGTGCGTGGGGCAAATCGCCACGCAACGGTGACAATTGACGCAGTTCTCGTTGATCACCGTCATCTTGCCGACGGTCTCCTCGTCGGTGATGGACGCAGGCAGGGGATGCCCCGTGCGTGCGCTGACCAATTTGTGCACATGCACGTTGTTGGCGCACTGCCGCTCACAAGCGCGGCAGGCAATGCACTTGTCGTAGTCGCGCACCACCTCGTGGTCGGGATATATGTAGTCGTGCATCATTTTCTCCTAGTGAATAGTGAATAGAGAATAGTGAATAGTTGTCTATTCATTATCTTTTGCTGTTTTGACTGTTGCGTGCAACATCTTTGCAAGCTCTTGGCAATCGTCCATCAACGAGACACTTAGGCGGGTTTCAATGTAATCTGTCTGCGTTAAAATACTCAACCAATACTCTGTTTCGCTGGCCTCTTTTAGTGCGATTTGCATTTTCGAAATGAAATCTTTTTTGCTTTGGCCAAAGAGTGCTTCGTGCACATTCGCGCCAATGCTCGTGCCAGAACGCAGTATCTGCTTTGAGAGCACATACTCCTGTTTTTCTTTTTGTAGATATTTGTACAAGTGAACGATGCGAATCGCAAAGGCTTTGCTCTTCGTTTTTAGTATGCTCTCCGGCATAGTGACACCTCCGTTATTCACTATTCACCTCCGTTATTCACTAGTAAAGTTCTACGATTACGGGCTCGCCGCCATCGGGCGACCAGAGTTTATCAAGCTCTGGCGCAATCGCGCGGATGGCGCACTCCTCGCTGGCGATGTACACCGTGTTGCCCTTTTCGCCCACGACCATGGAGCGCAGCTTCAGCCTGTCGTTCAAGGCCATCAGCCCGCCGCTGTAGCCCAAGATGATGGAGAACGGCCCGGTGACCAGAAGACTGGAATACGCGTGACGCAAATACTCCAGCACTTCGCGCTTTTCGTAGTCATAGGTCTTGCCAATCACATCCCAGAACGGTGCGGCGACTACGCTGGCGGCCTCTTTGAGCGTCAGCCCCTGCCGGCGGCAGAGGTAATCAAAGAGGTAGGTGATGACCTCCGTGTCCGTCTGCAAGGTGCAGTCGTAGTCGAACATCTCGATGTAGCGGCGGTTGGCATCGTAGCTGCTGATTTCGCCATTGTGCACCACCGACCAGTCCAGCATGGCGAAGGGGTGTGCGCCGCCCCACCAGCCGGGAGTGTTGGTCGGGTAGCGCCCGTGGCTCGTCCAGGCATAGCCCGCGTACTCCTCCAGACGGTAGAACGCGCCCACGTCCTCTGGATAGCCCATGGCCTTGAAAACGCCCATGTTTTTGCCGGAGCTAAACAGATACGCGCCGTCGATCTTAGTATTGATGAACGTGACGGCGTGGGCAACGAACTCGTCCTCGCTCTTTTGGCTCGCGGCCAGACGTGTGGGCAGGGGCGTGACGAAATAGCGCCAAATCAGCGGCGGATCGGTGATGTTCTTGTGGGTGCGCGTGGGGATTTTGGAGAGCTGGATGATGTCGTAGTTGCGCTCAAGGTAGTCCTCCAGCGTGTCCTTGGCGCGGGGGTCCATGTAGAACACGTGGAAGGCGAACAGGTCTTTGTATTCCGGGTAGATGCCATAGCCCGCAAAGCCGCCGCCCAGCCCGTTGCTGCGCTCATGCATAACTTTGATGGAGCTGCAAATCAAATCGCCCGGCGTGCGCGAGCCATCGCGATTGATGAATGCGGAGATGGCACAGCCAGCGGGAATGCGCCCGTCGATGCCCTCAAGGAATTTTGGTTGATCCAGTATCATAGAGTTGCTCCTTTGCACTCGCCCTGTTTCGATAAATAGTATTATAAACGAAAGAAAACCCCGCTGTCAAGCAAATGCTTTGTGCGTATTGCACAATTGGCGCATTGCCTAAAAGCTGCATGTCATTGTGGATAATATTTAGGGATGATGACTTGCGTTTGCGGGACGTAGCGGCACGGCAACGCCGTGCATAGTGCCGATTTTCCTGCGAACGAATGCGCCCGCTTTGTGCGTTTCGCCAAAACAGGGCGTGCACACTTGACAAACGCGCCAAAAAAGAATACAATACGCCTGTGGGACAGCAAGGGCGCGCGTCCTCTGGTTTTGTGCGCCGTTTAGCTGTCTTATTTTGTATCAAGTGTAAGGAGCGGATTCCCATGGCAAACATCCCCGAACTCTTTGGCAGCAACGTCTTTGGCGACGAGACGCAAAAGGCCGTCCTGCCCAAGCCCGTCTACAAAGCCCTGCGTGCCACCATCGAAAGCGGTGCAGACCTAGACGTGAGCGTGGCCAACGTGGTGGCCAACGCCATGAAAGACTGGGCAGTTGAAAAGGGTGTCACCCACTTTACCCACTGGTTCCAGCCCCTCACTGGCATCACCGCCGAAAAGCACGACAGCTTCATCAGCCCCCAGAGCGGCGGTACGGTGCTCAACGAATTCTCCGGCAAAGAGCTCATCAAGGGCGAGCCGGATGCCTCCAGCTTCCCCAGCGGCGGCCTGCGTGCCACATTTGAAGCGCGGGGCTACACCGCCTGGGACCCCACCAGCCCGGCGTTCATCAAAGACGGCATCCTGTGCATTCCCACCGTGTTTTTGAGCTACAGCGGCGAAGTGCTCGACTGGAAAACGCCGCTCCTGCGCTCCATGCACGCCGTGAGCAAGTCCGCCGTGCGCGTGCTCAAGCTCTTTGGCCAACAGACCACCCGCGTCATCACCACCGTCGGCCCAGAGCAGGAGTACTTTTTAGTGCCCCAAGAACTCTTTGTCAAGCGCAAAGATCTGGTCTACACTGGCCGCACCCTCTTTGGCGCACCGAGCCCCAAAGGGCAGGAGCTAGACGACCAATATTTTGGCGCAATCCGCGCGGAGGTCTCGGCGTATATGTCCGACCTGAACGAGGAGCTGTGGAAGCTGGGGATTTTGGCCAAGACGCAGCACAACGAAGTCGCGCCCGCCCAGCACGAACTAGCGCCCATTTTCGGCAACACCAACATCGCCACCGACCACAACCAGCTGACCATGGAGGTCATGAAGAAAGTCGCCGAAAAGCACGGTTTGGTCTGCCTGCTCCACGAGAAACCCTTCGCGGGCGTCAACGGCAGCGGCAAACACAACAACTGGAGCATCTCCACGCTAGAGGGCGACAACCTCCTTGAGCCGGGCGACAAGCCCTTTGAGAACACACGCTTCCTGCTGTTCCTGGCCGCCGTGATTGCCGCCGTGGATAACCACCAAGATCTGCTGCGCGTGTCCGTCGCCTCCGCCGCCAATGACCACCGTTTGGGCGCGAATGAAGCTCCGCCCGCCGTCATCAGCATGTTTGTGGGCGACGAGCTGGCCGCCGTGTTGGAGGCCATCGCCTCTGGGTCGCCCTACGTTGCCGCCGCCGCCGCCAGCTTAGCGTCTGGTGTCAAGGCCGTGCCGGACTTTGTGAAGGACACCACCGACCGCAACCGCACCTCGCCCTTTGCGTTCACGGGCAACAAGTTCGAGTTCCGTATGCTGGGTTCGAGCAACTCCATCGCGGGCGCGAACATCATCCTCAACACGGCTGTCGCGGACGTACTCACCGGCTTTGCCAATGCGCTGGAAGGCGCGGCCGACTTTGAAGCCGCCGCCAAAGCCCTCATCAAAGAGACCGTTGTGGCGCACGCTCGCATCATCTTCAATGGCAACAACTATGCGCCCGCGTGGTTGGAGGAAGCCGCCACACGTGGCTTGCTGAATCTGCGCACCGCCGCCGACGCGTATCCCTACTTTGCTGCGCCTGAGAACATTGCGCTCTTTGCCCGCCACGGCATCTTCACCGCCGCGGAAGTAGAGAGCCGCACGGAGATTATGCAGGAAGCCTACGCCAAGGCCATCCGCATTGAAGCCCTAACCGCCGCCGAAATGGCGCAGAAGGACATCCTCCCCGCCGCGCTGGCATATTCCGGCACGCTGGCCAAATCCGCCAACATCAAGGCAAAGCTGAGCCTGACGGCCAAGACGGAGATCGCCCTTGTGGAAGAGATCGACACGATTGTGGCCTCTTTCGTGGATGCCAAAGCTGCCTTAGACGCCGCCGTCACGGGTTTGGATGCGCTCGAAGAGGCTGCTGCACAGGCCGCCTACTGCCGTGACGCACTCCTACCCGCGCTCAGCGCGCTGCGTGCCTACGGCGACAAGCTTGAGCCGCTGCTCGCGCGTGAGGCCTTGCCCTATCCGACCTACGGCGATCTGCTGTTCTATTGAACAACGTAGGGGCACGCCATGGCGTGCCCGCTAAACAAAAAGCGCTGTGCTCACACCTCGGTGAACACAGCGCTTATCTTTGACATTACGTCAACTCGTACACAATCTCCTGCGCATGGGTGCAGGCGCGGAAATCCGCTTCGCTCTCGCGCAACCAGTCGGCGAACTGCTGGCTGCCCACAATGGTGGCGCTCTCCACATCGGCACGCATGGAGAGGTTGTTTTCCGATTTGTACTTGCGCACCTCAGCTACGGCGGCTTTCAGCGTCTCGCCGAAGGCCAGCAGGTCGGCATCAACAGATGCAGGTTTCGGCCACTGCGTCAGGTGGATGGACTTTGCACCGTCGAATTCTCGCAACGCCTTCTGGTAGATATACTCCGTCTCGTGCGGGATGTAGATGGCGTACATCTTCAGCACCGTGAGCAGGCAGTAGTAGATGGCGTACTGCGCCGACTTGCGTGCCTCTCCGCCGTGGATGTCGGGTTGGTAGAGCCGTTCTTTGACGATCTCGATGTAGTTGTCGCACAGATCCTTCCAGAACAGGTCGTCCACCAGTTTGCGTGCCAAACCGATTTCGTAGCTATTCAACCACTTCACCGCGCCGAGAATCGCCTCGTTCGTGCGCTCAATGATCCAGCGATCCACGGGCAGGAGCTTGGCAGGGGCGTAGGCCGGATCGAAATCCGTCAGGTGCGAGAGCACGAACTTAGAGGAATTCCACAGCTTCGTGATCATGCGTTTGGATGTGTCCTGCATGTCTTGAATGTCGAAATACGTGTCCGTGCCCAGCCGCGCACTGGCCGCCCAATAGCGGATGGCGTCGGCGGAGTAGGTGTCAATCAACGCTTGCGGCGAGAGCTTGGCGTTGTTTTTGGACTTGCTGATTTTCTCTCCGGGTTTGGCCAGCACAAAGCCGCAAATCATCGTCTCGTCCCACGGGATTTCGCCCGTGTGGTACAGGCTTTTGGCAATGGTGTAAAACGCCCATGTGCGAATGATTTCGTGCGCCTGTGTGCGCATGGACATGGGCGCAAAGTCTTCGGGCGCGATGCCATATTCGGCGGCCTTGTCCTGATTGATCAGCGGCGTGATGGAGCTGGTCGCCCACGTGTCGAGCACCGCGCTGTCGGGGAGAAACTCCGTGCTGCCGCAAGCGCAAGTGCCCACATACGGCGTTTCCATGGGGTTGACGGGCAGTTGCTCCGCGCTGGCGTAGTGCGGTGCGCCGCAGCTTTGGCAGTACCATACGGGGATGGGGATGCCAAAATACCGCTGGCGCGAGATGCACCAATCCCACTTCAGGTTCTCCACCCAATTGACATAGCGGGTCTTGAATTGCGGCGGATTCCACTTGATTTTATCGCCCGCTTCGAGCAGTTCTTTCTTGCGGCTGAGCACGTCAATATACCACTGGCGAGAGGGGATAATTTCCACCTCCGTGCCGCATCGCTCGTGGACAGAGACGATGTGCGTGAGCTTTTTGGACTTGATGAGCAGGTTTTGCTCTTCCAGCAGGCGCACAATCTCCTTGCGGGCGGCTTTGGTGCGTAGCCCCGCAATGAAGGGCACGTCATCGGCCATGTGTCCATCGGCGAGGATCACTTTTTTATAGGGCAGATCGTGCTGGGCGACCCACTCCACGTCGGTGGTGTCGCCAAAGGTGGCGCACATCACCGCGCCCGTGCCCTTGTCGATGGCCACCTTGTCGTCGGTCAGCAGGGGGACGTCAAAGTCATACAGCGGCACTTTTACGCGCTTGCCGACCAGATGCGTGTAACGCTCGTCCTCTGGATTGACGAATACGCACACCACGCCGTAGAGCAGTTCGGGGCGAGTGGTGGCAATCTCCAGCACCTTGCCCTCAATGGTGAAGGGGATATAGTGGAAGAAAGAGTCGATGTCTTTGGAATCGAGCTCCGCCTGCGCAATAGAGGTGCGGCATTCGGTGCACCAAAGCACGGGGGATTCTTTGATGTAGGCGTGCCCGTCCCGCGCAAGATCCAGAAACGACTTTTGCGAAAGCCGCTGGGTGTTCAGGCTCACGGTGGAGTACTGAAGATTCCAGTCGCAAGAGAAGCCCATGCTCTTCCACAGCGCCTTGAACTCGTCCTCGTAGCGCTGCGTGATGGACATGCATTTTTCGCGGAATTCACTGCGCGGCAGGTCGCTGGCGCGGATGCCCGTTTCTTTCTCTACCAAGCGCTCAGACGGCAGACCGTTGTCGTCAAAGCCAAACGGATAGAACACGTTGAAGCCCTGCATCCGGCGGAATCGCGCGATCATCTCTGCCTGCGTGTAGCTGAAAATGTGCCCGATGTGCAGGCTACCGCTCACCGTGGGGGGCGGGGTGTCGATGGAATAGAGCGGCCGTGCGCCGTCCTTGTGGAAGTCGTAGATTTTCTCCGCCGCCCAAAAGGCCTGCATTTCTTTCTCAACGGCGAGCCCGTCGTAACGTTTTTCAAATTCTGCCATGGTGTTCCTCCTAAAAAATACCCTAAGATGACCTGCATCTTAGGGCGAGTGACCGCGTTACCACCTAAGTTCGCGGCGAGTGCCGCGCGCTCTTGTCTTTGTTGACGGTGTGTGTTCACCGGCGGGTTCTACTGCCGAACTTTCGGGTTCTTCCCGCGCTCTGGAGTGACGAGTCGTCTCGTTTCCCCGCAGTCTTGCACCGAACGACTGCTCTCTAAAGAGGAAGAGCGAGCGAACAAATCTCCATCATCGCTTTGTTATTCACTTGTCTGGGGGATTATACCACAGTGCGGGTGGATTGTCAAGCTAGAGGATGGATTTTAGAGACTAGAGACTAGACTCTACATCAAACCTGCTCTTCTCAAAGACGTTCACAACGTTTTCTCCCAACACCTATTCACTATACACTATTCACTAGACAACAATCTCCGCCGTGCCGCCACCGGGGAAGGTGGCCACGTGATAGGTGTTGTCACTCTCCGCGACGGCTTCGCCCCGCGCGGGTGGCTGCTGTGGCATGAGAAAATAGTTCTCCTCGTCTCCGAGCGTCAGCCCGTAATACAGCGGCGTTTTGCCGAGCCGATCCTTGCGCGGCGGGTAGTCCGTGCTCAGCCACTGCGCACCGCTGGCCATGCTCTGCGCGTAGCGTTCGGCGGAATATTCCGGCCAGACATCCAGCCGCGCACGCACAATCAGGTTCTTCTCGTCAATCAGCTCAGCGCGGCGTTCCAGTGCCTCTTTGGGGTCATTGCACAGCACAATGGAGGCCTGCGGGTGGTCATAGTTCAGCGCGGGGAACATGCCCTGCGTGCGCAATGTGGGATCGCTTTGGACGTAAGCCGCTGTCACGTCGCTGGGGTGCAGGAGCACAACCACCTTGCCCAGCATGTTCTTCAAAAGCGGCCAATCGTTCTCTTTGCGCAGGGCGGCAAAGTCCGCATAGTCGCCCAGAAAATTCGCTGGCGTGATGAGCGAATCGCCCAGATTCTCGCGTAGCAACTTCTCAAAATCTGGCATGTGCTCGTCGTCCATGCCATAGATGTTGAACGGCTTGACGGTCGCGTCTTTGGGCTCGATCAGCAGAAGAATGGGCAGGTGTTTGGGATTCATTTTGCTCCACAGGCGGATTTCGCGCAGTGCCGTCCCGGCATCAATCGCCGAGGAATTCATGTCCAGCAGGGGCGCGTGGCAAAACAAAAAGCGAGCGTTGCCGTCCTCCTCTTTGGTGTAGGAGAGATCCAGCTCCAGACCCATCACGCCGCTGTCGAGCTGTTCGTTGAGCGGCGGGAAGGTGTACTCAAACTCCCCGCGCCCCGCGCCGCCCCAGAGGGAGACTGCGCCGAAAACAAGGCTGCCCACGGGCGGCATTTTTTGCTTGTAGCTGTTGTGGGTGATGAGCCCGCGCAACTGGTTGAAGCGGGCATCGCCCAGCTTTGCCACGTCCACGCCCACACGATACGTCTCATTTCCTTCCAAAACGCCTGCGGGGAAAACGGCGGGATTGTAGGCATCGGCTTGTTCTTGCAGCGCGGCCACGTGCTCTTCTTGCCAGGCTTCCCACTTGTGCCAACCGCTCGTGCCCTGCACAGCCACGGTGATGACCAAGCCCAGCGCAAGCCCAACGACCGCGCAAACGAGGATCAGCACGATTTTCTTCGGCGTCGAATCTTTCAGTTTCGCCATAGGGGTGCTCCTTGCTAGATGCTAGATGTTAGAGACTAGAGACTAGATTTTTCTGATGCGTTGATATTATAGCAGATTTTGGGCGTGGGTGCAAATGCAGAGGACAGAGGGCAAGCAATGAACAATTGACAAAGAACAATGTACAATTGCTTGTGTGCCAGTCGTCGCTGGCGAAACGCAGTATTTGCAAGGACTAACGGGCGCACACCGTGCGCCCCTACAAATGGAATGCATCAGTGATTCCATAGTCAACAAAAAAACATTGTTCATTAGGCTCGCCTTGTAAGCTGTTGATAGATCGCACTGCGGGGTTGACCGCTTTGTTTGGCGGCGCTTTTGGCGGCGGCGGTGGGGGATGCGCCCTGCGCCATTTCCGCCTGCGCCAGTGCCACTGCGTCATCCAGCGTGAGGACGACGGGCTCTTGCGGCGTTGCGCCCGCAATGACCAGCACGTACTCGCCGCGCGGCGTGTGCTCCGCCACGTGGGCGACCGCCTCACCCAGCGTCAAGCGCAGGACTTCCTCATGCAGTTTGGTCAGCTCCCGGCACAGCGCCATGTCTCTGTCGCCCAGTGCCTTGTGCAAATCGCGCAAGGTGTAGGGGAGCTTGTGGGGTGCTTCGTAGAAAATCAGCGTGCGCGTTTCGTGCACGAGACTGGCGATATGTGCACGCCGCGCGGCGGTGTTGGTGCTCAGAAAGCCCTCAAAACAAAAGCGACCGCTGGGCATCCCGCTGACCGCCAACGCCGTGGCAAACGCCGTTGGGCCGGGGACGGCTTCCACCGCAATGCCGCGGACGCGGGCGTCGCGCACCAGCAGTTCACCGGGGTCAGAGATGGCGGGCATTCCAGCGTCTGTCACCAAGGCGCAATGCTCCCCCGCGAGGAGACGCGCGAGAATTTTTTCGCCGCTGTCGCGCTGATTGTGGGCGTGATAGGAGACCAACGGGCGGCGGATTTCAAAGCGTGCGAGTAGCTTCGCTGTTACGCGCGTGTCCTCGGCGGCGATGAAGTCGCAGGCCGTCAACACCTCGCGCCCCCGCGCCGAAAAATCGCCCAAATTGCCAATGGGCGTGCCCACCACATAAAGCCGTCCGGCCATAGAAAATTCTCCTTTACTAGGGGTTCTTTAGAGGTTATTTTGTAGGGGTGAGCTGCGCTCGCCCGCTGGGAAAGGTAGCAGTTCTGGGGGATTAACGGGCGGCAGGTTGCCGCCCCTACAAGGTATGAGGACTGAGAATATAGGCATGAGGCCTGTAGGGGCGGCAATCTGCCGCCCGCCATAGAGGGGTGAGGATAGGGGTGCGCACAAAACGTTTTGCGCGTCCCCCTCCCTCCTGTATCCTCAATCCTCATCCCTGTATAGTTCCGCCGCCGACCACATAGTCGCCGTCATACAGCACCGCCGCCTGCCCGGGCGCGATGGCATATTGCGGCGCGTCAAAGTGTAGGCGCAGGGTGTCGGCATCTGTCTGTTCCACCGTCGCCGCAAACTCTGCCTGATGATAGCGTGTGCGTGCGCGGACGCGCAGGGGCGCGTCCAACTGCGCAGTGGCGATGAGGTTGATGTCTCGCAGGGTGCAGTCCCGCCGTGCCAGCTCTTCGTGGCGACCGAGCGTGACGGTGTTTTGCGCGGGGTCTTTGGCGAGCACATAGCGCGGCGCGTCAAATGCCAGCCCCAAGCCCTTGCGCTGACCGATGGTGTAGCGATACTGGCCATTGTGTTGCCCCAAAATGTTGCCATCCGCGTCGATGAAGTCCCCGTGCTTGTGTGTTTCGTGCACGCCGCGCCGCTCCAGCATCGTGCCGTAGTCACCGTCGGGCACAAAGCAGATGTCCTGACTGTCGGGCTTTTTCGCGTTCCAAAAGCCCAGCTCTTTGGCCAAATCGCGCACGGCCGCCTTCGTCATGTCGCCCAGCGGAAAGTGTGTTTGCGCCAGCTGTGCCTGCGTGAGCATGTAGAGCACGTAGCTCTGATCCTTGTGCGCGTCCACGGCTTTGCGCAGCAGCGTGCGCGAACCGCCGCGCTCCACGCGGGCATAGTGTCCCGTTGCCAACGCAGAGCAACCCAGCAAATTGCCGCGTTGCAGAAGCAAATCAAACTTCATGTATTTGTTGCAGTCCAAACAGGGGTTGGGGGTCAGACCGGCCAAATAAGCGGCGCAGAATTTCTCGATCACCTGCGCATTGAACGCTTCGGTGTAGTTGAACACATAGAACGGCATTCCCAAGCGCGTGGCCACGGAACGCGCGTCCTGCGCATCTTCCAGAGAACAGCAAGTGCGCGTGGGCTTGTAGCGGCTTTCGTTTTCGGCATCGGGCGCGTGCGCTCCGTCCCAGAGCTTCATCATCGCGCCAAGGCAGTCGTAGCCCGCCTGTTGCATGAGATAAGCGGCGGCGGAACTATCCACACCGCCGGACATGGCAATGAGTGCTTGGGGCATGTTCGCTTCCTCTTGTGTCAGGATGCCTATAGCATACCATATCTGGGGCAATGTTGCAAGTTTAGCAATTGAGTCCCTCTAAAAACCTACGCAAAGCGGAGGAAATATGGTATAATGAGAGGGAAATTAGAAGGCGCAGGGGGCGCAAAATGCAGTATTCATTCTTCGATCGTCCAAAACGGC
>JAISJQ010000025.1 GCA_031261445.1 Oscillospiraceae bacterium | reverse complement strand
ATCCAGCACCTTGATGTCCGCTCCCTTGTCCTTGGTGATGATGCGCCACTGCTCCTGGATTTCGGCGTAGTCACGGCCAAGGCGGTCGATGGACTTGACCAACAACAGATCACCTGGCTTGAGTCGGCGCAGGAGCTTTTGGTATTTGGGTCGGTTAAAGTCCTTGCCCGATTGCTTGTCGATAAACAAGTTCGCGGGCGGAATCTGGTAGCCGCGCAGTGCGATGAGTTGGCGATCGGTGTGTTGCTCTTGGCGAGAAACACGGACGTAACCGTGGCGGCGTTCGGGCGGCACGGACAGGGCTTGGGATAGATCGAATGGCATAAAAATGTCCTCCTTGAATGTGTTTTGGGCGGTGCCCAAGAGGAGGACAATAGGTTTGATAAAATATTTGTGCGCAGGGCTTGCAATCTGTGTCGAAATATATTATACTATGTGCGTAGACTTTTTGCCACAACTTAGGAGTTTTGGCAAAATACAAAAAGGCCCGTTTCGGTCGAAGAACGACACAAAACAGGCCTGAAACTATCTAATATATGCTTTTTGGAGGTGGATTCGAGGCTAGGCAAAACTCCTAGGTTTTGGCAAGGGATGGCTAGTTCACGGCAACCATTGAAAGAAAACTACTTCGAAGCAAGGTAACAATTGAATGCTCATTACCACTTGGATTTCCAGACGTCCAAAATATCTTGAGGCAGTAAGCAGTATCCCCAACAGTGAAAGTGTTGCTACATCCCTCGTTATTATTGCGCTCAACACCTGCTACTCTGGCGCCTGCGAATGGATCGGCACTACGTCCATCTGTTGATGCGAGTTTAGGCGAAAGCTTAGCGTAAATGTCAACAATGCCACCCTGAATCTCGTAGGAAACATCCCTTAATCCTGTTGCAAGCGGTATTTTCACACCCCACTCACTGATATTCAGGTATGAGCGATCATCGCTTGGGGCAGTAGAGGTGCTTGGAGTATCACTTAAACTGGACAATTCGGCAGAATCGTTAGTCGTTTGGGTATTCGCGGTGTCCGAAGTACTAGGTGTCTTGGCTGTGGGGGTTGTCACTGCTGAATTACTCTTGGAACTGCCATCACGTTTAGTCGCTAACAAGAGGGTTGATACCCCTAAAATCAATGTAGCGACAATAAAACAAATCGCCACCAGTTTCCACTTATTCTTAGGTTGATATGTTTGAGTTGTATCCATTTGCGCGCCTCCTTTGTGGCTACTTAAGTTTATTTTTACAAGTCGCCCACAAAAAAGGACAACCGTTGCTGGTTGTCTGTACCCAATAGCATTTTTATCTGCTGTTGTGCAATGGTTGCCCAGTTACACAGACAAAAATGCGTAATAAAAATGGATACAGACAAATTTAGTTTAATCCTTAAAGCAGGTAAAAGCAAGCATTGCTTGTTTCAAATACAAAACGAAATCTGGAGGTCTCTGCAATGAAGAAAACCGTAAGTGTTCTGTTGGCATTGATGTTTGTCTTAGGGATGCTGGTGGTAACACCAGTTAGCGTAAGCGCCAAAAACGCAAATGATTCGGATGTCTTTCTCAAGCAACAGACAGATTACACCTGCACACTGTCTTCGGCGGCTATGCTCTTACGCCGCCGTGCCATCATTGACGGGAAGTCAAATTGGAGCAGCATTACCGAAAGCAGTATTTCTTCTGCGGCGTGGATTAATAACGCTGGCTTGAAAGGCAATTTTTGGTATGACGATATGCACGTTGTGCAAGTCACGATGGATTGTGCCTATGGTCAAGAGATTAATTGGCTACAAGGTTATTTGAATAGCCACCCTGAAGGGGTCGTTGTTTACAATTCTTATAATGTCCCCAATCAACCACACGCCGTGTTGGTTACGAGTATTTCAAATGGAACCGTTTACTGTGCTGACCCGTGGTATGGTGTGGCAGGTGGAATTATCCCGATTGCCAATTCTGCCTTGGTCGGCAGTGGACAAGCTGGAAAATTATATAATCTTTCTTCTATCTGGTATATCTCAAACAAGAGTGGCGGGTCAGTTAACCCCACCCCCGATCCCCCACCCACCCCACCAGGCGTCGGCAGCCGCAGCGTCTCTGGCGACTTCAACGGCGACGGTAAAGACGATTACGCCACGCTTTTTGACATGGGCAAAGGTAGAAGTGCGTGGCACGTATTTTTGTCTACTGGAACAAGCTTTTCAGAAGAAGTTTGGTGGCAAGAAACAACTGAAAATTGGTATCCTGCTTCGGGGGTTTCTGGTCGGGTGGTCGCAGGCGATTTCAACGGTGACGGCAAAGATGATATTGCCGCTATGTTTGATTATGGTAATGCTGAAACGAAAATCCATGTGTGGTTGTCAACTGGAACCAATTTTAAAGGTGTCGCTACTTGGAGACATTGGACTCCAGGTAATTACGATGCCAAACGCGTAGCAGATCGAGTGGTAGCGGGCGATTTTAATGGCGACGGCAAGGATGACATTGCTAGCATTTACTATTATGACTGGGACGGATTAAACGAAATACGGACGCACGTGTTGCTGTCAACAGGCACAGGCTTCAGCAGTGAAAAAACTTGGGTCACAAACACCCAGTATAATGGTAATCTCATATACGGTCGTGTGGTTGCAGGCGATTTCAACGGAGACGGTAAGGATGATATAGCCGCCATGTACGATTATGGTAATGGAACAATTATTCTACATACATGGACTTCAACAGGCACAAAATTTAATGGATGGTATAACTGGCGAGAAGAAACGGGAGGATACCACGCCAACCAAGTAACTGGGCGAATAGTCGCAGGCGACTTTAACGGTGATGGTAAAGATGATGTCGCCGCCATGTATGATTACGGCGAAGGTACTGCTAAAATGCATATTTTCATGTCAACAGGTTCTGCATTTCAGCCATGGTTTCAAAATACTTGGTGGGAATGCATGACTAAAGGCTGGTTTTATGCCAACGCTGTAACAGGTCGCATGGTCGCAGGCGACTTCAATGGTGATGGCAAAGATGATATCGCAACGTTGTATGATTACGACAATCAAAAAGCACGGTTTGACTTGTTTTTGTCTACTGGAAGTAGCTGGACCGAGCGATGGTGGAATGAGCTCGTCGGTTACAATGCCAAGCGAACCACTGGCATAACAGGATTTACGGATAACTACACGGCTGGGTTTAGCTTCAAACACGCGCATACCTACAAAACGGCGGTCACCGCCCCAACTTGTACGGCGCAAGGTTATACTACCTATTCCTGTACTAAGGGCGATCATAGCTATACCGCCAATACCACGGCGGCGAAAGGCCACAACTACGGCGCGTGGGTAGTCACAATAAAAGCAACAGAGACTCTCGCGGGCGCAGAAATCCGTACTTGCCAAAATAATGGTACTCATTTGGAAACCCGCAGCATCCCCAAACTGCCCATGTTGGCCACCACCCTCACCCTGAACTCCACTGCCGCAGCAACCTTAGGCGTGGGCCAAACCACCACCCGCACGGCGACAATCACGCCCGCCAATGTAACAGACAAAACCATCGCATGGACAAGCTCGAACACGGCAGTGGCCACGGTTTCAGGCGGCAAAGTTACAGCTGTTGCGGCTGGCACGGCGACCATTACCGCCCAAACTAGCAACGACAAAACCGCCAGTTTTAAGGTCACAATCAAGCCCGCCCCCACAAAAATCGCCTACAAAACCACCACCGCCACCATCGGCGCCGGGCAAACCTACGCCACAGGCGTAACCCTCACGCCCAGCAATGCCCAGACCACCCGCACCTACACCTCCTCCAACACCAAAGTCGCTACGGTTGACGCGAACGGGAAGATCACTGGTAAAGCAGCAGGAACGGCCACCATCACGGTCAAGACCTACAACGGGAAAACTGCTACGTTCAAAGTAACAGTCAAGCCCGCACCGACAAAGATTGCACTGAACAAATCCGTCACACTGGGCGTGGGCGAGAAGTACCAAACCAGTGTCGCCATCACCCCCAGCAACGCCCAAACCACACGGACGTATTCGTCTTCCAACACCAAGGTCGCGACCGTTGACAACACTGGCAAGATCACAGCCAAGGCCGTCGGCACGGCAAAAATTACGGTGAAGACCTACAACGGCAAGACCAGCACCATCACCGTGACTGTCAAGGCTGCGCCGAGTAAGGTGACGCTTAGCCGCACCAAGGCCACGCTGTACAAGGGCGAGAGCCTGACACTGGCGGCCAGTCTGCCCAGTGGCACCGCCAGCCTCGTCAAAACTTGGACCAGTAGCAATACGAAAGTTGCGACCGTTTCCAGCGGAAAGATCACGGCTAAGGGCAAGGGAAGCGCGACTGTTACTGTCAAGCTGTATAACGGTAAAATGGCGGTTTGTAAGGTTACGGTGAAGTAGACAAAAATATTACCAACCAAGCCGCTGTGCCACCCGCACGGCGGCGTTTGCACGCAACACTTCCCGAGGTGAAGGCATTTGACGTATCGCACGACTTTTCATGTTGAGAAAAAATGGCTGTAAATACCGTTAAGACCTACATTTCCCGTATTTAAGGGCAGAGGCTCTCTTGCTAACTTCGCTGTTAGCAAACGCTACATTCTGAGCGAGCATTGGTAAGTAAAATGATAGCCAAGTTAAAACTGGATTCAAAAAACAAGATCGTATTTCTAGATTTTCCAACGGGCATGATAATCCCCAAATACCTCTACTATCTGTGTCAAAAAATTCTGGAAATTGATCGAGGTATTGAAGATTGGCAGGACTGGACTGTTAGGCTTACAGATGCGCTTGTATCAATAAAATCGTTAAAAGATATGGATGAATGGATGCATCATAAAAAGTAAAATGAAAATACATAAACAAAAAACAAACATAGATTAACCGATCTGGAGTCAGCGATAAACTTCTTGGCTTTCATACACCAAGCCCTTAAAAATATACTATAAAACCACCGAAACAACAAACGGTGGTTTTTATTGACTTTACGCGCGAAAGGGTTCGTGAAAAGGTGTTTGGCGTGGTGCATTATGCCGCTTACGCGGTGCAAATTTCATTGTATGTGGTGCATGACGGGCTGGGTTAGGCAAAACGGTGGCAAGGTTCGAATCCCTCCCTAAAAACTTGCACATGCCCCACTAAGACCAAAAGACCCCGTAAAACGGGGCTTTCTGGCGGCTTGATTTTGTGTCAAACCTGCAAGCTATACATGGTCCGCCCGGAGGGATTCGAACCCCCGGCCTTCAGAATCGGAATCTGCTGCGATATCCAGCTTCGCTACGGGCGGACATAACACGTATATTATAACATAGCCGCGCAATTAATGCAACTTTTTTGCGAATTCGCACACACGCATACTGCGCCGCGACGAAATAGACACAAAAAGGACACAGGCGTGAAGCCGCAAAGCCTCAGGCCTGTTTCCGCATTGACCACTACGAACAATTGACAATTGTACCTTGTCAATTGTTCATTGCTTTGGCGGAGAAGGAGAGACTCGAACTCTCGCGCCGGTTTAACCCGACCTACACCCTTAGCAGGGGCGCCTCGTCACCAACTTGAGTACTTCTCCGTGTAACGTATCTGGTATTTGATTGTCGCGTAATATTGTATCATATTTGCGGAAATATTGCAAGCCCCTTTTTTGCAATGAACAATTGTTGTGGAGGCATGAGGCCTGTAGGGGCGGCAATGGGTGGGCGCAGAAAAGCCCCTACACAAAATTAATCACTCGCAGGCATACCCCCCCGCGCCGCGCCATAAACTGTACGAACCCGCACCACAAAAGCCTTGGAGTGTCTATGCTGTCCACCATCGCCACGGCGCTTTGGTCCGCGCCCACGCTTGCGGCGTTTTTGTGCGTGGGGTTTTGGTTCAGCGCAAAGACGCGCTTTTTTCAGTTCACGCACATGGGCGCGTGGATGCGCGAGACCTTTGGTTCGCTGCTAAAAAAAGGTAGCGCAACAACGGACGCCCACACCATCCGCCCCTTCCAAGCCCTCACCGCCGCTCTGGCCGCTTGCATGGGCACGGGCAACATCGCCGGGGTGGCCACGGCGTTGGTGTTGGGCGGTCCGGGGGCGATTTTCTGGATGCTCATCTCCTCCATCCTCAGCCAAATGACCGCCTTTGCGGAGAACGCCTTGGGCATTCGTTACCGCTACAAGAGTGCCCGCGGCGACTATGTTGGTGGCACGATGGTGACGCTCGCGCGCGGACTGCACATGCCCGGACTGGGGCGCGTGCACTGCGTTTTGCTACTGCTGGCATCCTTCGGCGTGGGCAACATGACGCAGGGGAATTCCGCCGCCGCCGCCTTGCAGGAGAGCTTTGGGCTCGCGCCGCTGGCCGTGGGCATCGCTCTGGCCGCCCTGACGGCCGCCGTCGCCGCCGGGGGCATCAAGCGGCTGGCCACCGTGACCGAGTGGATCATCCCGCTGCTCAGCGGGCTGTTCATTCTGGCTTGCGTAGTGATCATCGTCCACAACGGGCGTGCCCTGCCGGGCGTTTTCGCGCAGATCGGGCGGGGCATCTGGAACCGCGATGCGATGCGCTGGGGGATTGCGCGGGGCGTGTTTAGCAACGAGGCGGGGCTGGGCACAGCGCCCCTTATCCACGCCGCCGCCAACTGCAAAAAGCCCGCGCAGCAAGGCTTTTGGGGCATCGCAGAGGTCTTCATCGACACCACGCTCATGTGCACGGTCACGGGCGTGACGCTCCTCGCGTCGGGCGTGTATGCCCCCACGGGCACGCGCACAGGCGCGGGGCTGTGCGCGGACGCTTTCGCGACGCTCTTCGGCACAGCGGGGCGGCATTTTGTGAGCATTTCGCTGTGTTTGTACGCCTTCACCACGCTCATCGGCTGGGGGCAATATGGTCGCTCTGCCGCGCGGTATCTCTCTGGCAAGCCATGGCTGGAGCGCGTGTATTTGGCAGTTTTCGTGGCGGCGGTGGTCATCGGTTGCGTGGCAAGATTGGACACGGTGTGGCTGTTGGCGGACATTTTCAACGCCTTGATGGCTATACCCAGCCTGCTCTCGCTCGTGCTCTTGCGGCGAGAAGCACTTGCAGAATTCAGAGGGCAGAGGAGAGAGGGCAGATTTTAGATCGCCACACGTCCCCTCTGACTTCTCAGAGCTACCACAACTACTTTTACCCAACTCGCTTTATGAATCGAGTTGAATACATTCGACCCGTAGGGGCGCGCATTGCGCGTCCGTATTTGAGAGGGCAGAAGACAGAGGGCAGAGGGCAGACTTGCGCCCCATGCTCTGTCCTCTGCCCTCTGTCTTCTGACTTCTGACTACTGAAATCTGAAATCGCAAATATCCGCCAGCACACAGTTGGCGCAGCGCGGTCGCCGCGCCACGCAGACCGCCCGGCCATGCAGAACACAGCGGTGACAGAAGTCGTTGGAATGCTCTGGCGGCAAGAGCGCACGCAGTTGCTGCTCCACTTTTGCGGGATCTTTTGTGTGCACCAGTCCCAACAGACCCGCGATGCGGATCAAGTGCGTGTCCGCCACCACGGCGGGCAGACCGTAGACATCGCCCAGAATCAGGTTGGCCGTCTTGCGCCCCACGCCTGGCAGACGGATCAAATCCTCAAGCGTGTCGGGCACTCGACCGCCATACACCGCCAAGAGCATCTGCGCCATGTCGATGAGATTCCGCGCCTTTGTGTGATAAAAGCCACAAGAGCGGATGAGTTCTTCCACGTGTCCCAGATCGGCCTCGGCCATGCGGGACGCGTCTGGGTATGCGGCAAACAGTGCCGGCGTCACCAGATTGACGCGGGCATCCGTACACTGCGCCGACAGCCGCGTGGCCACCAGCAACTGAAAGGGATCGCTATACTGCAAGGAGCACAGCGCGTCTGGGTAGGCGGCACGCAGGCGGCGTTCGACCTCATGCGCTTTGTTTTGTAGCGTGTTCATGCCCATATTATAGCGCGTTCGCTAAAAAAAAGCAAGAACCGCGTTTATATCTGTAAAGGGATTGACCTTTACAGATATGCGATCCATTCCAATCGACGCTACCCGTAGGGGTGGCAATCTGCCGCCCCTACAAACAATTGTCCATTGTTCATTGTTCTTTGTTCATTGAAAACACTGGCGTTTTCCGCAGGGCGGCAAAGAGCGGCAGGCCGCCGATGACGCAGCAGACCAGTTGCCCAAGCCCCACAAAGCCCGCGTTGACAAAGAAGGTGGTGGTCGTGCCCTCTGCGTCGGGGATGAAGAACGTGATGAGTGCGCCGATGACCACGGCGTTGATCAGCACAGGCCACAGTGCGCCCAGCATGGGCAGTCCCTTGAGCGTGACCTTGCGCGTCCAATAGGTGAGCACAGCCGCCAGAAATGAGGCGAGCGTGCCGAAGATTAAGTCCAGTGGTCCTTGCGGACTGAAGAAGTTCGAGAGCAGGCAGCCGATCGTCAGTCCGGGGATGGCGGCGGGTGTGAGCGCGGGGAGGATGGTCAGTGCCTCTGAGAAGCGGAACTGCACCGGCCCCCAGGCCAGTCCCAGCGCACCCGCGAGGAGCGTCAGTGCCGTGTAGGCGGCGGCAATGACGGCCGCCTGCGTCCAATAAAGACGCGTGTTGTGTGGATTTTTTTGCATAGGGGTTCTCCGTAACCTATATTTATTTTCTTGCGTTGCCCTCGGTTTGACGGCAACGGACAAGCATAGTTAGTCTCGCAGGTCGCCGATGTAGGGCAAGCCGCGATAGTTTTCCGCGTAGTCCAGTCCATAGCCCACCACGAACGCGTCGGGCAGGTCGAAGCCCTCGTATTTGGGCTTGATGACGATTTCGTTGCGCGTCTTTTTGTTGAGCAGGGCGCACACTTCCAGACTGGCCGGATGCCGCGCGGCCAGCAGACCCATTAAGTAGCCCAGCGTGATGCCGCTGTCCACGATGTCCTCGATGATCAGCACGTGCCGCCCCTCAATGCTCTGCTTGAGATCCAGATTGATCTTCACCGCGCCGGAGGAGGACTTTTCGTTGCCGTAACTGCTCACGGCCATGAAGTCGATGGTGTAGGGGATGGTGATGGCACGCATGATGTCCGCCAAAAAGACCACCGAGCCCTTGAGCACGCTCACTAGAAGCAGATCTTTCCCTGCGTAGTCGCGGCTGATCAGCGCTCCCAAGCGCGTCACTTCGGTCGCGATGTCGTCCGCCTCGATGATGGGCACAATGTTCGCCATAGATGTCTCCCGTTTTGCTTATTCCGCCGCCTGTGTCAACAGCACTTTATAGTTGCCAATAATCCAGCAGTCGTCAAAGCCCTTGACGAAGACGTGCGCTGGCAGGCTCGTGTCGCTCTGGGTGGCGTTGCCCTCGTTGGGTTTGATGTTCGCCAGATCCAGCTCGGCGTAGATGTCCGCCGCGGTGATTTTCTCGAGGCTGTCCTTCCCGCCGGCGACGGTGACACTGGCCAGCGCCCCGGCGGCGGGTTGCAGATGCACGCCCTCTTTCGCGCCCCGTAGCTGGATGTTGCTATGCGGCACAGCAAAACGTCGACTGACTTTTCCGCTTGTGTCCACCGTCACGTAGAAGTTCTTCACTTTCGCGTCCACCACGGGGAACTTGAGCACTTCAGAGGCGGGGAAGGTGAAGGTCTTTTTGTAGCCAGCGGGAATGTCCGCAAAATCAATCGTGCCCACGCTCACGGCGGTGGTCTCCGCCAGCTGGCTCTCGCTCACGCCAAAGAGTGCCTTTTGGGGGCTGACGGTGATGGGCAGGGCTTTCTTTGCGTAGGCCGGCGGGACGTTCAGCCAGTCCACCGTGGCCGGTAGCGTGACTTTTTTGTAGACGGGCACGGTGAGGGTGATGTCGTCATACTGTGCGCTGACAAACTGCGGCGCGGCGCCTTCGGTCTCCACACTGATGTTCACCGGGAAGGCCGCGTCGTCGTCGATTTTCCCCGCGATTTGCGCCGTGGCCACCACGGACTTCACCCGCGCGATTTCGCTGGCGGGCCCAGAGAGCGTGACGGTGGATTTGCTCAGCAGCTCATGCCCCACCGTGTAGCCCTCCGGCGCAACGCTTTGCAGATCCTTGAGCACTTTTCCGTTTTTGTCCAAAAGCTGTGTGCTCATCTGGAAGACCTGCTCTTTGTTCTCATCAAACAGCACGCTGATTTCCTGCGGCGAAATGAGCTCCACCGTAAACGCCGAGCCGATGCCGCCCGTGGCCGTCAGGCGCAAGGTCTTCTGCCCGGCAGAGCCCACGCTGGCGGGGGTGGCGCGTACCGTCAAGTCGCTGGGCACAATCGCGGCCAAATCGTAGCGCTTGCCGCGGACGATGACATCCACAAACAGCCCCTCCTCGGGGGTGTACGCCTGCAGGTTCAGGTTCTTGACCGCGTCGTTGAGCTCAATGCTCACCGGGACGTGGGCGATGGTGCGCTTTTCTTCGGGCGCGACTAAAATACTCGCGACCAACCACACCGCCACGGACAGCACAAGGCTGAAGCACAGCAGAAACAGGTTGGATTGAAAAATGTTGCGTTTTTGTCGGCGCGGTTTCATGGCGCACTCCTTTCGCGGCAATTTAGTTGTCCCAGAACTTTTTCCAGCGGGTGGCGGCGGCGTTGCGTCCTTCGGCGGCCTCTGTGCCCTCCCAGTCGAGCGCGGCGGTGAGTTCTTCGCGCACAGAGCCTTCCGTCAGCCCCGTGGTCAGCACGCCGCCCATGGCCAACGAGATGTTCCCCGTCTCTTCGCTGACGATGAGCACCACCGCGTCACTCTGTTCACTGATGCCCAGCGCGGCGCGATGACGCATTCCGTAGGACGCGGGCAGGTCGGGGTTTTGCGTCAGCGGCAACACGCAACCGGCGGCGTAGAGTATCCCGCCGCGAATGATGGCCGCGCCGTCGTGGAGCGGCGCTTTGGGGTAGAACACGTTGCCCAGCAGCTGGGAGGAGATGTTTGCCTCCAGGATTGTGCCCGTCTGCGCCACGTCCCCCAGCAGGGTGCGCCGTTCAAAGACCATGAGCGCGCCGATCTTCTGCTCGCTCATGCTGGCCGCGGCTTTAGCCGACGAGATGGCCACGCGGCGTGCGGCTTTGTGCTTTTCTTCCAGTGCGCCGCCGCGGCTGAACAAGCGCGTCAGCCCCGTGCGCGTGCGCCCCATGGATTCCACCGCGTGGCGAATTTCTGGCTGGAAGATGAGGAACACCACCACAATGGCCGAGTCCCAAACGCGGCTGAACAAAAAGCTCGACGCGTTCATCTTGAACAGCACCGTGCCCGCGTAAACGACCGCAATGAGCGCGATGCCCTTGACCAACTGCACCGCCCGCGTATCGCGCAAAAGCTTGATGAGTTGGTAGAGCAGGAAGGTGACCAAAAGGATATCCAGCGCATCGTTCCACGAAAAAGTGCGGATCATGCCCCAGATTTGCGCCCAAAAAATCGCGATTGCCCCGTCTGCCGAAAACCAATCTTGCATCTGCTGAAACACGCCACGCCTCCTTTATGTGGGTCAACTGCTTATATTTTACCACAAAATAGGGCACAATTGCAAATACAATCTGAAAAGAATCTGTTAAATTATAGAGACAGTTCGCGCAAATAGAGGACATACAGCACGGAGCTGAGCCGATTGAGTGCCGTGAGGATGTCCGTGCGCTCGATGCTTTTGCCCTGCAGGAACGCCCGCGCCGCCGCCAGTTCCGCACGCCGAACCAGCGTGCGCAGAGTGTTCAGGCGTAGCGCCGCGATGGGCATGTCGGGCGTGGGCAAGGGGTGCGCCAAACCAAAATGTTTTTGTGGGTCGTGGGACATTGCACGGTATTCGTCCAGCGTTTTCCCCGCAATGTTCGTGGACACAAAGGGCGTTTCGGTCACTTCACAGCGCAGAATCTCGCGGCAAAGCGCGGTGATTTCCGCCAGCTCCGCGCACAGGCACGCGTGTTTAGAGAGTCCGCACACCGCCGATGCCTCCGTCAGCGCGGCAATGAGGGCGTCCATCTCGCCGCGAAACGCAATCACTGGGTGCGTCTTGGGCACGAGGATGTCGCCGCGCAGGTGCGTCAGGTGCTCAGGTTTGGGCTGCCCCGCCGTGTGCGTCTGCGCCTCTTCAAACACCAGCGAGATGCCCCGCACCGCCAGAAAGTCCAGCGCACTGGGGCTACATACCGTGCCCGGCGCAACGCAAAGCGTGCGCTGATCCGGCGATAGCCGCAACGCACGCAGAGACTCTTCCGTCAGCAAAGCCATAGTTCTCCAATTAACAATGAACAATGTACAATGAACAATTATTTGTAGAGGCATAGAGGCGTGAGGTCTGTAGGGGCGACCCTTGTGGTCGCCCTGGTGGAGAGGCGTGAGGATTGAGGATACAGGAGGGAGGGTTGTAGGGGCTTTCTGCGCTCGCCCGCTGGACGCAACACGATGTTGACCATATGTTGTTTGCGGAAATCAGCGAGCGCACGGGGGCGTGCGCCCCTACATGCCCAAGCCCGCGAACAATTGTTCATTGTCAATTGTTCATTGGCCGCGGTCCTACTCTCTTTCTTCTGCCGGAATGTACGCCGCGTCCCGCGCGGGGAGGTTTTCTTCGCGGCGGTCAATCTGGTGGTAGTGATGCGGGTTGGAGACGTTTTTGTACGCCGGGCGGATGATGCGCCCGCAGGTGAGCAGTTCCTCAATGCGGTGCGCCGACCAGCCGGCTGTGCGCGCCACCGTGAACAGCGGCGTGTATAGATCCTCCGGAATGCCCAGCAGGCGATACGCCAGACCGCTGTAGAGATCCACATTGGCGCACACGCGCTTTTTCTCGCCACGGGCAATCTTGAACGCTTGGGGCGTCAGCCGCTCAATGGCTTGGAGCAGAGCAAAGTCGTGCGCAAACTCCGCCTCGTTGATGCGGGGGAAGTCCTGAATGTTTTGCTTAATGAGCTTGGCGCGGGGGTCGCTGAGGGTATAGACCGCGTGCCCCATGCCGTAAATCAGCCCAGAGCCATCGCCCAGTTCGCGCCGCAGGACTTTACACAGCGCGTCGAGCACCTGCCCGTCGTTGTCGGGGTCGGGGATGGCTGTGCGCAGTTGCCGCAGCATTTGCGCCACTTTGATGTTCGCGCCGCCGTGTTTGGGCCCTTTGAGCGAGCCAATGCCTGCGGCAATGGTGCTGTAGGTGTCCGTCCCGGAGGAGGTGAGCACCCGCGTGGCGAAGGTGGAGTTGTTGCCGCCGCCGTGTTCGGCGTGCAGGAGCAGGCACAAATCCAGCAGACGCGCTTCTTCCTCGCCGACTTTGCCGTCCGCGCGGATGGAGTGCAGAATCGTCTGCGCGATGGAGTTGGACGTTTCCGCCGGGTGGATGATGCGGCTCTGTTTGTCGTAATAGTCGCGCTTGCTTTGGTAAGCGTGCGCCATCACCACCGGCAGTTGCGCGATGAGTTGCACGCATTGGCGCAGGACGTTCTCCAGGCTGGTGTCGTCGGGGTTTTCGTCATAGCGATACAGTGCCAGCGTGCTACGCGCCAACGTGTTCATGATATTGGGCGAGGGCGCTTTGCGGATCATGTCGTCCACAAAGCCCTCGGGCAGGGCGCACCCTTCAGACATCATGGTCTGAAAGTTTTCCAGTTGGCGCTTCGTGGGCAGAGAGCCCATGAGTAACAGCCACACCGTCTCCTCAAACCCAAAGCGGTTTTCGGCGCGGCAACCGTCCGCAATGTCGCGCACATCAATGCCGCGATAGACCAGCCGCCCGTCCTGCGGGATGCGCTCGCCGTCCTTAAGGACATAGCCCTCCACGGCGCAGACCTTGGTCAGTCCCGCCATCACGCCCGTGCCGTCCGCATTGCGCAGACCGCGCTTAACGCCAAAGCGTTCGTAGTCTAGGCTCTCAATTTGGTTGTGCTTTTGGATCTCCTCGCGCAAATTATTCAGAGAATCGTGTATCATACCAATCACCCCATTTCATAAGATTATACCACAAAATGGGTAAAAAAGCAAATCAGAAGACAGAATTCAGAGGGCAGAGGACAGAAAAGCGCAGGGATAAGGCGTGAGGGATGCCCCTACAATCCTCATCCCTGTAACCTCATCCCTCAAGCCTCAATGGCCTATCGTTGTACGATGGCGGCAGACACAATTTTTGACTTAACGCCATATTGGGCGAACGCCTCGCGTGTGCGCTTGTTGAAAAAATCCACTTGCTCTTGCGATGTCATGTCTTTTGTTTTCTCATATATTCTCACACGAATAGCGTCAAGCTCCTGCTCAACCGGGCTAATCTTCGAGTTGCTGTTCATCTTCCAAGACCTCCTTAGCGGTGCAGATGATGGCCGTCTTGTAACCGTTTTCATGGTTGACACGTTCGGCCTGTGTTTTTGTTTTCACACGGTTGATATGGGTGAAATTATAGGAAAGCACACAGTCAAGTCCATGTATAGAAGCGATAGCGATATGTGCGCCGTCCATGCGGAAACGGGCGGGGATGAAGCCCTCGGCCACATAAAGGCTTGCTAATGCGTTTGATGTCTCTGTGATGTCCAGCGTAGTCACGCCAAACTCGTCGATCAAAGCCATCATTTTACTCCGTTTGGACTCTGGGGCATTTAGCAATTCTTCAATCGTGTAGCCAGAAGTATATGCCTCGTGCTTTCCCGCGCGGATTTCCTCAAACAGCCGGACGGTATCGGTGTGACCGTCGCGTTCGGTGTCGAAATAATAATTGAACATTGTGGTTTCCAGATACAGCTTCACGCTACCGCCCCCTTACAGCTACTATTATATGCGATTTTCAAAGAAAAATCAAGTGCCAAATTAATCAGCAAGCGTACTGCGGGACTAATTGGTTTGAAGTACAGCGCGGGGTAATATTGCACCGCGATCGATATTCTTGTAATCAGCGATTCGAAGAATACAAAAATTCAGAGGACAGAACGTTGTCTGCCCTCTGTCAGCGGGCGAGCACAGCTCGCCCCTACAATCCTCAAGCCTCTCTGTCCTCTGCATTCTGCCCTCTGTTTAGAGTACATAAACCCGCACGTTGCGTGCGCCCCAGTTGATGCACGCTTGCATACTGGGCATATACAAGTCGACCATGCACGAGTTCGTCTTCACAAAGCCGCCCGTGTCGTTGGCGATGGCGTAGCCGTAGACGTATTTGCCGTCCGTAGAGACGATATACAGCTCTGTGCCGTAGGGGAATTGCTTGGGATCGACCGCAATCGTGCCCGGCACACAGCGGCCGCCGCTCGCGCCATATTTGCCGATGGAGTAGCTCTTGGCCAAGCCCTCCACCACGGATTTATAGTTCTTGGGGATGCCGTTTTCGTCCAGCTGGAGCTTGCTGCTGGGCTGCAAGACGCTGATGGGCTTGAGCCCCGTCTTGAGCACAATGGGCTTATAGGCCGCGCTCATCGCGCCCACTAGCTTGACTTCCTGCACGGGCTTTTTGATTTCGACGGTCTTTTCCTTGACGGTGTTGACTTGCTTGCCGTCCACAAAGCGGTCGACATAAGTGACCTTGTTCAGGCCGTCCACGCCTTTGGTCTCGACTTTCTTTTCGCCCACATATAGGTCGTTGGAGTTGCGCGTGGTGGACGTAAACGGGACTTTCTCCTCCACCACACGGGTCTTGGTTTCCACGCGTCCCACCGTGATGTCGGTGGCCTTGCTGAGCTTCGCGCCCAGCGCGGGCGACACTTCGTCCGCTTTTTTGTATTCAACGTTTAGCGCCGCCAGCGCACTCTCCACCGTGCCGCCGGTGAGCCAGAGCGACCGCGTTTCGCCGTCCGCCGTGGCGGTGACTTTGAACGCGCGGGTGATGTCGATCACCAGACCTTCCGATAGCTCGGTGTCCAGCGCGGGGGTCACGATGTCCTCGGCACGCAGGGTATAGCCGCCCTGTTCCAGTGCGCGGGCGACTGTGCCCGCAATCACGGCGATGACGGGCTTTTTGCCGCTCTCGTTGATGGTAACGCGCCGGGCGCGGTAGAGGGTCAGGGCGCTATCCTGACCGGGATGGAAGGCGTCGGTGGCGATGAGGTCGCCCGTTTGTCCGGCGATGTTCGCTTCCGCGAGGATGTCCGCCGGGGCTTTGGCGCGGGTGGTGACGGACTGGGTCTCGCCATCGGCGGCGAGGGTAACGGTGTAGCTGTCTGTGGCGGCGGCGAAGAGCACCAGAGTGCTCATCAGGAACGCCAGCACCACCACGAGCGCAAAGATCTTGCGCTTTCGGTGTGAGTGAGCCATGGTTGTTGCATCCTTTCTGAAAAGGCTTGGGACAAAAAGCGCGAAGCTTTTTGCGTAGAGTCGGGATGGATGTCGGGCAATCTGGTCGGAGGGACAAAACGTCTCGTACTCCGCCTGCACTCTCCCGTGTGCTTTGGTCAGATCGCTTGCGCTTGTTGCCTACAAGGCTATCTTGCCCATCGGCTACGCTAGTATATTGTCTAAAGCTTTTGTTGTCAAGCCAAAAAAGTGGGGTCTATTTGTGCATATTGCACAAGGAATTCTGTGCGAAATTGGTTGAAAGTCCAGAAATCTTCTATTTTGGAAAATTTCACACCCGCTTTCGGCGGCAAAGTTTGTAGGAAAGGTAGAAATTGTCCGTTACAAAATGACATTTTTGCGTTTGCGCACGCCAAAAGCGCAATATATAGTGAACATAAAGAGCTATAACACTATATATCGCGTCTTCGGTTCGGTTGTGAACAATTTATGAACGGGCGTTTTTCGGCACGGTTGTGGCCACGGCGATGCACTGGACACGCGCGGCCCCCGCCTGACGCAACATGCCCGAGGCCTCCCGCAGGGTCGCCCCCGTGGTGGTGATGTCGTCCACCAGCAGGATGCGCAGACCCTGCACCACCGCCCCCGGCGGGACGGCGAAAGCGCCCTGCACGTTCTCCTGTCGCCCCGCATGGTCGAGCGTCCGCTGGCTGGGGGTGTCCCGCAGACGCGCGAGCAAGTCACTCTGCACAGGGAGCGACAATCGCGCGGCCAGCGCGTCGGCCAACAAGTCGGATTGGTTGAAGCCACGGCTCTTCTGCCGTGCGGGATGTAGCGGCACGGCGCACAGGCAATCAAACGAACGCGTCTCTTCGCGCACGTACTGCGCCAGCGCATCGGCAAAATAGGGCACGCAAGTGCGTTCCCCGCCAAACTTTAGGTCGAGCAGTGCTTCGCGCACCACGCCGCCATAGACAAAGGGCGCAAGGCACGCCCCGCGCTGTGTGTTCCCCAGCGTTAAAACCGCCGCGCCGCAACTCTCGCAGAGCGCGTCATCGGGCGACACAACGCAAGCGCACAAGGCGCATCTGCGCGGAAAGAGAATATATTGCAGACGTGAAATGAGACGTGGGGCATGTGCGCTAGATTTTGTGTCCGCCAAACCGCATCCCTCCGTCCTCACGCTTCACGGCTCAATGTAGGGGCAAGCTTTGCTCGCCTCTACGGATTGTCGATTATCTAATCCCCAACTACAAACTCCCAATCCCGCGCAGCGTGCGTTGTTGCCAGGCGGCGACCTTTTTCACGTCATAGTGCTCTGGGATGCCGCGTGCACATTCCTGCGCCCACAGCGCGTGGGCAAGGCAGTCCACCACTTCCGCCAGCACGCGCGGATGGAAGAGCAGCTGTGCGCCCTTAATCAGCAAGTGCTGCGGCGCGAGCGACAAAAACCGCCCCATGAAGATGCGGCGCATGTCGCTTTCGGTGAACACACGCGCTTCCAAAATCTGGTCGAGCACTTCGTCGGGCGCATCCACGATAAAACGGCGGATTGTGTCCAGCCGAAAGCTGTTTTGGGCACATTGTTTATAGTAGCGCAGTTGATAACGCCACAGCGCGTCGGCATCGGCGGTGTCGATCTCCGAGAGCACTTCGGCCAAAATCTTCGCCGCGTGGAGCGTCTGCACAATCCCCGCACCCGTGAGCGGATGGGTCATGTACGCGCTATCGCCCAACATCGCGCAGCCGTTGAAGACCATTTGTAGCGATGGCGCACGGGTGGGCAGGATGTAGAAATCGCCATCGTGCTCGTCGATTTCTGGGGGCGCATCGGCGCAGTGGGTGCGCAGGGCATCGGCCAGCGCACGCTTCACAAAGCCGGGTTCCATCGCGCCGTGCTGTCCCAGCAGCAAATCGACGCGCCCGGCCGCATTGCGCGAAAATCGCGTGAGCACGCCGCCGTTGGTGGGGCGCACGTCAAAGTTGTCGCCGGGGGAAAATGAATCGTCCGCCGGAAAATCCGCACGCCAGAGCGTCAGGAAGTCTTCATCGCGGCAATAGAGATCCGCCAGCAGTGGGCGGCTGAGCCCCCCCAAGCCGCTGGCATCCACCACCAAATCCGCGCGGATTTCCCGTCCGTCCGTGAGCGTCACGCCCGTTACGCGCTCGCCCTCAATGAGGATAGCATTGACACGGGTGTCGTAGCGGATCTGCGCCTTTGCGGCCGCGCGGGTGCGCAGGGCAGCGAGCAAGTCCGGCCGCCAGACGGGCGCGTAGGCCGGTGCGCCAATCTTAAAGCGTAGCTTAAACTTGCGGGAGGGACCCGCCAGTGTGCGCTCCGGGGCTTCGCTGGCCAGCAAGGTTTCGGGCGGCAACAAATCCCCCAGCCCCAACTTGATGAGCTGCGAGAGGTTGATGTGGTCAAACCATTGCCCCCGCCGCGCTTGCAGCTCCGGGGCGTTTTTTTCTAGGATGGCCACATTGTGTTTTTGGTCGTCAATCAAGCCCGCCAGCGCGAGTCCCCCCACGCCGCCGCCAATAATCAGTATGTTCATCGGATTGCCTCCGTATAGTCAATTTGTGTGCGCAAAAAACAGCGCAAAAACGCCGAACACCTGCTTTCTTGTATATTTACTATACATTATAATGCTTTGTGCGCAATTTTGCAAGTTTATTGGTAGAAATTCCCTCAAGGCGTGCAAAAACCAACAAAATATGGTAAACTATAGATGCACACCGAATGACTTGCCATCCCTCTGTAGGGGCGCATAGTATGCGCCCGCAGTGCGCAACGCAGTGTCGTTCGAAATCAGCGGGCGAGCGCAGCTCGCCCCTACAAACCTCACGCCTCCCTCCCCAACACCTCATCCCTCTGTAGGGGACGCCGCCCTCGGCATCCCGCGGTTCTGAAAAACCGTGGAAATCAGCGGGCGCACAGGGGCGTGTGCCCCTACAGTGGATGAATACAGCGATTCTCTAGTCTCTAATATCACAAGGAGAAAATTTATGCAAGCGTATACCTATAGCCGCAATGCGGCGAGCGTGCGCCGCCTATTGCCCACGCGTGCGCGGGATGCGCACAAATATGACGCGGGGCGCGTGCTGAGCATTTGCGGATCGCTGCGCTTTCCGGGGGCGGCGGTGCTGGCCGCGCGAGGCGCTGTGGCGGCGGGGGCAGGTCTGGTGGAGGCCGCCTTTCCGCAGGCAGCGTACAGCGCGATTGCTCCGCAGCTCACAGAGCCGGTGCTGCTGCCCCTGCCCTGCAATCAGCAGGGGCACTTGGCCAAAGCCGCGCTGCCAGAGCTACTGGCCGCCTGCCAGAAGGCCGATGCCGTGTTGTTGGGTTGCGGTCTGGGGCAAAGCCTGGACACGGCGTATCTAGTGCCGCAGCTCGTGCGCGAATGCCCCGTGCCGCTGATTCTGGATGCCGACGCGCTGACGCTCATTGCCCGCGACACAAGCGTTTTGCGCACCCGTACCGCGCCGACCATCCTCACGCCCCACGCGGGCGAAATGGCGCGGCTGACGGGTGCACCCGTGGGCAAAAGTGCGGCAGAACGCTTGGCCGTCGCCCACGACTTTGCGGCGGCCTTCGGCGTGACGCTGGTGCTTAAGGGCGCGGGGACGCTGGTGGCGCAGGGGACGCGGCGGGCGGTCTACCGCAACACCACAGGCAACCCCGGCATGGCCACGGCGGGCTGTGGCGATTTGCTGGCGGGGATGATTCTGGCGTATTTGGGGCAAGGCCTGTTGCCCCGCCACGCCGCTGAGTGCGCCGTGTATGTGCACGGCTACTGGGGCGACCGCGCTGAGCGCCGCGTGGGTATGCGCGGCGTGACAGCAGCCAGATGCTTCGCGCAATGAACAATTATTTGTGAAACCCGTAGGGGCGGATATCATCTGCCCGTTGTCACCTGTAGGGGACGATGTCCACATCGTCCCGTTGTTCTGAAAACGCGTGGAAAACAACGGGGCGATGTGGACATCGCCCCCTACATTTTCAGAAGGCAGAGGTCAGAGGACAGAATTGCGCCCGAAATATCTGTCTTCTGCTCAAAACAAACTCAACTGATCCGCCTCTGGCAGGCCGGCCAGTGCACCGGCTGTGCGCAGGGCCTCCACCACGGGGCTACCCACGCCTGACGCCGCGCGGAACTCGTCCACGGAGAGATACGCGCCGCGCACTTTCTCGCGGGCGGCGGCGCACTTTTTGGCAGCCTCCTCGCCAATGCCGGGCAGTGCGCTGAAGGGCAGGCGAATCTTGCCGTCCTCCAGCGTATACACTGCGGCGGTGGATTTATACAAGTCCGTGGGGAGCACCGCCACGTTGCGCAGGAGCATCTCTTTGATGACCAGCAGCGTGTCGTAGCTGTCGCACTCTTTGGGCGTGGCACTCTTGGCACGCACGGCGGGCTCTAGCGCCGCCACCCGCGCGGCCACGGCCTCCAGCCCCGCAAAGAGCACGTCCACATCCAGCGCACCGCCCTTCACCGTCAGGAAGACGGCGTAATACGCCAGCGGGTGGTAGAGCTTATACCACGCCAGCCGCAGCGCGGCAATCACATACGCCGCCGCGTGCGCTTTGGGGAACATGTACTTGATTTTTAGGCACGACTCAATGTACCAGTCGGGCAGATCCAGTGCACGCAGTGCCGCAAAAATCTCCTCCGTAAAGGCCTTTTTCGCCTGCCCTTTGCGCACAATTTCGGTGATGGTGAACGCCATGGACGAATCCATGCCCTTTTGCATGAGCGTGAGCATGATGTTGTCGCGCAGACCAATGACGTCTTTGATCGTGCATTCATCCGATTTGAGGAGATCCTTCGCGTTGCCGTGCCACACGTCCGTGCCGTGGCTGAGCCCAGAAATTTGTAGCAGATCCGAGAAGTTCTGCGGTTTGGCGTCCAGCAGCATTTGGATGGTGTTACGCGTGCCCATTTCGGGGATGGAGAGCGTGCCCGTTTCGATGCCCAACTGGTCGGCGGTAATGCCCAGTGCCTCTGGCGACTGAAAGAGCTCGTAGAGCTTCGGGTCGGTCACGTCCGCCTCGCGCACGGGGATGCCCGTCAAGGCCTCTAGGTGCTTATAAAACGTGGGGACATCGTGCCCGAGGATATCGAGCTTGAGCAAAGTGTCGTGGAGCATGGTCTTGAAGTCAAAGTGCGTGGTCATCATGTCGCGCTCTGTTTTGTCGGCGGGGTACTGCACGGGCGTGAATTCCTCCACGGGGTATTGGGCGGGGACGACCACCATGCCGCCGGGGTGCTGCCCGGTGGTGCGCTTGATGCCCACACAGCCGTTGACCAAGCGATCCACCTCCGCCCGGCGGGCGGTGATGCCCTGCTGCGCGATGTATTTTTTCACAAAGCCGTAGGCCGTTTTGTCCTGCAAGACCTGAATCGTGCCCGCTTTGTAGCAGTTCTCCTTGCCGAAAATCTCTTCGGTATAGCTGTGCACCTCACTCTGGATATCGCCAGAAAAGTTCAGGTCAATGTCGGGCAGTTTGTCCGCCTTGAAGCCTAGGAAGGTCTCAAAGGGGATATCGTGCCCGTCACGCCCCAGCGCTGTGCCGCATTTTGGACACGCCTTGGGGGGCAGGTCAAAGCCAGAGCCCACAGAGCCATCGGTGATGAACTGGGAATACTGGCACTGGGGGCACAGATAGTGCGGCGGCAGGGGGTTGACCTCTGAGATGTCCGCAAAGCTGGCCACCACGGAGCTGCCCACCGAACCGCGTGAGCCCACCTCATAGCCGCGAGACTGCGAAAACGCCACGAGCTTCTGCGCGGTCATGTACATCACCGCAAAGCCGTTGGCCACAATGGGCGCGAGCTCTCTCTCCAGCCGCGCCTCCACCAAGTCTGGCAGGGGGTCGCCATACATCGCGCGGGCTTTTTCGTAGCAGATGCGGCGCAGCTCCTCGTCTGAGCCGGGGATGTCGGGCGGGTAGTTGCCGTTTTTCGCGTCCGCGTTCCACGGAATGGGCTGCAGCACTTCGCAGGCATCGGCAATGGTGCGGGGATTGGTGACCACCGCGCGGGTGGCCGCCTCCTCGCCCAGATAGGCGAACTCCGAGAGCATTTCGTCCGTGGTCTTAAAGAACAGCGGCGCTTGCTCGCTGGCATCGTCATAGGCTTGCCCGCTCTGCAAAATCTCGCGGTAGATGGCGTCGCGCTCCTCTAGAAAGTGCACGTCGCCCGTGGCGCACAGGGGCTTGTTCAGCGTGTCGGCGATGTTCGCCAGCGTGCGGTTGATGTCGCGCAGCTGTTCTTCATTCTGGAACAGCGGGGGCTGGCGATCGATCTCCTCAACGATCTCCTCGCTCTCGCCCGTCTCTGGGTTCTTCACCTTGCGCTTGCGGGTCTTCACGCGGTCGCGGAGCATGAAGGCGTTGTTGCCGATGGGCATAATTTCGATGTAGTCATAAAACGCGGCCACGTCCAGCAGTTCGTCAGGACTTTTGCCGTCCAGAATGGCGCGGTAGAGCTCCCCCGCCTCGCAGGCCGAGCCGATGATGAGCCCCTCGCGCAACTCTTCAATCACCGAGCGCGGCATACGGGGCTTTTTGTAGAAATAATCCATATTGGATTTAGAAATCAGGCGATAGAGATTGCGCAACCCATCGCGGGTTTTCGCCAAAATGATGATGTGGTGGGTGGGTGTGGCCGCGCTTTGGATGTCGGTGTATAGGCGGTCGTCCACGTAGTAGCCCTCAATGCCGTAGAGGATTTTCACGCCCAGTTCCTTGCCCGCCTTCGCCGCTTCGGGGAAGGCCTGCACCACGCCGTGGTCGGTGATGGCCACCGCTGGGTGCCCCCAATAGGCCGCACGCGCCACCAGCTTTTTGGCGGTGGTCATGCCGTCCATGGCGGACATGTTGGTGTGCAGGTGTAGCTCCACGCGCTTTTCGGGCGCGGTATCTGGGCGGTGATTGTAGCGCACAGAGACGATGCTCGCGGGCTTGAACACGTTCTCTTTGGTGTATTCATCATAGGCGAACTCCCCTGCTAGGAGCACAAAATCGCCCTCGTGCAGCTTGTCCTCAAATTTTTCGCTCTGCTTGATGGTCAAAAACGAGCTCACGGACACGCTGTCGCTGTAGTCGGTGACGTTGAACGTGACCTTGCGCCATTTGTCCTTGATGGTCTTGCGCTCCAGCTTGAAGATTTCGCCCCATATCACCGCGAACTCGCGTGGGCGCAGGAGCGTGGCAATCTCGATGGGCGCGGCGGCGATGGTCTCGCCGTAAATGAGCGTCGCGTCGCTCAGGCAGTCGGGCAACACAACGCCCGGCGCAAGCGCTTTCTCCTGCGCCGTCAACCGTTTCTTTTTCGCAGGAACAGGCTTTTTTGCAGACGGAACACGCACAGGCGCTTTGAGGGATGAGGATTCAGGCGTGAGGCGTGAGGGTTGCGGCGCAGACGCTACGGGGGGCTCTATGGGCTGCCCCACAGAATTGTTCATTGTTCTTTGTTCATTGTTCATTGCAGCGCCGCCGCCCGTTCTTATGATAAAATCAAAGCGCCGCAAACGCAATGCTTTCCGCACTGCATCGCTCGCTTCATCAATGACATATTGCTCAGGTGCGCGGTCGTATTCCACCACCATGCGCAGGGTGCGTGCCTGCTTGTCCAGCGTGCTGTCTGTCACTACGCCGCCCGCCAATTCCGCCAACAGCCCCGGGGACACCGCCACCCCTAGAGCGTCTTCTATCATCTTATGCACAGTTTGTCAATCTCCTTAAGTAATGCCTCTACCGCCTGCTCTTCCGGCACTTTTCGCAGGATTTCGCCCCGACTGAACAGCAGGGCACAGCCGTCGCCGCCCGCCAATCCCACGTCCGCTTCTCGCGCTTCGCCCGGTCCGTTGACCGCGCAGCCCATGACCGCCACGGTGATGGGTTTGTGGCAGTCGGCTAGGGCGGCTTCCACCTGCCGCGTCAACGCAATCAAATCGATTTTGGTGCGCCCACAGGTTGGGCAACTGACGATCTGCGCCCGGTCGCGCCGCAACCCCAGCGCACGCAGGATGTCCAGCCCCGCGCGTATTTCCTCCACGGGGTCTTCCGTGAACGAGACGCGGATGGTGTCGCCAATGCCGTCGAGCAGCAGTGCGCCGATGCCCGCCGCCGACTTGATGCAGCCCTGCCGCGCCGTGCCCGCTTCCGTCACGCCTAGGTGCAACGGGTAATCGCACGCGGCGGCCGCCAGTCGATACGCCGCCACCATGGTGCGCACGTCCGACGCTTTGAGCGAGAGCACGATGTCGTGGAAGTCGCAGGCCTCCAGCAGTGCCGCGTGCTCCAAGGCGCTGGCCACCAACGCTTCAGGGCACACGCCGCCAAAGCGTGCCAAAACGTCCTTCTCCAGTGAGCCCGCGTTCACGCCGATGCGGATGGGAATCCCCCGCGCTTTGCACGCCTGCGCCACCGCCGCCACGCGATCGGCAGAGCCGATGTTGCCGGGGTTCAGGCGGATTTTGTCCACGCCCGCCGCCACGCAGTCGAGCGCGATGCGGTAGTCAAAGTGAATGTCCGCCACAATGGGGATGGGCACAGCGGCTTTCAGCGCGGCAATGAGCGCGACATCCGCACGGGTGGGCACGGCGGCGCGTAGAATCTCACAGCCCGCCTCATGCAGGCGTTTGGCCTGCGCCACGCTGGCGGGAATGTCCCCCGCCGGGGTGCTGAGCATGGATTGCACGCACGCCGCCGCTCCGCCGCCGATTTGCACGCCGCCCGCAAACACGGCGCGGCTTTGTCTCTCGTCCATGCCGCTACCTCTGCGCAATCTTCAGGATGTCTCCGAAGGAGACCACCGCCATAAAGCCCAACAAGAGTATAAGCCCGGCGGCGTGCACCCAGCCCTCGTACTTCTGCGGGATGCGCCACTTTTTGGGCAAAATCCAATTGAGGAGCAGGAAGAACAGCCGTCCGCCGTCCAGCGCGGGGAGGGGGAGGAGGTTCATGATGCCGATGTTCACGGTGATGAGCGCGAGGATATAATAGAGTGTGGAGAGGTCGACTTTGCCCGTGTCTGGGTCGGGCTTGGTGTCGCTGGCCACCTGCGAGATGGTGTCGGCAATGCCGATGGGCCCAGACATGTCGCTGAGTTTGTATTGCCCCGTGACCATGTCAAAGAGGCTCAGATATGTGGTCTGCACCAAGCTGGCCGCATTGCGGAACGTGCCCTCAAAGACGTTCTTCGGGGTCTTTGCGGCCCAACCCAGCCAAAAATCGTTGTGGAGCACCGGGTGTCCGTCCTCTTCGGTGACGGTCAGTTGTAAGCCGTTAATCTGCACTTTTTCCCGCGCACCCGTGTCGTTGCCGTCGCTGTCGAGCACGGCGCGGTCAACGACGACATCATATTTTCCGTCGCGTTGGCGGCTCATAAGATAGCCGACGTCGCTAGAGTTGAAGACGTGCTTGCCGTTGATCTCCAAAAAGCGGTCGCCCACCCGTAGCCCCACGGACTGCGTCTGCGCATCTTGGGCAAACTGCACCACCGTCCGCGCAGGAATCGCCTCGCTCGTGCCGAGCATCACCGCCAGGACGATGAGCCCCAAGAGCAGATTCATGCACGCGCCCGCCGCCATGATGATCATGCGCTGCCAGACGGGCTTGTTGTTCACGGCGCGGTCGTTGTCCGCGTCGCTCTCCTCGTCCTCGCCTTCCATCAGGCAGTAGCCGCCCACGGGGAACAGGCGCAGGGAGTACTCCGTCTCTCCCTTGCCCCAATGCAAAATACGCGGCCCCATGCCCAGCGCAAACTTGTGTACCTTCACTTTGAACGCCTTGGCCGCCAAAAAGTGCCCCGCCTCGTGCACCATGATGATGATGCCGAAAAAGAGGATGGCCAACAGAATCGGCCACGCCTTTGTCCACAGCTCCGCCATAATCTATCCTTTCCGCGCGGCCAGAGACACAAAGCGCCGCGCCCAAACATCTGTATTCAACACGTCCGCTATAGTATAACCGCTTTGTGTGTTGATCTCGTGTAGATACGCGCCTAGGGCGTCCTCCACCAGTTGGGCAATGCGCAAAAAGTGGATGTCACCCGCGCGGAAGAGCGCGTTGGCCTGCTCGTTCGCGCCGTTGAACGCCGCGGTGGCCAGTCCCCCCAGCGCCACGGCGTGGCGTGCTAGGTGGATGGCCGGGAAGGTCTCATCGTCTGGGTCTTCAAACGTCAGCGTGCCGTAGGCGGTCAGATCCAGCCGGGGGGCGGGGCAGGGGACGCGCTGGGGATAGAGCAGGGCGTATTGGATGGGGATGCGCATATCCGGCACGCCCAGTTGCCCAATGACGGAATGATCCGCAAACTCCACCGCCGAGTGCAGGATGCTCTGGCGGTGCACCACCACATCGATGCGCTCGGGCGGGATGTCGAACAAGCGCACCGCTTCGATGAGCTCCAACGCCTTGTTGAACATGCTGGCGCTGTCCACGGTGATTTTCGCGCCCATCGCCCAGTTGGGATGCTGGAGCGCATCAGCCACGCTAACGCTCTCTAGCTGCGCTTTTGTGTACCCAAAGAAGGGCCCGCCCGACGCGGTGAGCAGCAGCCGTTGCACGCTGTGTGTATTCGGCGCACCCTGCAGTGCCTGAAAAATCGCGCTGTGTTCGCTGTCCACCGGCAGGATTTTCACGTCCATGGCCGCCGCCGCATCGGTGACGAGCGTGCCGCCAGCGACCAGCGTTTCTTTGTTCGCCAGCGCAATCTCGCTCCCCGCCGCGATGGCGCACAGAGTGGGTGCGAGCCCCGCCACGCCTACAATCGCGTTGAGGACGGTATCTGCCCCGCAGGCCGCGCAGGCAAGGATGCCCTCATCGCCAGAGAGGACTTTCGTGTCCGTGTCCGCCACGCGCACACGCAGGTCGCGTGCGGCGGTTTCGTCCGCCAGCGCGGCGAGCTTTGGGTGGTGGGCGCGAATTTGCTCTTCGAGCAGCGCGGCGTTCGTCCCCGCCGCTAGGGCCACCACAGGCAAAGAATGCGCACGCGCCACATCCAGCGCCTGCGTGCCAATCGAGCCCGTTGAGCCCAGTATGCACAGTGTTTTCATAGGGGTTTCCTGATGCTAAAAATTGAGGATACAGGCGTGAGACCTGTAGGGGCGGATATCATCCGCCCGGTGCGTTTGTGAGAATCAGCGGACGCTGGGTGCGCACCCCTACGGCATAATTGTCCATTGTTCATTGTTAATTGTTCATTGAATTAGTACAGCAACTCCAAAATCGCCCACAGGGCGGGGACGACGAAGAGGTAGCTGTCGAAGCGGTCGAGTGAACCGCCGTGTTCGGGGATGACGTTGCCGAAGTCCTTGATGCCCGCCTGGCGTTTGATGGCCGAGAACGTCAGGTCACCCAGCGTGCCGACGACGGACATGACCACAGAGAGCGGGATAATCAGCCACAGCGGCGGCACAAACGCCGCAACGCCGAAGAAGCCGCCTTTGTAGAAAATCACCCACAGCAACACGTTGACCAGCGCGGCACCAATCACCCCGCCGACCGCGCCCTCCCAGCTTTTGTTGGGACTGACGGACGGCGCGAGCTTGTGCTTGCCGCCGGTGGCCTTGCCCACAAAATACGCAAAGGCATCCGTCACCCAGCAGCAGAACAGCGCCATGAGAATCCAGTAGATGTTCCACGCGGTTTGCCCTTCCCCCACAGTGCCGACCTCGGGTGTCCAGAGGGGAGCAACGGGCACGAGGGCGCGGATGAAGGACAGCCCAGTGAAGCCCACGGGGATGATGAACGCGCCGATGCCAGCGGCGAGCATCTGCTGAAAGCTGGTGCGCTTGAAGTCCGAGAGCATAATCAGCGGGAAGAGCAGCACCACCGCCACGGCGGCCAGCGGCAAGACCCGCAGGTAGGCCGCGTTGGCCAAGTCCCGCGCGTAGCTCAGCCCAAAGGGCATGATGGCCGCAAACACCGCGCTCAGGGCGATGAGCAGTTTGTTGGTGGTCTTCATGGCGCGGCAGATTTCAATCGCGCCCAGCAGGCTGAAGCCCGAGAGCACGATGATGGGCAGGGGCGAATACATAAACAAAATGCACGCCACGCCCAACGATGCGGCAATCAGCCCCGCGATGACTTTGACTTTCATTAGGAAACTCCAAACTAGATGCTAGATTTTAGAGACTAGATGCTAGACTTCTGGAACTAGGCGCAGGAACTAACACCTAACCCCTAGCCTCCGTACCGCCTAGAACGTTTGGCGAAATCTGCCAGTGCCTGCTCGAAATGGGCGGTGGTGAAGTCTGGCCAGAGGGTGTCGGCGTACCAGAATTCCGCATACGCCGCCTGCCAGAGCAGGAAGTTAGACAGCCGCTTCTCGCCGCTGGGACGGATGAGTAAATCCACGTCCGGGTATTCGGGAGTGTAGAGCTGGGCGGCGATGTCCTCTTCTGTGAGGTCGATGGCATTCCTTGCGCCCGTTTGGCACTGCGCCGCTAGGGTCTGCGCTGCCCGCAGGATTTCTAGCCGTCCGCCGTAGTTGACCGCCAGATTGCAGATGGTGCGGGTATGGGCGCGGGTGTGGTCCTCGGCGTCCGCCGCCAGCGACTGGATGTCCTCTGGCAGGGCGCTCAGCTCGCCGATGAAGCGCAGGCGGATGCCACGGCGGCGGTTCTCCCCCTCGCGCTCTTCGGCCTTGCGCAACCAGTGGCGCAGCAGATCCATGATGGCCGCCACTTCCCCCGGCGGACGCGCCCAATTCTCGGTGCTGAAGGCATAGAAGGTCACGCAGGGGATGCCCAGTTCGGCGCAGTGGTCGCAGATGCGCTCAAAGACTTCCGCGCCCTGCTTGTGTCCCTCGGTACGGGGCAGACCGCGCTGTTTTGCCCAGCGGCCGTTTCCGTCCATGATAATGCCCACGTGGCGGGGCAATGAATCCCCCATGGTCGCCTCCCCCAACTGTTTGGTATAGGGTATTCTAACACAATCGCGGGGAAAATTCAACTGATGGGGAAAAACAGAGGGCAGATTTCAGAAGGCAGAGAGGGGCGAGGATACAGGCGTGAGGTATGTAGGGGCGACCCTTGTGGTCGCCCTGATGAGAGAACAGACACATGGGGCGTCCCTGTGATTGCTTCTAGACAGCGGGCGAGCGCAGCTCGCCCCTACATGGGGCATCTGGCAACCACGGGCGGCAGGTTGCCGCCCCTACTGTTCTAGCCTCTAAACTTTCACAATAAGACCACAAAGTCTGCAATTGCATGACACGCAGGCGGGGTATACTACGGGCATACAAATCGCAAAGGAGATACATGTCATGGACGAATACAACACACTAAACGATAACGCAGTGTCCGAAATCCCGCAAGACGCTACGGAGAGCTTTGCGCCCGCATCTCCACCGCCGCAGGTGCTGGAGTATATCACACCGCCGCCGCCCACGCTGTCGGCGTATGCTGGGGCGTACCAGACCCTGCCGTACTATACCCCCGCGCCGCCCTCCAGACCGCCGTTGCCCCCACAGACCGCCGAGCACCGCGCGACACCGCCTCGCAAGGTCAAATACAAACGCAAACGTTCCCGCAAGGCGTTTTTGGCTGCCGTGGTGTTGTTGGCCGCCCTCGTTTCCAGCGTATTCGGCGTGGGCGGCGCATATGTTTACAACAATTACCTTGTGCCTGCGCCGCTGGGCACACAAGGCGGCGCGGTCTTCTACCAAGGCGTGCCGCAAGGGAACGCCAAGACCACGCAGACCGCCGCCGGCTCGTCTGGGCTGGACGTGGCCGCCGTTGCCCAAACGGCACTCGACAGCGTGGTGGTCATCACCACAGAGGCCTTGCAGGGCAACGGCCGTTTCTCGCAGATGGTCACCACGGGCGCGGGCAGTGGTGTGATTCTCAGCAAAGACGGGCATATCGTCACCAATCACCACGTGGTCGGCGGCGCACGGAAAATCACCGTGAAGCTCCAGAACGGCAAGGAATACAACGCCACGCTGGTGGGGTCGGACGAGAAAAGCGACATCGCCGTACTGAAAATCGACGCCGACGCACTGACCCCCGCCGTCATGGGCAATTCCGCAGGGCTCGTGGTGGGTGAGCCCACCGTGGCCATCGGCAACCCGCTGGGCGAGCTGGGCGGTACGGTCACCGAGGGCATCATCAGTGCGCTGGATCGCGCGGTCACCATCGACAACGCCACTATGAACCTGTTGCAAACCAGCGCGGCCATTAATCCCGGCAACAGCGGCGGCGGTCTGTTCAATGCCCACGGCGAGCTCATCGGTATCGTCAACGCCAAGTCTTCGGGCACGGGCATTGAGGGACTGGGCTTTGCCATCCCCATCGACACGGCCAAACTGGTCATTGAGGACATCATCGCCCACGGCTACGTCACCGGGCGGGTGGCCAATCCCTTCCAGCTGGTGGAGGTGAGCGACATGTTCTCGGCCATGCAGTACCGCGTGAGCGAAGCGGGGCTGTATATCGCGCAGAGCACGGACGCGCAGTTCCAGCGCGGTGACCGCATTGTGGACGTGGACGGCAAGAGCATCGACACGCAGGCCGACTTCAGCAGCGCCCTCAGCGGCAAAAAGCCCGGCGAAAAAATACAGATCACCGTGCAACGTGACGGTGAAGAGACGAAGCTCACGCACACTTTGGTGGAAGAAACGAATTAGAGATCAGATGTCAGAGGGCAGAAGGCGCAAATCTGCCCTCTGTCTTCTGATTTCTGTCCTCTGCTAGACCACGGGCGGATGCTATCCGCCCCTACCCACAAACGTCTAATTTCAAAATCTGGCATCTAGTATTGCAAAATATCTGTAAATCGGTTACAATAGTATACAGGCCGTTTGTCCCAGACAAGCGGCTTCTAGTAGATTGACGAAGGCATGAGGGCTTTTTATGTTTGTGGATACAGCGAAAATTCGCGTGACGGCTGGCGCGGGCGGCGACGGCAAAGTTAGCTTTCACCGCGAGAAATACGTGGCCTCTGGCGGTCCAGACGGCGGCGACGGCGGCAAAGGCGGCAACATAGTGCTCCAAACCGATTCCAACCTGTCCACGCTGGCGGATTTCCGTTACAGACGCGCCTACAAGGCCGACAGCGGCAAGCCGGGCGAAGCGGGGCGGCGATCGGGTCGATCGGCGGACGATCTCATCATCCGCGTGCCCGTGGGGACGCTGGTGCGCGAGGCCGAGAGCGGCGCGGTGATGGCGGACATGTCCGACGGCGAGCCGGTGGTCATCGCCCGCGGCGGACGGGGCGGTTGGGGCAACACCCACTTTGCCTCTGCCGTGCGGCAAGCGCCGCGCTTTGCCAAATCCGGCGCACAAGGCGAGAGCTGGGAAATCACGCTGGAGCTGAAGTTGCTGGCCGATGTGGGGCTGCTGGGCTTCCCCAACGTGGGCAAGAGCTCGCTGCTGGCCACGGTCAGTCAGGCCAAGCCCGTGGTGGCCGATTACCACTTCACCACGCTCTCGCCCGTGTTGGGTGTGGTGCGCATTGCCGAGGGCACAAGCTTTGTGATGGCGGATATTCCCGGCTTGATTGAGGGCGCGAGCGACGGCACGGGGCTGGGGCACGCGTTCCTGCGCCACGTGGAGCGTTGTCGTATGCTCATCCACGTGCTCGATGCGGCGGGGACAGAGGGACGCGACCCGCTGGAGGACTTTGAGAAAATCAATGCGGAGCTGGCGGCCTTTCAGCCGGAACTGGCGCGGTTGCCGCAGATTGTCGCGCTGAACAAAATCGACTGCGCCACGCAGGAGCAGCTACAGCGCGTGCAGGACTATTGCACGGCGCAAACGCTGCCGTTCTACGAAATCTGCGCCCCCATCGGCATGGGCACAAAAGAGCTCATGCAGGCCACGGCCGCGCTGTTGGCCACGCTCCCGCCCGTGAAGATCTACGCGCCCGAACCGTTGCCGCTCAAAGAAGAAAGAGCCGGACAGTTCACCGTGACGGTGGAGGACGGCGAATACTACGTGGAGGCCGAATGGCTGGCGCGGGTGCTCGCGCGGGTGGACATGGACGACTTTGAGTCCCTGCAATACTTTCAGCGCGTGCTACAGACCAGCGGCGTGATGGACGAGCTCTTCGCCGCAGGCCTGCAAGAAGGCGACACAGTCTGCGTGGCCGGGCTGGTGTTTGAGTACATACCGTAATTCAATTGACAATGTACAATTGTTGTGCTGATTTCTTGCCGAGACTTGACATGGTACACGAAAAGTGTTAGAATTAGATCTATGTTAGAAGTATCTGTGGGCGGGGTGAGTTTTTGGAGTTCGAGTTATCCAAGCGAGTGATCAAAGAATTGTCGCGCCAAAGCATTTCGACACGAAAACGTGTCATGGACGCAATTGCCAAGCTGCCAGACGGTGACGTTAGACCAATCAAAGGGTACAATGAAAAATTCCGCTTGCGCGTAGGTGATTGGCGTGTAGTATATTATCAACTAGACGAGCATACGATAGTCATTGAACGATTTGGTGCACGTGGTGGAATTTACCAAGGAGGTTTTTGATATGGCACCTAGAACACAGATGCTCAACGAGTATTTTGACTTGTTACCCGTTGGTCAACAAGAGCTTGTCCTTGCGCTTGTGGAAAATCTGTTGCCCGATGATGTCGCCTCTCCAGAGGACGACCGAGCGCACGAGCAAGCGATGGAAGACTACCGCAACGGCGAATGTCTGTCGTTTGACGAGGCAATGAAAGAACTGGGTCTTGCGTGATAAAGGAATACCCCAAACTGCTCAGCGCAACGCCGATTTGTGACTATCGTTTGCAGCTCGTCTACAGCGACGGCAATGTGCGCGAGTACGACTTTTCACAGCATCTATCACACCCTTTCTATGCGGCTCTGTCAGAAGCAAAGCTGTTTGAACTGGTGTATGTCGAGAACGGCGATATCTACTGGCCAACAGGGCAGGACTTTTGTCCAAATACGCTATATGAATACAGCCAGCCCGTCCAAGAAGCCGCCTGACCAACGGGCGGTTTTCCTTTTGCCCTGTCCCTACAGGCAACGGTGCAAAAAATCTTGCATCTAGTCTTGCGTTTCCGTGCAAAATCAGGTATACTATACACAATTCACAACACAGGAGTAGAAGCATGTCAGATTTGATCGCAAAAACCCGCGAGCTGGGTGCACTGATTCAGCAGACAGACGAATTCGCCGCCGTGCAGGCCGCCATGGAGAAAAACGCCGCCGATGAAGAGCTCGTTGGCTTGATGCAACGGATGCAGATGAGCGAATACGGCTTTCACCAAGAGCAACACGAGGACAAGCCCAACGAGAGCAAGCTCAAGGCTTACCAAGACGAGTTTGAGCGCCTGTACAGCCTAGCGATGGCACGCCCGACCATGGTGGCGTTTCAGGAGCAACAAAAGGGCTTGGCCAAGCTGATGCACCGCATCTTTGGCATTCTGTCCCTCTCTGCCGACGGCGAAGACCCCGCCACCGCCGAACCCCAAGAAGAACACAGTTGCGGCCCAGAATGCGGCAGCGACTGCGGGCAGTGCAATTAACAATGAACAATGAACAATGAACAATTGTTTGTATGGGCTATTGAGGAATGAGGATTCAGGATACAGGCATGAGGCCTGTAGGGGCGGCAACCTGCCGCCCGCTGATTCCTGCAACAATTTTTCATTGTAAATTGTTCATTGAAATGACCTATTCACTATTCACTATTACTTATTACCTAAATTAGGATCTAGCAATGATCTACGAGAATATCCCCGCCAGCATCACGCCTATGATGCGCCAGTATTTGGAGGCCAAAGCGCAAAACCCGGACGCCGTTTTGTTCTGGCGTCTGGGCGATTTTTATGAGATGTTCTTTGACGATGCGGTGACCGTCTCTCGTGCGCTGGGGCTGACCCTCACGGCGCGGGACTGCGGCCTGCCCGAACGCGCCGCCATGTGCGGCGTCCCCCACCACGCCATCGAGACCTACCTTGCGCGGCTCATCAAGCAGGGCTTCAAGGTCGCCGTCTGTGAACAGATGGAAGACCCCGCGCAAGCCAAGGGCTTAGTCAGGCGCGAGGTGACGCGCATCCTCACGCCCGGCACGGTGATTGAGGGCTCGATGCTCGACGATGGGCGCAACAACTTTTTGGCCGTGCTCGCACGCTTTGACGACCGCGCGGGGCTCTGCTTTGCGGATGTCTCCACGGGGGCGTTTTCCTGCTGCCTGCTGCAGGGCGCACATCTGGGCGAGAGCATTCGCGCGGAGCTGGCACGCATCAACCCCTCCGAGCTACTGCTCAACGAGGCGGCCGCCGCCGACACGGCACTGCGCAGTTTTGCCAACACGCGCCTGCAGACCATGCTACAGGCGTTGCCCGAGAGCTATTTTGACCCCATCATCACCCAAAGCGCACTGGAAGGGCACTTTGGCCAGGAGGCACTCGAACCCCTATTGGCGGCGCAGGAGAGCATCCGCGCGGCGGGGGCATGTCTGCGCTATTTGGCGGAGACACAGCGGGGCGAGCTGGGGCACATGCGCACGCTGGAGTTCTATGGCGAGTCGGCCTTCATGCGGCTAGACGCCGCGACACTGCGCAATCTGGAGCTCACAGAGACCTTGCGCTCGCGGGAAAAGCGTGGCTCGCTGCTCTGGGTGATGGACTGTTGCCGCACGGCCATGGGCAAGCGCACACTGCGCAGCTGGCTGGAAAAACCGCTACTGAACATCGGCACAATCACGCGCCGCCACAGCGCGGTGGAGGAGCTGGTGAACGCCGCGGCTGTGCGGGAGGACTTGCTACTGTTGCTGGCGAGTATGCAGGACATGGAGCGGCTCATCACGCGCATTGTGTACGCTTCGGCCAACGCGCAGACGCTGCGTGCTCTGGCGGTGACGGCGGCGGTTGTGCCCAAGATTTTGGACACGCTCATCGTCTGCAAGAGCACGCTGCTGGCGGAATTGTTTGAGTCCCTTGACCCCTTAGAGGACGTGAGCGCACTGGTCGAGCGTGCCATCAGCGACGAGCCCCCCGCCAGCACGCGCGAGGGCGGCATGATCCGCGACGGCTTCCACAAGGAGCTCGATGAGCTACGCGCACTGATTGCTGACAGCAAGGGCTACTTAGCGGGCATCGCCCAAAAAGAGGCGGAGAAGACGGGCATCCGCAAGCTGAAGATCGGCTACAATCGTGTCTACGGCTACTATCTGGAAGTCCCCAACAGCCAAAAAACGCTCGTGCCGGAGCACTACATCCGCAAGCAGACCCTCACGGACAAGGAACGCTACATCACGCAGGAGCTCAAAGAGCTCGAGAGCAAGGTGCTCGGCGCACAGGAGCGCATCACGCGCATTGAGTTTGAGCTCTTTGAGCGCGTGCGGACAAAGACGGCGGCGCAGGTGGCACGCGTACAAAAAACGGCGCGTGCGCTGGCGGAGCTGGACGCCCTATGCGCCCTTGCGCAGACGGCGGCGCAGGCCAACTACGTCCGCCCGGACATGTGCACGGACGGCGTGCTACACATCGTGGGCGGGCGACACCCCGTTGTGGAGCGGATGCAGGGCGCGGCTCCCTTCGTCCCCAACGACACGGACCTCAACACGGACGAGTGCCGCTGCATGATACTCACCGGTCCCAACATGGCCGGCAAGAGCACCTACATGCGCCAAGTCGCGCTCATTTGTCTTTTAGCGCAGGCGGGCAGTTTTGTTCCGGCCAGCAGTGCGCGGCTCACGGTGCTCGACGGCATTTACACCCGCATTGGTGCGAGCGACGATTTGAGTGCGGGGCAATCCACCTTTTTGGTGGAGATGAGCGAGGTGGCTGCGATTCTTTCTGCGGCGACACCGGGTAGCTTACTTATCCTAGACGAAATCGGGCGCGGCACGTCCACTTACGACGGCATGTCCATCGCTAGGGCCGTCCTTGAACACTGCGCGGACAAGAAAAAACTGGGCGCAAAGACCCTCTTCGCCACGCACTATCACGAGCTGACAGATTTAGAGGACAGCATTGCGGGTGTCAAGAACTACAACATTGCCGTGAAAAAACGCGGCGACGAGCTGACCTTTCTGCGCAAGATTGTCCCCGGCGGTGCGGACGACTCTTACGGCATTGAGGCGGCAAAGCTGGCCGGCGTGCCCGAGAGCGTGGTCAAGCGGGCGCGGGTGGTGCTGGCGCAGCTGGAACGCGACGCCAACGTAGGGGCACGTCATGACGTGCCCCTACCCACGGACGACACCCAGATATCCTTCGCGCGTGAGGCACAGAGCGCCCTGCTGCGGCAACTGGCGCGGCTGGACGTGAACACCCTAACGCCCTTTGAAGCGATGCAAACGCTGTTTGATGCGGCGCAAAGTGCCCGTAGCTGTGCGGACTAAGTGTTCAGCGACACCAGCGCCTTCTGGAGGCGCGAGAGCACCGTAGTTGCGCCCAAGACGCGGCAAATCGCCCATAGATCCGGCGTGTTACTGCGCCCCGTGATGGCGGCGCGAATCACAGAAGAGACCGCGCCCACGTGACCGCGCCACTGGGCGGGGTTGTCTTTGTATTCCTTGGGGCTGGCGGCGTAGCCCAACGAGAGCGCCAACGCGCGGATACGCGCAAACCACGCGTCCTTGTCTTCGTCGGCATCGTAGTCGTATGCACCCAAAATCTCCGATGCATCGGCGGGGCTGATGCCCTCAGGCAGCGGCAGCGCGGGGACGAACAGTTCGTCAAAAAAGTAGGACACATAGCCGAGCACTTCGCCGTAACGGGCGATGTCTTTGCGTGGCTTCTTTGCGCCGTCGCGATCGATCGCCAGAATTTGCGCAAGACGATCGGGGTGCTTGTCCAATAGCGCAGCCAAAGCGGTGTCGTGCGCCCCCGCCCAGTGCCGCACCTGCTGTGCCAAATCCGCACCGCTGACGAGCGCGATGACACCCTTGCTCACGTCGGCCAGTTTAACGGCATCGAACAGTGCGCCAGAGGCACTCATTTTTTTGAGCGTGAAGGGGAACGCAGAGCGCGGCTCAGTGGGGTGGACGCGCCGCCAGTCTTCAAAGGCGGAGCTGATGAGGGTCATGAGGTATTCCAGCACCGCATCGGCGGGGTAGCCCTGCGCACTGAACCAGCTGACCGCCGCTTCAGGGTCTTTGCGTTTGCTCAGCTTGCGCTTCGCGCCGTCCTCACTCTTCATGAGCGCGGAAATGTGGGCGTATTTGGGTGCACGGAAGCCGCAGACGCGCATGAGCGCCAGATGGAGCGGCACGGAGGCGAGCCATTCCTCGGAACGGATGACGTGGGTGGTGCGCATGAGGTGGTCGTCCACCGCGTGGGCAAAGTGATAGGTCGGCACGCCGTCGCGCTTGAGTAAGACAGTGTCCAGAATGTTCTCAGGCATCTCAATCTTGCCGCGCACTTCGTCCGTGAAGACGATGCGCTTTTCGGCGTCGCCATCCGCACGCAAGCGCAATACCCACGCATCGCCCGCCTGTACACGGGCGATGGCGTCCTGTGCAGATAAATCCCGGCAACGCGCCCACTGCCCCCAGTAGCCCTTCTGGGGCACATCGGCTGTCTCTTGGGCATCCCGCAAGGCGGTCAGTTCGTCCTCCGTGCAAAAGCAGGGGTACGCCAAGCCGCGCTCGACTAAATCCTTGGCAAAGGCTTGATAAATTTCCCGCCGCGCACTCTGGGTATAGGGGGCATAAGCGCCGCCCGCCACGCCGCCCTCGTCGGGCACAATGCCAAACGCCGCTAGGCTCTCCAACAGCGATGCCACGCCGCCGGCCACCTCACGCTTTTTGTCCGTGTCCTCAATGCGCAGGAAAAACACGCCGCCCGTGCTGTGCGCCGTGAGAAAATTGACGTAGGCCGTGTAGAGGCTGCCCAAATGCAAAAAGCCCGTGGGACTGGGGGCAAAGCGCGTGACGCGTGCGCCCTCGGGCAGGCTGCGGGGCGGATACTGCGCCTCCAGCGCGGCGGGGTTGGGCAGGGACTGCGGGAAGAGCACTTCGGCGAGGGTAGGCATAAAAACTCCTGTTCTAGATGTTAGATATTAGAGACTAGAGGCTAGATTCTGTCGCAAAACGCTGTTGTTTCTTTGATGAAGAGACGTATAGATGCAAAACCTAGTCTCTAACGTCTAGCATCTAAATTATAACATTTTTGTGCGCAAAACGCAATGTGCGCTTCGCGCAATGAACAAAGAACAATGGACAATTGTTCTTTGTTCATTGTAAATTGTTCATTGCAATGCGCCTCTAGCTTGTTTTTCTCCCCTTCATCTGCTATAATATCGGCAGAACAAAAAGCACGAGGAGTTCCTTCATGTCCAAACGCAAAGACAAGACAAAAAAACGCCACCTTGCCCTAAAGATTCTCTTGCCCATCTGCGCCCTGCCTGTGATTTTTTGGGCGGTCATGGTGTGGATCGTCACGCCGCAGTTCGCGCCTGCGGACGCGGTCTATACCCGCGAGGCGGAATACGCGCGTCTGAAGGGCGGGGCGCGGCTGAAGGCGGAGTATGGCGCGTCCCTGCTCCTGAAGGCGACCAATCTGGGCACGAACGGCGGCAATCGCAAAGACGGGCAGGTGGTCTTCACGCCGCGCGTCAAGTGGGGGGGACTGTACTGGCTGACGATTCATTACACTTCCGCCGCGCCCGACCGCACGTTGACCCTCAGCGTCAACGGCGGCACGGCGCAGACCGTGGCGTGCCCGGGGATGTATGGCGACAGACCCATGCAAACGCGCGTGCAGATAGACCTGAAACCGGGCAAGAACACCTTGGCCTTTGGCTGCGCGGACTGGTACGCGCCAGATTTGGACAAAATCACCATTGCCGCATACTCCGCATACGCGCCCACCATGGACGGCGGCGCACGCGGCGATGTCCAGAAAACCTGCACGCTGGGCGACTACAAAATCACTTTCAAGTCGGGCTTCTATTCCATCCAAAAGGGCGAGCGCGTGCTGATTGAAGACGCGCGTGTGGCGTATGGTAACGGCACGATGTGCCCCAATCTGTCCCAACTGGCCACGACGGAGACGAAAGAGGGCATCACCGCGCTGTATACAGACGACACCGTGGCGTGGAATCACTACGGCAAAGAGGACTTTGACGAGAACATCACAACAGTCGTCCAGAAGTTCTGGCTGGAGGGGGACGCGCTGCTGACCAACGTCATGCTTGAAGTCCCCGATGGCACAGCGACAAACTGGATTTCGCCGCTCCACACCCAGAGCGCGAACAGCCTCACCGGCGGCACAAGCTGGGTGTCCGTGCCCTACGACAACGACGACTACAGCTACTACAAAACCTTGCCTTCTGGCTCGTCTTTGGGCTACAGCAGTGAAGTGACGGCGCTCATCAACAAGGACGACCAAAGCGGCGTGGTCATCGGCAGCGTGACGCACGACACGTGGAAAACGGGCATTTCGTGGAGTCAAAAAGACGGCGCAATTGAGCGCTTCACTGTCTTTGGCGGCACGGCAGGGGAAGAGACCCGCGACAGCGCCCCCCATGGCACGGTCAGCGGCAAAACGGTCACGTCTCCCACCATCTTTATTGGCGCGTTCGACTATTGGCAGGACGCGCTGGCGGCCTACGGCAAGGCCAATGCCGCCGAGGCTAAGCCCCTCGCGTGGGCAGGCAACGCCCCCGTGGGCTGGAACAGCTGGGGCGCGATGCAGTTTGACATCACGAAAAACAAGGTTCAGGCGGTGTCGGATTATCTGCACGATACGTTTGCGGAGGTCTGGCAACAGAGCGAAGACGACGTGGTGTATGTCAATCTGGATGCCGGCGGTTTGGATGAACTAGGCGTGGAGAGTGATTGGCGCGATTTTGTGGAATACTGCGCCAAAAACGGGCAAAAAGTGGGCGTGTATGCCACGCCGTGGGCGTGCTGGACGAAAGAACAAGACATGGTCGGCAAGCCGCTGTATGACGCGCTACTACGCGATGCAGATGGCAACATCCTCCCCGCGTGGGACGGTGCTCTGGCGTATGACCCCACTCACCCCTTGGTCTGGGAGCGCATAGAAAAGCAGCTGCAAAGCTTTTTGGACGTGGGCATTGCCTACATCAAGCTGGACTTTATGAGCCACGGCGCAATGGAGGGCAAGCACTACCTGCCCGAAATCCAGACGGGCACGCAGGCGTACAACTACGGCATGAAAAAGATCGCCGACAAAGTGGCGGACAAAATGTTCATCAACCTGTCCATCGCGCCGATTTTCCCCTATCAATACGCCCACGGGCGGCGACTAGCCTGCGACACGTATTCTTCCAGCACCGACACGCGCTACATGCTCAACTCCCTGAGCTACGGCTTTTGGACGCAGGAACTCTACGCTTGCCCAGATCCCGACCACATTGTGCTCTGGGGGCGCGATGGGAACGCCAGCGAAAACGAAGCGCGTGCCCGGGCGACCTCTGGCCTGCTGGCGGCCAGCTTCTTGACGGGGGACGACTTCTCTGGCCCAGCAGGCGATGCCGAAACCGCCTTCCGACGCTTTGCGGATCTCTTGGGCAACGAAGAAATCCTGCGTCTGGCACGTAGTCGCACCGTTTTCGCCCCCGCCTGGACACCCCACGTGCACAGCGACGCGGCGAACATCTACACCGCCGAAATTGACGGCAAACGCTACTGGGCGGTCATCAACTTTTCGGGCAACCCAGAGCAGTTTACCCTGCCCCTGCCCACGCACACCCAAAGCGTCCGCGAGCTCTGGAGCGGCGAAGTGCTCGACGTCAGCCAGAGTAGCATCGTGACGCTACAGCCGTTTGACGGCAGAGTTTATGTTGAACAATGAACAATTGTTTGCAATTCCCCCACATTTGTGCTACAATAAAACCCGCAAAAAAGGAACGTCATTGAATGGAGAGCTTTATGAAAAAAACGACTTTGCGTGCGCTACTTGCGCTGCTGCTGACGGGCACGGTCTTCACGCTTGGGATGCCGATTATGGGGACAGCGATGCTCTTACCAACGATCAAGGGCACGACCTACTACGTGGACAGTGTCGGCGGCTCGGACGACAACGCGGGGACGTCCCAAAGCGCAGCGTGGAAGAGTTTGGCGAAAATCAACGCCACCACCTTCCAGCCCGGGGACAAAATCCTGCTGAAGTCTGGCGGCACGTGGAACGGCTCGCTCTGGCCAAAGGGGAGCGGTGTTCTCGGCTCGCCCATCCTGCTGGGCAAGTACGGCGGGGACGCACTGCCGCACATCATCGGCAACGGGACGGACACGGTCGTGCCCTTGGGCACTGACCCGCTGGCCGGGCAGAAGTACAACCCCGTGGTGTTCCTGGGCGACCAGGACTACTGGGTCATCGAGAACCTAGAAGTGAGCAGTACGGCCACGGACGACACCAACAACATCGGCATTTTCCTGCTCACCACGGGCAAAACCGGCCAGACGCGCGGCCTGACCGTGCGCGGCTGTTACGTGCACGACATCGCGGCCTCGCAGGAAAAGAACGTCAAAATCACGGGCGGCATCATTGCCGCGGGCTCAACCTGTTGGGTGGACGGCAACGAAAACGAGTCGTTTGAAAAGAAGGTCGGCTTTGACGGTGTGCTCATTGAGGGCAACCATGTGAAGAATGTGGCCAAAGAGGGCATCCGCACCACGGGGCACGGGGACGGCGGCCCGTTCCGCAACAAGCGTCCGCACCGCAATGTTGTGATTCGCGCCAACTACATTGAGGAGATTTTCGGCGACGGTATCGTGCTCTCGGAAGTGGGCGGCGGCGGCGTGGTGGAATACAACGTCATCCGCCACTTTGCCAACACGGATGTGGGCGACTTTAACTACGCTGGCTGCTGGACGTGGCAGAGCACCGACGCCGTCTTCCGCTATAACGAGGTCTTCGACGGCGAATTCGGCTACGATAAAGACAACGCGGGCGGTTACGGCGACGGCGAGGCCTTCGACTTTGACATCGGCAGCGTGGGCATCACCTTTGAGTACAACTTCAGCCACCACAACGACGGCGGGACGCTCCTGACCATGGACGGGCACGGCAACCGCACCAACACCTTCCGCTACAACATCAGCTACAACGACGGCATTGGCAAATACCAGCAGACCTTCCACGTCAACCCCGACAACGTGCGCGTCTACAACAACACCATCGTGCTGGGCGCGGGGCAACACACGGCACTGTTTGACGGGGGCAAGGTCGGCTACTTCAAGAACAACATCATCGCCGCCGTGGAGGGCGCATCCATCGATTGGGCGTGGTCGAATGCCAAAGAGGGGCACATTGAGGGCAACATTTTCTACCCCGCCAGCGTGGCGGAGGGCTTTTCGGAGCAAGGCCGCAAGAAGAACATCGTGGCCGATCCAAAGCTGAAAGACGTGGCCGGCTTTGAGGCACTCTACCAAAGCGGCTACGAAATCGCCCCGCCGACGGGGGACAACATCGATGCCTTTGTCGCCGCCCTGCGCACACGCGCGGCCTACTTCCAGATTACCGAGGGCTCAGCGGCCATCGGGGCGGGGGCGGACATCTACACCCTGCCAGACACCGACTTCTTCGGCACATCGCTGAAAGACGGCGCACCCGACATTGGCGCACACCAGCTGGGCACACAGGCCGATCGCGGCTGGACAAAAAAAGTCAGCGGCTTCTTCCAAACTGCCGCCGACAAAATCGTCTTCTGGTATGACCATAATGTCAAGTATCGTTTCTTTGGTAGCAAGTACATGTAATTCATCAGAATTCAGAAGTCAGAGGGCAGAAGACAGAAGACAGACTCGCAGATCCAAACATCTGCCTTCTCTCCTCTGAAAAACAAGGAGCAATACCCTATGCAGTATAAAGACATGAGCGCAGACATGCGTGGCGCACTGCTGACGCAGTTGCAGGGCGACTACGCCAATTTTCAGGCGCGGGGGCTGAAGCTGGACATGAGCCGGGGCAAGCCCTGCCGCGAACAGCTGGAACTCTCGATGGGGTTGCTGGATGCCTCCCTCATCGCGCGGGACGTGACCAGCGGCGGGCTGGATACCCGCAACTACGGCGGTCCTGACGGTCTGCCTGAAGCGCGGACACTGTTTGCCGAACTTTTGGGCGTAGATGCCAAAAACGTCCTCGTCTTTGGCAATTCTTCGCTGAACATCATGTATGACCTCATCGCCCAGTACTGGACGCACGGCGTGGGCGGCAGCGCCAAGCCGTGGAGTCAGCAACGCGCCGTCAAGTTCCTGTGCCCCGTGCCGGGCTATGACCGCCACTTTGCCATTCTGGAGCACTTTGGCATCCAGATGTTGCCCGTGCCTATGACGGAAGAGGGCCCGGACATGCGCGTGCTGGGTGAGCTGGCCGCCGACCCCACCGTGAAGGGCATGTTCTGCGTGCCCAAATACGCCAACCCCACGGGCATCACCTTCAGCGACGACACCGTGCGTGCGCTGGCCGCGCTCTCTCCCGCCGCCACGGATTTCCGCGTCATTTGGGACAATGCCTACTGCGTGCACGATGTCCGCGCGGGCGGCGAAGAGCTGCTGGAGATTTTCGCCGAAGCGCGGAAATATGGGCACGAGGATCACTTCTTGGAGGTCACCAGCACCAGCAAAATCACCTTCCCCGGTGCGGGTGTGAGCGTGCTCGTGGCCAGCGAGAGCAACCTTGCGGCCATCAAAACGCGGCTTTCGGTGCAGACCATCGGCCACGACAAACTCAACCAACTGCGTCATGTGCGCTATTTTGGCTCTGCGGCGGGTGTGTATGCCCACATGGAAAAGCACCGCGCCCTGCTTGAGCCCAAGTTCGATGCCGTGCTCGCCGCGTTGGAGCGCAATTTGGGCGCTTTGGGTATTGCCCAGTGGACGCGCCCGCGCGGTGGATACTTCATCAGTCTGGACGTGCCGCAGGGCTGCGCCAAACGCGTGGGGGAGCTGTGCGCCGAGGCAGGCGTGGTGCTCACGCCGTCAGGCGCAACCTGGCCGCTGGGGATCGATCCGCTCGACCGCAACATCCGCATCGCGCCCACCCTGCCGCCCATCACAGAACTGGAAACGGCGGCAGAACTGCTGTGCTTGGCCGTGAAGATCGCTGCTCTTGAGAATTAGATGTTAGACACTAGAGCTTCGATATCTAGCACCTAACATCTAAAATCTAGCATCTAGAAAGGAACAGACATGAAAACGTTTCGCAAATCCCTCGCTTGGCTTTTGGCACTGCTGCTGATGCTTTCGGCATTGGCGTTGCCGGCCGCCGCCGCGCCGAGCGCGGGCTACACTTGGGGCAAAAAGCAGGCACTGCCGACCTTCCCCGCCCCCGCTGCCACGCTCGATGCCATCGACGTGCGCGGGCTTGACTTTCCCACGGAGCTACTCATTGGCAGCTTGCAGGGCATCGTCAACCGCACACAGCCGCGCATTTTCAATTCTGACGGCGACTTTGACAGCCGCGACGCGTGGGGCACAGATCTTGCGCTGAACCTCGCCTATCTGCCGTGGCAGGACGCCGTGGCGAAGTATCTGGGCGAACTTTCCGGCATCGTCATCACCAACCCAGACGTGGTGGACAGCAACAACGTGGCCACCACCATCGCGGGCGTGACGAGCTCGCTCATCGCCTCGCCCACACTGGCGGCACTGCTGACGAGCGCACCCTATAACCTGCCCGTGACCGTGGATCTGCGCACCGTGGGCATCAGCGACAAGCTCAGCGCTTACCGCTATCTTTATGACCACTACTGGGGGGACTGCACCCGCCGCACCATCAGCGGTCTTGCGCCCGACGGGCACAGCCCCATGCGCGACTTGGCCGTGGCGGTGAATTCTGCCGTGCTTTGGTTGGACGCGGGCGTCCCCGCCGAGAGAGACATACTGAAACTCTTCTTCAAGGACAGCACCCCGCTGGAGACCTTCTACACGGGCTGGTGGCCGGATGAGCCAAAGGGCATCGACTTCGCCAGTGCCTACGGCGTGATGACCGTGGCCAGCGATTTTTACCGCAACTACACGGTCTACGCTGGCCAAAGCCGCCAGCTGACCATTCCCGCCGTGCCCGCAAAGCCCGCGCTGGACAACAGCAAAATCTACGTGGCTGTGTATATCAGCGACGGCGACAACATTCAGTATGACCAAGGCGCGATGCGCGTGGAACGCTTGTGGGGCGATGCCGCGCGTGGCTCTGTGCCCGTGGGCTGGACGTTCAGCCCGCTGATGCTCGACGCTGGACCGCAGGTTCTAAACTGGTATTACCAAACCGCCACGCCCAACGACGTGCTGGTCTGCGGTCCATCGGGCGCGGGGTATTCCACCTCGTTCCAGTGGCCGAACGAAAAATTCATCCAGAACTATGGCGCGATGACCAACGACTACTTCGAGAAGACGGGCATCAACATCATCACCGTATGGCACGAGCTGACAGGTCCGCGTGCGGACAGCTACACGGCGGCCATGCCCTCTGTGCTGGGCTTGACAACGCAGGGGCTTTCGGGCTTGCGCATTCGCCACACGGCCTCGGACGTGCCGGTGCTGTGGTTGGGTTCGGATAGCTTGCCCAATCTGGCCGGGCTGTCCTACGAATCGGGCATGGGCAACTTCGAGCGCGTGCTCACGGACGTGGCCAACAAGTCGCAAAGCAAAGCGCAGTTCTACGCCGCCCAAGGCGATGTTTGGCACACCAGCTACAGCGATTTTGTCCAGCTAAAGGACAATCTGGATCAAGCCTACCCTGGGCGTTTCGAGTTCGTGCGCCCGGACCACTTCTTCATGCTCCTGAACGAAGCGAGCGGTAAGCCCTATGCCGCCAGCTTGCAGCAGGCGGCCACGGCCTCTTCGGGCGCGGACACGGCCAACGCAGTCGACGGCACAATTTCCACTGGCTGGACGGCGGCGACCAGCGGCGAAGCGTGGCTGGAAGTCGATCTGGGCGAGGACTACAAGCTCGATCGCTACGTGCTCAAGAACGCCGAAACGAACTATCTGGATGCCACGTTCAACAGCAAGGCTTGGCAATTGCAAGTGCGCACAGACGGCGGCGACTGGCGGACGATTGACCGCGTGCAGGGCAACAGTGCGGCCATCGCGTATCGCGATCTGTCTAACCAGAGCGCACGCTATGTGCGTGTCCTTATCACCGACCCGGGCGCGGACGGCATTGCGCGGGTGCAGGAGCTGGAGCTCTTCGGCATCAAAGCCAGCGATGCCACGCCCGAAAAACGTGTGGGCGTGTGGCTGCAAGACGCATGGCAACAGTTCGTCAACTTCTTCTTCCTGATTTACGATTGGCTCAAACGTCTGGTCACGGGGATTTTTGGGTGATGGATGGTGGGGGTAGGGCACAGCGCAAGCTGTGCCCTGTTGTGTTTTGGTTCACCTGCCGAAACGCAGGGGATGTAGGGGCAACCCTTGCCTGTGCCCTGCGGGTATGGTCGCCCTTTACGGAAAATACATTATCGGGGCAACCATACCCGCAGGGCAACCACAAGGGTTGCCCCTACAGAGGCGTGAGGATACAAGGCGCGAAACGCTCTGCCCTCTGTACGGCGGGCGGATGATATCCGCCCCTACGAACCTCATCCCAAAACCTATTCACTATTACCTAGACTTCGTCGGGTTCTGGGAGTTTCAGCCGTGACTTGATTTCGCTGGTGGAGACCCCCGGCGTGCGCGGCAAAAACGTCAGTTCGCACAGGCCTTGCAGCGCGGCGGTGAATCGCTCGTCCGCCTGCCAGTCGCTGCCCATCACCACCACGTCCACCTCGTAGCGGCGCACATCGTCGGCCTTCTGTTCCCAGTTCAGTTCGGGAATCACCAGATCCACGTAGCGGATCGCTTCGAGCATTTTTCGACGTACTTCGAAGTTGTGGTATGCGCTTTTTCCCTTGCCCGCGTTGAATTCGTCTGTGCTGAGCGCCACGATGAGGTAGTCGCCCAGCGCACGCGCACGGCGCAGTAACTCAATGTGCCCGTAGTGCAGCAGGTCAAATGTGCCATAGGTCAGCACTCGTCTCATGCGGCCACCTCCCCGGCGTTGCCCGTGGCGATGATGTCCGTGCCGAACACGTCCGCCAAAATCACGTCGCCCACCTTGACGGGTTTCGTCACGCGCACGGCGCGAATCTGCGCCATCGCCTCGTGCATCTTGCCCTTGGGAATCTCCCCGCGCGTCTTCACGGGCAGGCGCGGCACGAGCGGGAACGCCGTGGCCACGGTGCTCGTTAGGCTGCGCAGGGGGGCGGTCAGCTCCGTGTGCGCAAAGTCCACGCCCTTCGGGCAGAGCGCACCCGTAACGGTGATGTCGTCCCCCGTGCCTGTGACTTCCAGTCGGCAACCGTTGGGGCAGACGATACAGATCATTTCCATTGTGTTCCTCCCGTGCAAGGTCATTTTTGTATCGATAGTGTGCGCACAAAGCGGCGCGTTTAGTTGTGCATGGTCAATTGATACACCGTACCACTGGCCGCCTCTTTGACCGTCACGGCCTCCATCTCGGAGGGAATGAGGCGGCGGTATTTCTTGCTGAACGCTGCCTTTTCGCCGCCCAAATCCAGCGTGACGCGCTTGCCCGCTACGTCCTCGCGGCTGCGGAAATAGAGCGTGAGGGGCTCGGACGCGGTGGGGTCGAAGTATTGCGGCAGAGCGTAGAGGAAGTCGCCGCGCTCATATTGCAGTGCGGTGGCGTTGTCGTTCCACGTCCGTGGGGCGGTGCAGTAGGCGGCGGCACTGCGCCCGGCCGCCTCGCCGCTGACGCTCACCCAGTCGGCCAAATCGTTCACGTGCAGCACGTTGCCGCAGGCGAACACACCCGCCGCTTTGGTCATCATCGTCTGATCCACCACAGGGCCTTTCGTGGCCGGGTCAATGGGGAGCGCGAGCATGTTGGGCAGCTCAATCTCTGGCAGCAGACCCACCGAGAGGATCAGCGCGTCGCAATCGATCACCTGCCGCGTGCCGGGGATGGGCTGGAAGTTTTTGTCCACCTGTTCCACCGCCACGGCCTCCACGCGCTCTTGCCCGAAGACCTCCGTCACCGTGGTGGAGAGGTGCAGGGGGATGTCAAAGTCGTTCAGGCACTGGCTGATGTTGCGGCTGAGACCTGCGGGCGCGTCCTTGATTTCATAGACACCCACCACTTCTGCGCCTTCCAGCGTTAGGCGACGCGCCATGATGAGGCCGATGTCGCCCGAACCCAGAATCACGCACTTTTTCGTGGGCATTTTGCCCTGTATGTTTACGAAGTATTGCGCCGTGCCCGCCGAGAAAATCCCCGCTGGGCGGTCGCCATGGATGAACACTTGGCGGCTCGTGCGCTCGCGGCAACCGCAGGCTAGAATGATGGCCTTGCACTCGTAGCGACACATGCCCGCCGCGCTCTGCGTCGTGACGAGATATGTGCCATCCGTGGGCTGAATATCCACCACAAAGCTCTCGGTGACCACGTCGATGTTTAGCGCGTGAAAGCGGTCGATTTCGCGCTGGGCATACTCCGTGCCCGTCAGCCGCTCCTTGAAGCGCATGAGCCCAAAGCCGTCGTGCACGCACTGCTTGAGGATGCCGCCCAGCTTGCGCTCGCGCTCCACCAGCAGCACCCGCGCACCGTTTTCGTGCGCACTGACCGCCGCGGCCAAGCCGCCCGGCCCTGCGCCCAGCACCAACACGTCATATTTTTCCGCTGCGCTGTTAGGCATGGTCTGCACCCTCTTTCCCGTCCGTGCCCACGAACAGTTCGCTGCCCGCGCCCTTTTTGGTGATGGTTTCTACGCCCTCTTCCGCCAGAATCTCCGCCACCAGTGGGCTGCAGAAGCCGCCCTGACAGCGTCCCATGCCCGGCCGCACGCGCCGCTTGACCGCGTCAATGCTCGTGGCGGGGACAGGGGCTTGCACTGCCGCGCGGATTTCGCCCCGGCTGATGCCCTCACAGCGGCAGACCACCACGCCGTATTCGGGATTGTCCGCAATCACTTTTTGCTTTTCTTCTAGGCTGAGCTTCGCTAAAACGGGCGCGGCCGTGCGCACAGGGTTGAAGCGCTCGTTGGGCAGGATCTGCCCGCCCAAACGCCCCAAGGTGATCTTCGCGATCTCCTCCGCAATGGCCGGTGCGCTGGCCAGTCCCGGGGACTGAATCCCCGCCGCGTGCACCAAATTTTGCACGCGTGCGCTGCCCTCCACGATGAACTCTTCCTCATAGGTTGCCGCGCGGACACCCGCAAAGTAGGTGATGACCTGCCCACGGTGGAAGCCACGGATGAGCTTGAGGTGCTTGTCGAGCACAGCATCGATGTGTTCCTTGTGGGTGCTGAAGTCCTCACGCAGAGGCTGTTCATAGGCGTCAGGCCCCACGAGCACGTTGCCGTCAATGGTGCGCATGATGCCGCCGCCCTTGCTGGTGGCGCTCATAGCCGCCAGACCCACCAGACCCATCGAGCGTTGGCTCAGTGGCCCGGCCTCTTTATCCAGAATGCAGCACTCGCCCTTGCGCGGGTGGATGGAGAAGAAGCGGTCGCCGGCCATGCCGGCCACGGTGTCGCTAAAGCAGCCAGCGGCGTTGATGACCACGCGCGGGCGCAGTGTGCCGCGGTTGGTGTGCACGGCGGTGATGGCCGTTCCCTTAACGTCCATGGCGGTGACGACGGTGTTCAGCGAGACCCGCGCACCGTTCTCCACGGCGCAGTCCGCCAAAGCCACGGTGAGCTTGTAGGGGCTGAGCATCCCCGACGTGGGGTACTCAAAGCCGCCACGGATGCCCTGGGCAATGTTGGGCTCTAGCTCTTGCAGTCGGCGGCGGCTGACGTGCCAGCCGGGGATGCCGAAAGCTTTTTGGCGGTAGCCCAGATAGAAGCGTGCGCCGACCCCAAAAATTGGGTCAGAATACAAAATCAGGTTACTCCAGCGCTCAAAGGGCACATGCAATTCTTGGCACAATTGGGTGTACATGGCGTTGCCGCGCACGTTATACAGCCCGCGCAACGTGCCCACGTGGGAGGCGATGCCGGGGTGAATCATGCCGTCGTTGCGGGAGGAGGCGTGCATGGCCACATCGTCTTCTTTGTCGATGAGCAGCACGTCCAGCGCCCAGCGGCGCAGTTCCCGCGCGATGGCGCAACCAATCACGCCCCCGCCGATGATCAGCACGTCCGGTGTCTGTTCGGCCAGCGCGTTATCTTGCAGGGCGGGCGTGCGCATGGGCGGCGGCACAAAGCCTTTAAGCGTGATGTCGTTGATCACCGCGCGAAAGCCCGCCTTGGCGGCACGTTTGCCACAGCGCACGATTTCGTCCCAATCGGTCAGCTCGCCTTCCAGTCGAACAGAGTCACCAAAAGCCGAACAAACCACGCCCGGAAACTTTTTTTCGAGTTTTGCCTGCAAAAATCGAAGTTCTTTCGTAAAAATCCCCCCATTACCATGTTTTGTCCTTGACAAGAGTATAACATTTTTTGTATACTTTTTCAAGAGCCTAATTCGTTGGGCTGTGATTTTTGCATTAATGAGGATTTTGTGGGACAACTCATCAAGTTTCTGGTCAAAGGCATTCAGTTCCTCTTGCGCCCCATCGGCAAGCTGATTCTGCTTTTCATTCCCAAAAGCGTGAAAGACAAACGCGCCCAGCGCCGCCGCGACAAGCGAAAGCGCGTCACGCCGCAGATGCGCTGGCAACGCTTGCGCCCCCGCGCCGTGCCGTTTATTGTGCTGGGTAGCCTCCTGCTCCTGCCGGGGGTGATGCTGGCGCTCTCGGCGCTGTATAACTACGTGCTCTTTCCGCGCGACCCGGCAACGCCCGCAGAGCCGAAAGATTCGGATGACGATTCCGGCTTGAGCGGCTGGGCAGTTTTTGGCGTGCTGATGATGTTTGTCGCGCCGTTTGTGGGCTATTACGTCTTGCGTGCGGGACTGCGGAGTCGCAAGATGTACAAGCTCTACCCGCGCTATGCGGCCGCGCTGTGGTGGGAACCGGAGTGCTCAACCGCGGAGTTCACGCAACGCCTGCACGCGCAGTGGAGCATCAAACATCTGGGTGCGCCGTCCTATTTTTCTGTGCAACCCGAGAGCATCCTGCACCCGCGCAACCGCACGCCCAAACCCCTGCAAGGCCGCGCCTTAAAGCGGCAGATGCAGAAAGTGCAGAAGAATCTGTTGATGTTCCTAAAAAAGCAGTTCTTCCCCGGCGCATACATGAACCTGCACCAGCACCACATCGGCAACCTGAAGCTGGATGCCCAGCGCAAAAAGAACGCCGAACTGCTGGCGGACAAGCCCATTCTGGTGCGCCTGCGTTGCGTGGATTGCGGCACAGAAAAGGAACTAAAATCGGGCACAGTGGGTCGCTGTGCCGAATGCGGCGCACCGTTGCTTGAAAGACTATAATGGGGATTAGGTTTTTGTAGGGGTGGCAATCCGCCGCCCGTGTGGCGGGCAGGTATCCCCGTAGGGGCGCACGCCCCTGTGCGCCCACTGATTCACGCAGAGGGCAGAATTGCGCACCCGAAAATCTGTCGTCTTCACAGCGGGCGCACGGGGCGTGCGCCCCTACAACCCTCATTCCTGAACCCTCACGCCTCATACCTCAATGCCCCTACAAATCAAACGGCGGGCGGATGATATCCGCCCCTACCGCTGCCATCTGTTAGTAAGAAAAGAGTAACATCGTGGATCATTTTGAATTGGTTGCACCCTACGTGCCCACGGGCGACCAGCCCGAGGCCATCGCCGCGCTGGAGGCCTCTCTCAACGCGGGGCACGCGGAGCAGACGCTGTTGGGCGTGACGGGGTCGGGCAAGACCTTCACCATGGCCAGCATCATCGCGGACCTGAACCGCCCGACGCTGATTTTGGCGCACAACAAGACCCTTGCCGCCCAACTGTGCAGTGAGTTTCGTGAATATTTTCCGCACAACGCCGTCGAGTATTTCGTCAGCTATTACGACTACTACCAGCCGGAGGCGTACCTGCCCACGACCGACACCTACATCGAGAAAGATTCGGCCATCAACGACGAGATTGAGAAGCTGCGCCACTCGGCCACGGCGGCACTCAGCGAGCGGCGGGATGTGATTTTGGTGGCATCGGTCAGCTGCATCTATTCGCTGGGCGACCCCATTGACTACCGTTCCATGGTCATCAGCCTGCGGCAGGGGCAGACGAAAAACCGCGACGCCCTCATCGCCAAGCTGGTGGAGATTCAGTACGACCGCAACGACATCAGCTTTGTGCGCAACACCTTCCGCGTGCGGGGCGACGTGGTGGAGGTCTTCCCCGTGTATTCCAGCGAAACGGCGATTCGCGTGGAGTTTTTTGGCGACGAAGTGGAGCGCATCAGCGAGATCAACGCGCTGACGGGCAAGGTGCTGAACGTCGTCAGCCACGTGGCGATTTATCCCGCCAGCCACTACGTGGTGGAGAGCGAAAAGCTGGAGAAGGCGCTCATCGAAATCGGCGCGGAGAGCATTGACCGCGAGGCCGAATTCACGGCGGCGGGCAAACTCATTGAGGCGCAGCGCATCCGCGAGCGCACGCTCTACGACATTGAAATGCTGCGTGAAACGGGCTTTTGCAAGGGCATCGAGAACTACAGCCGCGTCATGAGCGGACGTGCGCCCGGCTCTGCGCCCTTCACGCTGCTGGATTATTTCCCCAAAGATTTCCTCCTGTTTGTGGACGAATCGCACGCCACGCTGCCGCAAGTCCGCGCCATGTATGCCGGCGACCGCGCCCGCAAAGAGAACCTGATTTCCTACGGCTTTCGCCTCCCGTCGGCCTACGACAACCGCCCGCTACAATACGAGGAATTCTACGCACGCTGCCCGCAAAAGGTGTTCGTCTCCGCCACGCCCGGCGCGTTTGAGCGCGAAACATCCGCCGTCGTCGCCGAACAGGTCATTCGTCCCACGGGGCTGCTCGACCCCGAAACGTCCGTGCGCCCCACAGAGGGGCAGATCGACGACATGATCGGCGAAATCAACCTGCGCATCGAGCGCGGCGAGCGGGTGTTGGTCACCACGCTGACGAAAAAGATGGCGGAAGACCTGACGGATTATCTGGAAGACGTGGGCATCAAAGTGCGCTATTTGCACTTTGGGGTGGAGACCATTGAGCGCATGGAGATCATCCGCGACCTGCGCAACGGGGAGTTTGACGTGCTGGTGGGCATCAACCTCCTGCGCGAGGGGTTGGACATCCCAGAAGTGAGCCTTGTGGTGATTCTCGACGCGGACAAAGAGGGCTTTTTGCGCTCGGAGACCAGCCTCATCCAGACCATGGGACGCGCGGCACGCAACGCGGGGGGCATGGTGATTCTCTACGCCGACCAGGTTACCCCCAGCATGGAACGTGCCCTGCGCGAGACCGCCCGCCGCCGCGAAAAGCAGATGGCGTACAACGAAGCGCACGGCATCGTCCCCAAAACCATCGTCAAGGACGTGCGCGACCTGCTGTATATCTCGCAGACGGACAAGCCCACGGGCAAGACCAAACGTGGCCGCAAGACGCAGCAGACCCTCTCCCCAGCGGAACGCGCGGCGCTCATCGAGCAGCTCACGCAAGAAATGCGTGCGGCGGCGAAACTCCTAGAATTTGAACACGCCGCCAAGTTGCGGGACGAAATCAATGCCTTGGGTGGCTAATTGCAGGGAAATCAATTTTGTGTAGGGGCGTTTCTGCGCTCGCCCGCTGAGCTAGCAGAAGACAGGAATCAGAAGGCAGAGGACAGAATTGCGCACCCGAAAAGCTGGCGTCTTCACAGCGGGCGAGCATAGCTCGCCCCTACAGGTAGAGGCATCAGCGTCTACCTCACACGTAACACCTAGTTCCTAGTTTCTAACATCTACATGAAATTTTTTGAGCCAGTGATTGACCTGCACGAACCACGCGATGGTTTGGGGCGTGGTCATCAGTTGCCCGTACCACGGCAGGGAGCGGCCGTCTTCGGTCAGTAGCCCCGCCAGCGCGGCCGGGTCAAACAGGGCAAAGAGAGGCGCGTTGGGGTCGTCCAATATTTCGCGCAGCATGTCGCGCACCACCTGTAAATAGGCGGGGTTGTGGGTCTTGGGATAGGGGCTTTTCTTGCGGTGCAATACCTCGTGGGGCAGGAAGTCCGCCATCGCCGTGCGGAGCAAACCCTTCTCCTGCCCGCCCAGTTCCTTGATCTCCCACGGCACGTTGTAGAGGTACTCGGCCAGGCGATAGTCACAAAACGGCACGCGCACTTCCAGCGCACTGGCCATGCTCATGGCATCCTTGCGCGTGAGCAGCGTCTGCATGAACAAGTCCGTGTTCTGGCGCACCATGCGTTGCAGATTCTTGTGACTTTCCGGCGCATCGTCCTGCACATCTGTGTCCGCACGCACCGCCTCGTATTGTGCGCGTACCACCGCCGCAGGGTCGATTTGCGCACGCCACTCCGGGCGCAGAAAGCCGTAGCGATAGTCCGTGCTCTGCGCCCACGGTAGCCCCGCCCGTGCGCGAATCGTCTCGTCGCGATACCACGGATACCCCCCAAAAAGTTCATCCGCGCACTCACCGCTGAGCGCCACGGTCACTTCATTGCGAATCTCGCGGCAAAACAGGAGTAGCGAGCTGTCCACGTCCGCCATGCCCGGCAGATCCCGCGCCTCCAGCGCGGTGCGCAGGGCGCAGGCCAGCTCTTGGGTGTCGAGCACCACGTCAAAGTGCTCCGCGCTCAGGTAGCGGTTCATCCGCGCAATATATTCGTCGTCCGCGTTCGGCTGGAATTTTCCGGCGCGGAAGTGCTTTTTCTGGTCTTTATAGGTCACCGAAAAGGTCTTGAGCCGTTGCCCACGCGCGGTAAAATAGATGTCCGCCACGCTGGAAATCACCGACGAATCCAGCCCGCCAGAGAGTAGCGTCCCCACGGGCACATCGCTGACCAGCTGCCGTTCAATGGCGTCCTTGACCAAATAGCGCACATGCTCGACGCTTTCGTCGGCGCTGTCCGTGTGTTTCGCCGCCTTGAGTTTCCAATAGGTGTGCGTTTGTAAGCCAGTGTCGCGCGAAAAAATCGCCCACTGACCGGGCTTGAGTTCCTGCATATCTTTCAATAATAGCCGCCCCGGCGTGCGTCCGGGGCTGAGCAACGCCAGCTCTGCCACACCCGCCGAATCGAGTTTTGCCGCCACGCCGGGCACGGTCAGGATCGCTTTTAACTCAGACGCAAAGATCAATGCGCCGTCTTGGACTGTAAAGGCTAAAGGCTTTACACCCATGCGATCCCGCGCCAGAATCAAGCGTTCGCGGTGTTTTTCCCACACGGCAAACGCAAAAATGCCGTTGAGTCGCGCTAGGCAACCCTCCTGCCAGTGTGCCCACGCGGCCAGCAGCACCTCGGTGTCGCTGTGCCCCGCAAAGCGATAACCCGCCGCCTGCAGCTCGTGGCGCAATTCATCCGTGTTATACAGCTCGCCGTTGTAGACCAGCCAGTATTCGGCCTCGCCCCGCCGCAAGCGCATGGGCTGCTGCCCGTGCGCCAGATCCACCACACTCAGCCGCGTGTGCGCCAGCCCCACATGCTCGCCTAAATACAGCCCCTGCTGATCCGGCCCGCGGTGGACTAAGGCGTTGCGCATCCCCAGCAGCACCCCCACATCGGGCGTTCGGTCGAAACTAATCACGCCAGCAATTCCACACATATCGTCATCACTCCTCTACATTAGTATATGGTGCAAAAAAATCTTGTGTGATTTTCTAATTTGGAAACAAAACTTGTGAACAGTGTGTTACAATACTACTGCAACGCTTCTTGACACAAGCGCTTCCGGGGGCAAAGCCCCCTACCAGCATGGAAAGGAGGCTACACACATGGACAAACTGATTCAAGATCTGTTCAACGCGTTCAACGTCTGGTTCCAGGGCTTCGGTTCTGAGGGCAAACCGTGGGACGCCATCGCCCTAAACGAGCTTTGGGGGTCTCTGCTCAAAGGGATTTCCGACATCTTCGCCACGGCGTAAGCGAACATATTGCCGCCCGTACCGGCTACCCGCTGGCATAGGGCGGCTTTGTTTTGACCAAAAAGTGTGACGAGCGTAAAGCGTCTGTTCTTTACTCAGCTATGAACGTACTGTTTGTCTGCACCGGCAACACCTGCCGCAGTCCCATGGCGGCGGGGCTTTTTGGCGTGTTGCATCCAGAAATATCGTGCGCGAGCGCGGGCATTTTGGCCACCGACGGCCTGTCGGCTTCTGCGCACGCCGTCGCCGCGCTACAGACTTTTGGCGTTGACATCAGCGACCACCGCTCCCGTTTTTTGACCCCGGACATCGCCCAGACCGCCGACCTGATTGTGGCCATCGGCGCATATCATCAGCAAGTGCTGCAAGGCGCATACCCCCACAAGCGCGTGGTGCTTCTGGGGAACGGCATTGACGACCCCTACGGCCACAACCTAGAGGCATACAAAGAATGCGCGTTCCAGATTCAGGACGCGCTGGCGCTGCTGGGCGAGATGTGATACGATTCCGTTTTAGAAATCCTTCCGTAGGGGGCGATGTCCACATCGCCCCGTGGCGCAGAAAAACCATAGAGATCAGCGGGACGCCGAGGGCGGCGTCCCCTACATCCGTGCGGAGTGGTCGCACCTGTCTAGTACAAGATTCTGCCCTCTATTTTCTGTCTTCTGCCAATCGCAAATCATCCGCCGTGGTAATCTTGAAGTTGATTGCCTCGCCCGGCACGATATGCACCGTTTCGCCCAACAGCGTGAAGATGCCGCATGCGTCTGTGAGGGCATTTTTTTGTGCGTCCGTGAGCTGCGCCAACCGCGCCGCCAGTGCGCCTGCGCGGAAGGTCTGGGGCGTCTGTGCGCGGTACACACCCGCGCGGCTGACGGGTGTGGTCACCGTGTCGCCCTCCCCGCGCACGAGCGAATCTGCGCAGGCCAGATACGTGCCCACGGCATCGTATGTCCGCGCGGCGGCGATGTTCGCGTGGATAATCCGCGCACTGACGAGTGGGCGTGCGCCGTCGTGCGTGAGCAAAATGTCGTCGGGATTGCCGGAATCCGTGCGCCAAAAACCCACCACGCGCTCTAGGGTTTGCGTGCGCGTTGCGCCGCCGGGGAGAATGACCGCGCCCGTGTCCGCAAAGATTGCGCGGGTCTGCGCGAGCCAATCCGCTGGGCAAAACACCGCCACTTGGTCGACAGCTGGGTGCAACAAAAAGGCATCCGCCGCACGGCGCAGCATGGGCACGCCGCCGATGGGCAGATACTGCTTGGGCACGTCCGCCCCCACCCGCGAGCCAGAGCCTGCCGCCAAAATTGCCGCCAGGATGTTCACGTCACGCCCCCTGCCCATTGGATGCACCATAACGCTCAGCGAGATAATCGATCGCTTGCACGTAGCCCGCAAAGCCTTGCCCCGTAATGGTTTTCTCGCAGGCCAGGCCGGCAAAGGAGACATGGCGGAAGGGCTCGCGTTCCGCCACAGCGGTCAGGTGCACTTCCACTGCGGGGAGATGGACGGCCTTGAGCGCGTCCAGAATCGCCACGCTCGTGTGCGTGTACGCCGCCGGGTTGAGGACAATGCCGTCGGCCTTGCCGTAGGCGTCTTGGATGGCGTCCACCAACGCGCCCTCGTGGTTGGACTGGAAGAGGGTGCAGGTCACGTCCCGGGCGCGGCAAGCGTCCTCGCAAGTCTGGCACAGCGCGGCGTAGGTCTGGGCACCGTACAATGCGGGTTCGCGCAGACCCAGAAGGTTGAGGTTGGGGCCGTTGAGGATGAGCAGGTGCATAGATTTTCCTTACTTGTGGGGGGATACGTCCGCCGCGCACGGCGAGATTTCTGCGCCTGTATTATAGCACACGCGCGGTGCGTTTTGTTTCTTTTGCGGAATTTATCGCGATAGTTTTCAGCACATCTTCACAATTCTGCCATGCCCAACACATGCGCGGGGGCGATAATATACGCGCAGGGCAACCCCGTGGGCGGATGCAGTGCACCGGAACTACATCCGCTCACGGGCACTTGCGCAAAACGCTCGAATCCGTTATAATACATGCAGGGATGCGGAAAATCTAGCATCTAGTCTCTAATATCTAATTTCTAGTAAGGAGCACCCCATGAGCCACATTTTAATCGCCGACGATGAGGCGGCCATCCGCGAGGGCTTTGCGGAATATGCCCGCTTTGTGGGCTACGAAGTGAGCGAAGCGGCGGACGGCTTTGCGGCCGTGCAGATGGCGCGGGAGACCGCGTTTGACCTGATTGTGCTGGACATCATGATGCCGCGCATGGATGGTTTCACCGCCTGCAAGGAGATCCGCAAAACGTCGGGCGTGCCCATCCTGATGCTCTCGGCGCGGGGGGAGGAATACGACAAGCTCTTCGGCTTTGAGCTGGGCGTGGACGACTACGTCACCAAGCCGTTTTCCGTGCGGGAGGTCATCGCGCGCATTGCCGCCATCATCACCCGCGCGGCGGAGAATAAAGATCCCGCCACAGACGCGGACGGGCACGAGGTCTACGAAGACGACGCGCTGGCGATTGACATGACCGCGCGTACCGTCACCTGTGACGGCGAAAAAGCGGAGCTCACGCCCAAAGAATACGACCTGCTGTTCTTTTTGGTGCGCAACAAAAACATCGCGCTCAGCCGTGAAACGCTGCTCTCTAAGGTCTGGGGCTACGACTTTTTCGGCGACGACCGCACGGTGGACACGCACATCAAAACCCTCCGTGCGCGCCTTGGGCGGCACAAAGAGCACATCGTCACCCTGCGCGGCGTGGGGTATCGGTTTGAGTAATGAGGGATGAGGATACAGGAATGAGGGTATGCACAAATCGCCCAGCGTACCCCCTCACGCCTGGGTTGCCTCAAAGCTACTCTTTCCCAACGATTTCATCGTCGGGAATTTTTTGTCCTTTATGTGTGTAGTCGCTGTCGTATTTGGACAAGAAAATCTCTCTTTGCGCATTGAATTTTAGCACGATTTTCGGCACGTTTTTTGCGTCTTGCGCCGCCACCACCGCCTTTTGATAGCTACGCACAACGTCGAACTGCGCAACATTTTCGGCACTTACTTCTCCATCCAAGTGCGTTTGACTGTCTGAAATGACCACTAGATCGTTATCCGATGTTGTGTTGCACAGAAACAGATACGTTTTTCCTGTTTCGGGTAGCTCGGAATAGGCTTGTCTATCAACGTGTGTCAGCAGGGCATTGTAGCCAAAGCCCGCATAGATGGGAATTTCCTTGCCTTCGGGTAAATTGCCTTTGATGTTCCGTACAACGGTTACGTTGAGCTCGGAATAGGGATATCGACCGTGCGGGAAATTGAAATCACTTTCGTTTTTTATGAACGCTGGGAATTTTCTCAGAAGCTTATTGGCGTGATAATCGGTGATTTTTTCAACTTTTGCAACGAAAATATACCCGAGTGTGGCGGCACTATTCACGGGTTCTCGTATGTCAAACAAGCTGTCAACGATGATGGAGTTTTTAAGCACTTTCGTTGGCGGAAACAGTTGCCCACGGATGAAGTAGTACCCCGTTGCCGCAACGAGCAACGCGAGTAGCGAGATCCCCGCGATTTTTAGCGCTTTCCATAGTTTTTTCATGCATCCCTCCAAATAGTTCCTCTACCGACACACAGTATAGCACACGCGTGATATGTTTTGTTTCTATATTCGAAAGTTTCTAGAAATGCATTCTTGTGGGCTGATTCGTCACGCCTCTCTCCTCTCAGCCGTTTGACTTTTTCGACCGCTTACGCTATACTATTAGCTGTATAGTGGGGCTTCTTGCGCTCCAACTTAGGAGGTATTTTGATGAAACACACATTTCCCAGAAAAATGCTCGCGCTGGTCGCGGCTGTCTGCGTGCTCATGGGCGCGTTTGTCGGCACTTTTTCCGCATTGGCGGCGGATCAGCCCACGGCCATCGTCGTCCTCACCCCGCCCACCAAAAATGACTATCTTGAGGGCGACCGCTTTGAGCCCAAGGGCATGGTTGTCCAGCTGCAATACGCCGAAGGCGAGCCCGAAACGGTGCAGAATTACGCCATTTCTGACGATATCACCAAAGCCGGCGAGAAAATCTACGTCATCTGGCAGCTCTCGGCGGTGCGGACGATCCAAGCGGAAGTGCCCATCACCATTCGCGCCAAAACGCCCACCAAAATCACCGTCACCCACGCGCCCAACAAGACGGCGTACATTGAAGAGCAGCTCTTCGACAAGGCGGGCTTGACCGTCCGCGTGGATTATGACAATGGCACGTCTGCCGCCGTCACCAATTTCGCCGTCCCCAGCGCAAAGCTCACCACCGGGAGCACCAGCGCGACCATCAGCTACACCGAAAACGGCCAGACCGTCACCACCACCACGCCCATCAGTGTGCGTGCCAAGGCACTGACCCAAATCGCCGTCACTGCCCCGCCCAGCAAGACGGGCTACATAGAAGACGAAGTCTTCAACAAAAGCGGCATGGTTGTCACCGCGACCTATGACAACGGCACGTCTGGCGCGGTCACGGCCTACACCGTTCCCACGGCGGCCTTGACGACCGCCACCAAGAGCGTGACCATCAGCTACACCCACGCGTCTGTGACCAAAACCACCACGCAGGCCATCACGGTGTCCGGCAAAAAGCCCACGGCCTTGTCCATCACCGCCAAGCCCGCCAAAGTGCAGTACGTTGAAGACGAGAAGTTCGACAAAACGGGACTGGTCGTCACCGCGACTTATAACAACGGCAAATCCGCCGCCGTCACGGCGTACACCGTCCCCACCGCCGCGCTCAAGACCACGGACACTGCCGTCACCGTCAGTTACGCCCTGAATGGCGCGACCGCCACGGCGAGCATCCCCATTGCCGTCACGCCCAAGCCCACGGGCATCACCCTCAGCGCAAGCGAGACCCTGCTGGCCGTGGGGCAAACGTTGGCGACAAGCACGGTCATCACGCCGGGCGGTGCGGCCAGTGGGCGCAGTTATGCGTCCTCCAACACGGCCGTGGCGACCGTGGACGCGGCCGGGAAAATCAGCGCGAAGGCCGCCGGCACGGCCACCATCACCGTCACCACCACCTATAACAATCAGAGCGCGAAGCTGGTCATCACCGTGAAGCCTGCGCTCAAGGATATCGCCTTCAAAGCCGCCGAGAGCACGCTGGGCGTGGGCGAAATCAACACCCCCGCGCTCACCCTAACGCCTGCGGATGCCAAGGCGGTGCGCACGTACATCTCTTCCGATGAGAGCATCGCCACCGTGGACGCCAGCGGCAAAGTGACCGCCGTGGCCGCGGGCACCGCCACCATCACCGTCACCAGCTACAACAACAAGACCGCCACGCAGACCGTCACGGTGCTGGAGGCCTTGACGGATCTGGCCTACAAAACCGCGCCCCTCACGCTGGGCGTGGGCGAAGAAGCTACCACCGTCGTCACGCTCGCGCCGAAGGCGGCCAAGGACAGCCGCACGTATACCAGCTTAAACAAAAAAGTCGCCACCGTGGATGCCAGCGGCGTTGTCACCGCCGTTGGCGTGGGCACGACCACCATCAAAGTGCAAAGCTATAACAGCTTAACCGACGAGCTGACCGTCACCGTCCTGCCTGCGCCGACCGCGCTTGCCTATAAGAGCACTGCCGTGACGCTGGGTGTGGGCGAAAAGTATCGCTCAGCCGTGACGATTACGCCCACGAACGCCCGGGACAAGCGCACATATACGAGCGCCAACAAGAAGATCGCCACCGTGGACGCGGACGGCGTTGTCACCGCCGTGGGCGTGGGCACGGTGACCATCAAAGTGCAAAGCTACAACAAATTGGTCGCCAATCTCACCGTGACGGTGAAAGCCGTGCCCACAAAAATCGCTTTCAAGCCAGCGTCTATCACGCTGGGCGTGGGGGAGAAATACAGCTCTGCCGTGACCCTCACCCCTGCGGCGGCGAAGGACAAGCGCACGTATAAAAGCGACAACGAAAAAATCGCGACCGTGGATTCTGCGGGCAGAATCACCGCCAAAGGCGTGGGCAAGGCCACCATCACCGTCACGACCTATAACGAGCTGAGCGCGAAATTCACCGTCACCGTCAAGGCCGCGCCCACAAAGATTGCCTATAAGGTGAAATCCGTCACGCTGGGCGTGGGGGAGAAATACGCCACCGCCGTCACGCTCACACCCGCCGCCGCGCAAACCACGCGCACGTACAAAAGCGCGAATTCCAAAATCGCCACCGTGGATTCTGCGGGGCGCATCACCGCCAAAGGCGTGGGCAAAACCACCATCACGGTGACGACATACAACAAAAAGCCCGCCACGTTCACCGTGACGGTGAAAGCCGCCCCCAGCAAAGTGACCATCAGCAAGACCACGGCGAAACTGGCCGTGAAGAAAACGCTGACCTTAAAGAGTACCCTGCCAGCGAACACCGCCAGCGCGGTCACTTGGGAGAGCAATAACGAAAAGGTGGCCACCGTGAGCGCGAAAGGCGTTGTCACCGCCAAGAAAAAGGGCACGGCCATCATCACCGTCAAGCTCTATAACGGCAAAAAGGCGACCTGCAAGGTGACGGTCACCTAACGCAACTTGTGCACCAAAACGCCGCTTGACGGGAAAAGTTCAAGCGGCGTTTTGGTTTTGTAGGGGCACACGCCCCGTGCGCCCGCTGCTATAGAGGCATGAGGATTGAGGATACAGGCATGAGGCCTGTAGAGGCGGCAATCTGCCGCCCGCTTGCGTTTGTGATAATCAGCGTGCGCCCCTACAATGCAAAATATAGCGGCAATCGTCCTGGCCGCATTGTGCAGATTGCTTTTTTGTGGTATAATAGTCCCAGTTCATCGCTCGGCCGCTAGAGGAGGTATGCCATGAAGTTGAAATTCTTCAACAAAGAAAACAAAATCCGCCAAAACAAAAACGAGAGCGAAAGCCGTTTGCGCTCGTTCGCGTTTGAAGACATGTCCGCGCTGTACGCGGCGCTCTCCACCATGCCGGGGGGGCTGACCAGCGAGCAGGCGGAGGAATTTCAGGACGAGTACGGCAAAAACGTTATCACTGCCGGGCAACAGCACGGCGTGCTCCACCGCCTGCGCGAGGCCGTCATCAACCCGTTCAACATCGTGCTGCTCATCATCGCGGGCATCACGGTGTTCACGGACGTTATGTCCTCCTCCCGGCCGGACTGGCTGACGGTGGGCATCATTTTGGCACTGGTGCTGCTCTCGAGCACAGTGGCGTTCATCCAGAGCCAGCGCTCCAATTCCGCCGCCGAGAGCCTCTCGAAGATGATCTCCAACAAGGCGGACGTTTGGCGGGACGGCAAGCGCACCGAAATCGCCATGGACGAAGTCGTCCCCGGCGACATCGTCAAGCTCTCTGCGGGCGACATGATCCCCGCCGACGTGCGCTTTTTGACCACGAAAGACACCTTCGTGGCGCAGGCCGCGCTGACGGGCGAATCCAACCCCGTTGAGAAATTTTCCAGCATCAGTGAACAGCCAGACGATGCCCTGACGGATCTGCCCAACATCGGCTTCATGGGCTCGAACATCGTCAGCGGCTCGGCCACGGCCATTGCGCTGGCCACGGGCAACGACACCTATTTTGGCTCTATGGCCAAGTCGCTCTCTGGCGACCGCGCGAAGAACAGCTTTGAGCGCGGCGTGGATTCCGTGAGTGGCCTACTCATTCGCTTGATGCTGGTGATGGTGCCCGTGGTGCTGCTCATCAACGGCTTCACCAAGGGCGACTGGATGGAGGCGCTGCTCTTTGCCATCTCCATCGCGGTGGGGCTCACGCCGGAGATGCTCCCGGTCATCATGACCTCCACGCTGGCCAAGGGCGCGGTCTCTATGTCCAAACACAAGGTGATCGTCAAGACGCTGGGCGCGATTCAGACCTTTGGCGAAATGGACGTGCTGTGCACCGACAAAACGGGCACGCTCACCGAAGACAAGATTGTGCTGGAGCGCTACCTGAACCCTTACGGCGAGGACGACACGCGCGTGCTCAGCCACGCCTACCGCAACAGCACCTTCCAAACGGGGCTGAAAAATCTGATCGATTTGGCCATCATCAACCGTGCGCAGGAAAACGGCTTTGCGCCGGAGCTGGAGCGTTTCACCCGCGTGGACGAAATCCCCTTTGACTTTGCCCGCCGCCGCATGAGCGTGGTGCTCGAGGACGAAACGGGCAAGCGTCAGCTCATCACCAAGGGCGCGGTGGAGGAAGTGCTGGCCACCTGCACGCTGGCCGAGATGCGCGGCCAGATTCTGCCGTTGGATGACGAAAACCGCCGCATCGCGCTGGAGACCTACGAAAAACACAACGCCGACGGTCTGCGGATGATTGCCGTGGCGCAGAAAAACGCCGTGCCCGGCTCGGGCGCGTTTAGCGTGGCGGACGAGAGCGAGATGGTGCTCATCGGCTTTGTCGGCTTCCTCGATCCCCCCAAAGAGAGCGCGAAAACGGCCATTGCCGCCCTGCGGGAGCACGGCGTGCGCACGGTCGTCCTCACGGGGGACAGCGAGGGCGTGGCCATCAAAGTCTGCGGCAAGGTGGGCGTGCGCACCGAGCAGGTGCTCACGGGCAAGGACGTGGCGCTCCTGGACGATGAACAGCTTCAGGCGGCTGTAGAGACCTGCGACCTTTACGCCAAGCTCTCGCCTGCGCAAAAAGAGCGCGTGGTCAAGGCGCTACAGACCAACGGGCACACGGTGGGGTACATGGGCGACGGCATCAACGACGCGCCGCCGCTACACCAAGCGGACGTGGGCATTTCGGTCGACAGTGCGGTGGATATCGCCAAAGAGACCGCCGACATCATCCTGCTGCAAAAAGACCTGATGGTGCTGGAAGCGGGCGTGCTGGAGGGGCGGCGCACCTTTGGCAACATCGTCAAGTACATCAAAATGGCGGCCAGCGGCAACTTTGGCAACATGATTTCCGTGATGGTGGCCAGCATTTTCCTGCCGTTTTTGCCCATGCTCTCCGTGCAGATCCTCACGCAAAACCTGCTGTGCGACTTTTCGCAGATGGGGATGCCCTTTGACCGCGTGGATGCGGAATACCTGAAAAAACCGCGCAAGTGGGAGACGAAATCCATCAAGTCCTTCATGGCGTTCATGGGCCCGCTCAGCTCCGTGTTCGACATTCTGTGCTTCGCGATTATGTGGTGGGTCATTCAGGCCAACGGGCTGGAAAACGCGCCGCTCTTCCAATGCGGTTGGTTTGTGTTCGGGACGGTCTCGCAGGTGCTCATTATCCACATGATCCGCACCGCGAAAGTGCCGTTTTTGCAGAGCAAGCCCAGTCTTGCGCTGTGGTTGCCCACGCTGATTGTGGCGGCGGTGACCCTGCTGGTGGGCTTCAGCGGCTTGGCCGTGGGGCTCGACATGGCACGCCTGCCGCTGCTGTTCCTGCCGTGGCTGCTGGCGCTTTTGGCGGGCTACTGCGTCTCCACCCAAGTGGTGAAGAAAATCTACGTGAAGCTATTCGGCGAATGGCTGTAATTCAATGAACAATGAACAATTTACAATGTACAATTATTTGCTTAGCATCTAGTAAGGAGTGCGAATATGCGCGAGAAATTCAATTGGGCTTACATCGGCGCGGGCGGGATTGCCCGCAGCACCGCAAAACAGATCCTGAAAACCGGACAACACCGCATTGTGTCCGTCTGGAATCGTAATCCACAAAGGGCGGCGGAGTTTGGCAAAAAGTTCGGCGCTGTGCCCTGCGCAACGATTGCACAGGCGGTCGACAGACCCGACGTGCAGGGTGTCTACATCGCCACCACGCACAACCACCACTACGCCGCCGCGCGGGAGTGCCTCCTGCTGGGCAAGCCCGTGTTGGTGGAGAAGGCCTTCACCGTCACCCGTGCACAGGCGCAGGAGCTGGTGGCGCTGGCACGGGAAAAGGGCGTCTATCTGGCCGAGGCCATGTGGACGTGGTATTCCCCCGTGGCGCGGCAGGTGAAGGCTTGGTGCGGGGAGATCGGCGAGATCAAAAACATCCAAATCAGCTTTTGCACGCGCATTCCGCGCTCTGCCGACCGCGTCTATAACCCCAACACCGCCGGCGGCGCACTGCTGGATATCGGCGTCTACCCGCTGACCTACCTCTACAACCTGCTGGGCAAGCCGGAGCACGTCACCTGCAAAGGCACGTTGCGGGACGGCGCGGACGTGGACGAAGTCGTCACGCTGGACTACGCGAATGGACTGCGCGTGCCCGTGACCATTTCGCTCACGCGAGACATCTCGGAAAAGCTGATCATCACGGGGACGCAGGGGGAAATCCGCTGTCCGTTTTTCCACTGCACCAACAAAGCCACGCTCGTGCAAGGTCGGCGCAAGACGCGCTTCAAGGGCGATGGCGGCTACGGCAACGAATTCAGCGTGGTGGCCGACGAAATCCGGCAGGGGCAGACGGAGAGCCGCTATGTGCCGCTGGAAAACACAGTGGAAATCATGGGCATACTAGACGAATGCCGCCGCCAAATGGGGCTAAAATACCCGTTCGAAGAATGAGGGCATTGAGGGATGAGGCGTGAGGATGCAGGCGCGAAGCGTTGTGCGTATCCCCAAATGTGTACCCGACAACCGATTATGCCCCAAGAGTGATAACATTTCAACGTTTTTTTGTTAACTTTTTCAGAACAAACGGTCTATTTTGTTCATAATGCTTGACAAGAAAAAAAAATGTGGTATACTAATAGATGACCCCTCTCATTCCTGCATCCTCTGCTCACCATTTCTCATTTTAGGAGTTATCATACTCACCCTGTCAGGAGGTAAAAGTGCGCGTGCGAAAACTCTCCACTGGAGACCGCAATATTGTGGGCGCTTTTGTTGCTAGGCGTCGCAAAGAGCTGAATATTAAGCAGAAAGACCTACTCAGCCAACTGCAGATTATGGGAATTGATCTCAATTCCAGCGGTCTCTCAAAAATCGAGGGACAGATACGTTCTGTGGCCGATTATGAGCTACGGGCGCTGGCCGAAGTGTTGGGCTGCACCATGCTAGAAATGTTTGAGGAAGAAGAGCCGGCGGCGGAATGACGGCGTGAATGTAATGAACAATGAACAATGAACAATTGTTGTGGGGCGGCAAGTTGCCGCCCGTTGCGAATAATTGTTCATTGTTCTTTGTTAATTGTTCATTGCGCTAGCCGGCAATTGCATTTTTCGCGAAAATCTGGTATACTAACCACCATCTGTGAACAAGGAGTTTTGCATTATGGCGGACATCAAGAAAATCGTGCTGGCGTATTCCGGTGGGCTGGATACGTCCATCATCATCCCGTGGCTCAAGGAGAACTACCCCGGTTGCGAGGTCATCGCTGTGAGCGGTGACGTGGGGCAGGGCACGGAGCTGGACGGTCTGGAAGAAAAGGCCATCAAAACCGGCGCAAGCAAGCTCTACATTGAAGACCTCAAGCAGACTTTTGTGGAGGATTACATCTTCCCGACGCTCAAGGCGGGCGCGCGCTATGAGCGCGACTACCTGCTGGGCACGAGCTTCGCGCGCCCCATCATCGCCAAGCGCATCGTGGAAATCGCGCTGGCGGAGGGCGCGGACGCCATTTGTCACGGCTGCACAGGCAAGGGCAACGACCAAGTGCGCTTTGAACTGACCATCAAGGCGTTTGCGCCGGGCATGAAGATCATCGCCCCGTGGCGCGTGTGGGATCTCAAGAGCCGTGAGGACGAGATTGCTTACGCCGAGGCGCACGACATCCCGCTGAAGATCAACCGGGAGACCAACTACTCCAAAGACAAAAACCTCTGGCATCTGAGCCACGAGGGGCTGGATTTGGAAGACCCTGCCAACGAGCCGCAGTACACCAAGCCCGGCTTTCTGGAACTGGGCGTTGCGCCAGAGCTTGCGCCCGACGCGGCGGAGTACGTCACCGTCCACTTTGAGAAGGGCATTCCCACCGCGCTGGACGGCGAGACGCTGGGCGGCGTGGCGCTCATCGCGAAGCTCAACGAGATTGGCGGTCGCCACGGCGTGGGGATCGACGATCTGGTGGAAAACCGCCTTGTGGGCATGAAATCGCGTGGCGTGTACGAAAACCCCGCCGGGGCGATTCTGTACCGCGCCCACGACGTGCTCGAAACCATCACACTCGACCGCGATACCCAGCACTACAAAGAGCAGCTCGCCCTGCGCTATGCGGAGCTTGTGTACTTTGGCCAGTGGTTCACGCCCCTGCGCAGTGCCATGGATGCGTTTGTGGACAAAACGCAAGAGACCGTCACGGGCGATGTGCGCCTAAAACTCTATAAAGGCGGGATTTTCAACGCTGGCGTGACCAGTCCCTACTCGCTCTACAGCGAGGCCTTCGCCACCTTTGACGAGGACGAAGTCTACGACCAGAACGACAGCGCCGGCTTCATCAACCTGTTCGGCCTGCCCATTAAAGTCAAGGCAATCCTAGAGCAGGAGCGCGGGCAGTAAACACGTTGGCGGGCGCAGGGGAAACCTTGCGCCTGTTTTTTATGTGGCGCAAAGCATATCAATTCTCAGTAGTGTATATCTTGATTAGTTCTTCGAATAACATGTCATAGTTCTAACATCTCGCACTCATTGGAACTTAGGTCAGCGATAATATGAATGTTGTTACGATAAGAGACAACGGTGTCAATTCTCTCGGGTTGAATGAGTAACTTGTGAATCAGATATAAAACGGGACGAAAATGGTGCACGGGTGCACGATTTACAATATCTATTATCTCTTTCAGCTCTTTTTTATTAATTTTTCCTTTGGCATACATCTGGGCGGCACCCGCCAGAATGCCTTTCATTTTTTCATTAATACTCCGGCTGTATTTGTCCTTGGTATTAATCAAAGAGTGGTAAATGCTTTTGGGATTTGCAAAAGGTGGGAGTTCTTTATCATCAAAACTATCTGCGCACCAAACGAAATGTACGCCGCCATAGTAATTTTCGTTAATATGATATGCTAAGAACGTTTGCACAGAAAAGAAAAGGTTCAGATTATTTTGTGGAGCATTCGATGGGAAAACAGCTGAATCAATCGGTTTTTCAGCAGAAAATGCAGAAATCAGTGGATAAGTGGTTGTGAAATTCAACTGAAGGTAATCTCGGAGCGCAACAAAACGCATGTTTGCAACCACGCCACTAAAAGTGCGAAGCCATTGCGATAATTCATTTTCGGTAACGTCATGTCCTATCATATCAGAGAGTAAAGCTCGCAGGAAGTTCGTTGAGCTCTGCGGAGCTTGTTGATTTTGCGCAACTATACTTATCCGTTTAGAGTCATAGTCCCAAGTGTAGCTTTTACATGTTTCTTCCATAGCTTTAATTAATTGCCATTCCCACGTATTTCTTTTCATTTTTTCTGCGAGAGCGTCAAGTCCTTTACCAATTCCATACGCAGCAAATATTTCAGCAAGTGTTTTTAAGGCTGTTGAGATTATGAGGCTTGACCACATAGAATCACCTTCTTTGTGTAAGAATAATCACTATTCTGCGGCGGGGGCGTACATTTTGCGTATTCAGAGCGGCAAAAACGTCCACGGATCTACGCGCAGGACTGCACCGTCTTTGTCCGTCCACGCGCCGCCCGTCAGGGTGTATTGCGCACGCTTGCCCTCTACGGTGAACGAGAGGCTGGTGTTGCCGCGCACCGTCAGGATGCGTGCGCTGTCGCTGCGCTGGCCGGTGGCGGGGTCGAGCGTGGCGAGGGTCGTCATCACTTGGCTGGCGTAGATTTCGCGCACTTGGCCGTCGGGCAAGAAGAGGGACGTGAGGCGCACGAGATCCGTGCCGCCATTTTGCAGGGCATCGCTCAGCGCGGCGACCGCAATTTGTCCCTCCCCGGCGCGGAGCAACTTTGTCCGCCCGCGATTGAGGTGCGCAAAGTACACCTGCGCCACCCCCGCGTCGCTGGTCAGGAAGTCCGGCGGGTAGTACAGCGCCGTCCAATAGGGTGCGTCCGTGTCGTCGGGCGCATCGGCCAGCGGCTTTTTCACGGCGTTGCCACGTAGTGTCACGCAGACGCAGGCATCCGTGGACACCCCATGCGCGGACAGCTCGTCTGTGACAATCTTAATCGATTTGGACGCAGAGCCAGCAACAGCTGGCCACAATGTCGCCACAGTGAGCGCCAGACCCAGCACGAGAATGAGCTTTTGCATCCATTTCATGCGCGTTTTCATGGGCAATCACCTCTTGATCAAAAGAGTCCGGCGGCGATGAACATCCACCACGGCAGGCGATCCTCATCCACATTCAGGTCGGCCACGCGGAAGTCCTCGTAGTTCGCCTTGAGCAGTCCACGCGCACCGCCCAGCAGGCGCGTAAACCAGTAGCCGGCAATGTGCAGACGCGCTTCGCCTGCGATATGGGTCTGCGTCATGTAGACGGTGTCGGCGTCGCCGTAGTTTTTCTGCGCCTCCGCCAGCGCGTGCGCAAAGGCCTGCAATGTGGCGGAATCCAGTAGCGCCGCGGCCTCTGGCGTGTCCGCGCGGAAGGCAATGGTCACGCTCTTTTTGCCGTCCGCCAGTGTGTAGAGTGTGTACTGCGCCTGCGCGGCCAACGCGGCGGCGGCGGCTTGAGGGTCGGCGGGGGGATTTTTCCGCGCCGTGCTCAGTGCCGAAAGCGTGCCCACAAAAGTTTCAACAATGGATGCGCTGTCGCTGCCGTCTGGGTAATCGACGGGCGCGGCGGCAAAAGCCGAGAGCGTGAGCGTCAGCACAAGTGCCAGCGCGAGCAGGGTGGAGCATGTCTTTTTCATGGAGAGCCTCCTCGTGAGATGGTCTTTGCCCACAGTATAGCATAAAAACGCTGCGTTTACAAGGGCTAGATGGGATTTTCTGGGTAACAATCTTGTAGCATTTTGGGTTTTGTTTATCGTCTTTTTGTTTGTTTATATCACGTGCGAGAACTTCCGCCCGACATAGAAAATAGGGTAGCGTGATCCGTACGCCCAAAACTACGGATGCCGTCCGATGTAGGGGCGCGCGCCCCTGCGCGCCCGCTGACCTTGAAGAGGACAGAATTGCGCCTAAAGATCTGTCCTCTGACATCTGCCGTCTTAACAGCGGCAGGTTGCCGCCCCTACAGGCCTCACGCCTGTATCCTGAATCCTCATCCCTCCATTTGCACACAGCGCACAAATGTGCTATACTATGGGCAACGAAAGCTCACGGAGTTTGCCATGCCGCCTTTAGCCGAACGCCTGCGCCCCCAGTCCCTCGACGAAGTCGCCGGACAGCCGTTGCTGTTGGGCGAAGGGCGACCGTTGCGCAACATCATCCTTTCCGGGCAAATCCCCAACCTGATTTTCTATGGGCCGCCCGGCATCGGCAAAACGACGCTGGCCAACATCATCGCCAAGCGCACTGACCGCCTGCTCATCAAACTCAACGGCACAACGGCGGGCACGGCGGACATCAAGGCGGCGGTCGCCAAGCTCGATACCTTGCTCGCGCCCGGCGGCATTTTGCTCTATCTGGACGAAATCCAGTACCTGAACAAAAAGCAGCAGCAGACCCTGCTGGAGCATCTGGAAAAAGGCAGCATCACGCTCATTGCCTCCACCACCGAGAACCCGTTTTTCTATATCTACCACGCCCTGCTCAGCCGTGCCACGGTGTTTGAGTTCCGCCCGCTGACGCCCGAGGACATCGCGCCCGTGGTGGAGCGCGGCTTTGCGTGCCTGGCGGAGGAATCCGCCACGAAAGCGGACATTGCGCCGGGGGTTGTGGCGCATATTGCCACTGCCTGTGGCGGCGATGTGCGCAAGGCGCTCAACGCTACGGAGCTGTGCTTTTTGGCGACTGGGCAAATGCGCGGGGACGCGCCGCGCCCCATCACGCTGGAGCTCGCGCAGTCGCTGACGCAAAAATCCGCCCTGCGCTACGATAAGGATGGCGACGGGCACTACGACGCCGTTTCGGCGTACCAAAAGAGCTTGCGCGGCTCTGACCCGGACGCGGCTCTGCACTATCTGGCACGCTTGCTGGAGGCGGGCGATCTGCCCTCCGCAATCCGCCGACTGATGGTCTGCGCCTGTGAGGACGTGGGCCTGGCATATCCGCAGATCATCCCCATCGTGCGTGCCGCGTGCGAAATCGCGCAGGCGGTCGGCTTGCCAGAGGCGCGTATTCCGCTGGCGGACGCCGTGGTGCTGGTGGCCACAGCCCCCAAGAGTAACAGCGCGTATCTGGCCATCGATGCCGCGCTGGCGGACGTGCGGGCGGGCAAAGGCGGCGTTGTGCCGCGCAACTTGCAGAACGTCCATGCCGACGGCGCGGAGCGCGAGCAGCACGGCCAGCACTACGTCTATCCCCACGACTTCCCCGACCACTGGACAGCGCAGCAATATCTGCCGGACGAGCTGTTGGGCACGCAATATTATCACCCCGGCGAAAACAAAATCGAGCAAGCCGCGGCCGCCTATTGGCAACGTGTGAGGCATGAGGACTGAGGATACAGGCGTGAGGCGGGTGAGGCATGGACAATCTGCGTTGTTTATATGTAGGGACGGTCGCCCCTACAGACAATTGTTCTTTGTTAATTGCGCTTCGCGCCCGTTTGCACTTTCGCACATTTTTTAGTATACTATAGGACATGAAAACAAAAATCCCCAAACTCGGTATGCGCACGGTCAAAACCGCCTTGGCTGTGACGGTGTGTCTCTTGCTGTTCCTCGGGCTGGCGGCGCTGGGGCAAGCGCTGGTGACGCACGGCACGGGCTTTGTCGCGTCCGTGGGGGCATTCCTCACCATGCAAGAGCCCCTGTTCGCCTGCGTGGCGGCGGTGATCTGTATGCAACAGACCGTCGCGCACTCCCTGCACAGCGGCGGCGGGCGACTGCTGGGCACGGCGGTGGGCGGCGCGGTGGGGCTGGGCTTCATGTGGATCAGTGCGCACGTCTGGGGCGGGCGGCTGAACATTTTGTTCCTGCTGGTGGGCTGTATGCTGGTCATCTGGCTGATGCTCCTGCTCGACCGCCGCGACGCTTGCGCCATCTGCGCGGTGACGTTCATCATCCTGCTGGTGGGCGCGAACGAGCGCGAACTGCCGTACCTCTACGCCCTCAATCGCATCCTAGACACGGCTCTGGGCATCGCCGTGAGCGTCGCGGTCAACCACGTTATACGGCCAGTGCGGGGGGAAACCAATGAACAATGAACAATTGCCCGTAGGGGCGACCGTCCTCGGTCGCCCGTTGTGTTAACTGCGCCGTTCCCAGCAGAAAAACAATTGTTCGAACTTTCTAATTTGGAAATAAAATACAGCGCAGCTGTGTTATACTATCTCTATGCTATCGTTGTTTCGTTGTTTAATCGCCGGATCATCGGCGGAGGAAATCACCCCTGCCGCTCGCACGCGCATTGGCGTGATGGGCAGTGCTTTGGGTGCAGTGGTGAACCTTGCGCTGGCGGTCGGCAAGTTCATTGCGGGCAATCTGAGCCACTCCGTTGCCGTGACAGCGGACGCGATGAACAACCTCACCGACGCGGGCAGTGCCCTGATTTCCGCCGTGGGCACAAAAATGGCCGGCAAGAGTGCCGATGCCGAACACCCCTTTGGTCACGGGCGCATGGAATATCTGGTGACGGTGTTTTTCAGCGTGCTGGTGCTCTTTATGGGCTGGCAAATGGGGCGCAACTCGCTTGAGCGCATCTTCGCCCCCACGCCCGTCAGCTTTGGCTGGGTGCCCGTGGGCATCGTGGCCGGGTCAATTTTCTGCAAGGTTGGGCTGGGATTTTTCTACCGCAGGCTGGGCAAACGCACGGATGCCCCCGCGCTTTTGGCCGCCGCGCAGGACAGCTTTTCCGATACGCTCTGCTCTGGCGTGACCTTGCTCTCGCTCGTGCTCGCACGCTTTACGGGCGTGCCGCTCGATGGCTATTTTGGCGCGGTGGTGGCCTTGTTTATCTTTTGGAGCGGCGGCAAAATGCTCTTGGAGACACTGGGCACGCTGGTGGGCGAGCGTCCCAGCGGCGATTTGCCCCAGCGTATCCACGACATTCTGATTCAGAGCGAGGGCATCGTGGGCGTGCACGACATGATGCTGCACAACTATGGCCCGGGGCGGATTTTCGGCTCTGCCCACGCGGAAGTGCCCGCCGACGTGGACGTGATGATCAGCCACGAGCACGTGGACGCCGCCGAAAAGCGCATTTTCGATGTGCTCGCCATTCCCTTTGTGCTCCATATGGACCCCATCGCCCTGCACGACGCGCGTATCTCCGCGATCTACGATGCCGTGAAAGCACTCGTGAAAGCGACCGATCCCACGCTGTCGCTCCACGACTTTCGCGTGGTCGATGGCGAAAAGCGCATCAACCTCATCTTCGATTTGGTCGTCCCCCACGACACGAAACCAGAAAAGGCACGCGATCTGGAGCAGACCCTCTGCACGGGGATTTCGGCACTCGATCCGCGCTACAACTGCGTGATTACTGTGGAAAACAGTTTTATTTAGGAGGAAAAACCTGTGATTTTGGAACTGCAAAACATTCACAAGTCCTTTGGGACAAACCACGTCCTGCGCGGCATCAACCTACGGGCGGAAAGCGGGCACGCATTCGGGGTGCTCGGACGCAACGGCGCGGGCAAAACCACCATGATCCGCATCGTCATGGAGGTGTTTCGCCCAGATGAGGGGCAGGTGCTCCTGGACGGCGTGCCCCTGCGGCGGGGGATGCTGCGCACGGGCTACCTGCCCGAAGAGCGGGGGATGTACCCGAAAAAAACGGTGCTGGAACAGCTGATCTATTTCGGTCAGCTGGCGGGGCTGAAGACCCCGGCGGCGCGAAAAAATGCCCTGCGCTTGCTCGAGCGCCTAGAGATGGGCGACACGGCCAAGAAAAAGCTCCAGACGCTCAGCAAGGGCAATCAGCAGAAAATCCAGTTTGTCGCCACGCTCATCGCCGAGCCGGAGCTGGTGGTGCTCGATGAGCCCTTCAGCGGGCTTGACCCCGTCAACGCCATGCTACTGGAAGATCTGGTGCGGGAACTGGTCGGCAAAGGGGCGCTGGTCTTCTTCTCGTCGCACCAGATGAACTACATTGAGGAGTTTTGCCAAGAGATTGCCATTCTCAATCACGGCGCGATTGCGCGTACCGGGCAGATCCAGCAGATCAAGCGCGGGTATGACCGCGCCCGCATCGTGCTACGCTCCCCGCAGGCGGCGGCCATCGCCCAGAGTGCGGCCGTGCAGGCCGCCACGCAGTCGCTACAGGCCGAGGGCGAGAGCGTCCACGCACAGCTTCGTGCGCCCGAAGACAAGGCCATTCTGCTCTCGGTGCTCAGCGAGCAGGGCTTTGACATCGATTCGTTCGCTGTGTGGGAACCCACGTTGCAAGACATTTTCGTGGACACCACTACCGACAAAGGAGGCGCGGCATGAGGCAGTTTTTCCCTGTGTTTCGGCACGAATTCAAGACCACGGCCAAGTCCGGAGCGTATATCTTCACCACCATTCTCTTCGCGCTGGCGTTCCTCGTGGGGCTGGGCTTCCCCGCGCTGCTGGGCAAAACCGCCGAACCCATGCAGCCGGGCGGCGGTCTGGACGAACTGATGAACAACCTCATCGCCACGGATTACAGCGACAAAACGCTGCGCATCGCCCATCTGGAACAGCCCGAAACGCTGCAGGCGGCGTTGCAGGCGCAATTGTCCTTTGGGACGGTGCTCTTGGAGGCGCAGGCGAGCGAAGCGGATCTTTTGGACGCGGTTACGCGCGGCGAGGTGGACTACGCCCTCTACTTCGCCGATGCGCTGCACTATACCTTCTATACGCAGCAGGCGGGCATGACGGATCTGACGCCCTATCAGATTGATGCTGTGATTTTGGGCGTTTACCAGAGCGCACAGCTCGCCGAAATTGGCGCGACCGCCCAGCAGGCGCAGGCCATCCTGACGGCGCAGACCGAACAAACCCTCGTTGCCACCAAAAACGATGGCAGCAACACGTCGGGCTACACCATGCTCCTGAACGTGCTGATGATGATCACCATCATGATCTACGGCGGCATCGTCGCGGGCTCTGTGGCCACGGAAAAATCCAGCCGTGCCATGGAATTGCTCGTCACCGCCGCCCGGCCGAGCGCACTGATTTTCGGCAAGGTGCTCGGCGTGGGCTGTGCCGGCCTCGCGCAACTGCTCCTGTGGATTCTGACCGCGCTGGCGGGCTACAAGCTCTCTGGCGCGTATTGGGACAACACGCCGTCCGTCTCCTCCTTGTTTGTGAGCGGAAATGGCACTCTACTACTCTTTGTCGTGATTTTCTTCGTCCTGGGCTACCTGCTCTATAGCTTCCTCTTCGGGGCGCTGGGGAGTCTCGTGAGTCGCACGGAGGATCTGCAAAGCACCATGATGCCCGTCACTATGTCGGTGCTCGCCGCGTTTTACGCCTGCTATTTCTCCACCGTCTTCAACTACACGGATTCCGCCTTCATGAAGGTGCTCTCCTACCTGCCGTTCACTTCACCCTTGGCCATGTTCATCCGCATGAGCACCAATTTGGCCGCGCCGTGGGAAGTCGCGCTCTCGCTGGCAATTCTCGTGGCGTCCATCGTGGGCGTGGGACTATTGGCCACAGCCATCTACCGCGTGGGTGTGCTACTTTATGGCAAGCCACCCAAGTTGCGGGAGCTCCTCCGGCTCATCAGGCACTGATGCAGCGTCTGCTCTTCGAGCTGTACCCCGGTGCAGACACCAAAACGCTTTCCGCGCGTGGGTACGCCCTCGCGCGGGCACTGTGTGCCCAGCACACGGGTCACCCCGCCGATGCGCTGGACTGTCGGCGCGAACCCCACGGCAAGCCCTATTTTGTCGACGCGCCGGGCTTTCACTTCAACCTGTCCCACAGCGGCGCGGCGTTGGCGTTGGCGGTGAGCGACACCCCCATTGGTGTGGACGTGGAGCGACTGCGTGCGCCAGATTTTCGCATTGCGCGGCGCAATTTCGCTCCGGACGAGGCCGCGTTCGTGGGGGAGGATGCCCAGCGTTTTTTTCAGATCTGGACGCAGAAAGAGGCGTATCTGAAGTACACGGGGGACGGGCTCAGCCGCCCGCTGGCATCGTTTTCGGTGCTTGTGTTGCCGAATCTGCGCTTTGAGACGCAGACGCGCGACGGGTACGTGCTGACCACGTGTAAAGCTCAATAGCTTTACAGAGATTCTGTCGAGAACACCGAAAGGAGGGCGCATGGTCACCAACAAAAGCAGTACGGACGAGAAAGTCGCCCTCTTTATGGGCTTGTTTCGTGGGCGCGAAGACGTGTACGCCAAACGCTGGGAGAACCAACGCACGGGCAAAAGCGGCTACGCGCCGGTCTGCCGCAACGAATGGGTGCGGGGGCTGTGCGACAAAAAAGCACACCGTTGTGCCGAGTGCCCCCACCGCAGCTTCATGCGTCTGAGCGAAAAAGTGCTCTACGACCACCTAGCGGGTAAAAGCCCCATCGGCGCAGACGTTGTCGGCATCTACCCCTTAACGCTGGACGACTGTTGCCACTTTCTTGCGCTGGATTTCGACAAATCCGCGTGGAAAAAAGACGTGGCCGCCTTTCGTTTGGCCTGCGAGGAGCTGGAACTGCACCCAGCGGTGGAGCGTTCGCGTTCGGGCAACGGGGCGCATGTGTGGTTCTTTTTTGACGAGAAAATCCCGGCGGTGCAAGCGCGGCGTTTTGGCTCAGCCCTGCTCACGTTTGCCATGGGCAAGCGGCACGAGATCCCGTTCGAGAGCTACGACCGCCTCTTCCCCAACCAGGACAGCGTGCCCCGCGGCGGTTTGGGCAACCTGATCGCGTTGCCACTCCAAGGCAAAATGCGCAAAGCGGGCAATAGCTTGTTTGTGGATGACAATCTCGAAGCATACCCCGATCAGTGGGACTATTTGTCACGCGTTGAGCGACTCAGCCCAGACGATGTGCAGGAGGTGATTCGCAAAATCGGCGGATCAGAACTGGGCGTTCTCAGTCCCGACCCAGAGGACAAAACCCCGTGGGAAGCCGCCCCCCCGCCGCCCCCCCTGACGCCCGCCGACTTCCCCGCCGCGCTGGAGATCGTGCACGCCAATCGGCTCTACATCCCCAAAGGGGGCGTGAGCGAGCGAGCGCTGGGGCGCATCAAGCGGTTGGCGGCGTTCCGCAATCCGGCGTGGGCGAAGGCGGTGGCCATGCGCTTGCCCACGGTGGGCACACTGCCACGCATCGTCTGCTGCGCAGACGAGACAGCGGACTACCTGCTCCTCCCGCGGGGCTGTGCACAGGATTTGTGCGCCCTGCTGGACGAGGCGCACGCGCCCTACAGTCTGTTGGATAAACGCACGGATGGGCGGCATGTAAATGTGACGTTCAGTGGCGAGCTGCGCCCGGAACAAACGCCGGCGGCGGCGGCCATGCTCCGGCACGAAAATGGCGTGCTCAGTGCCACCACGGCCTTTGGCAAAACGGTGGTGGGCGCGTATCTCATCGCCCAACGGCAGGTCAACACGCTGATTTTGGTGCACACCACGGCATTGCTGAACCAGTGGAAAAAGGCGTTGGAGAGCTTTTTGGTTTTCGACGAGCCCTTGCCCATCGTGCCGCGCAAACGCCCGAGCCACATTGGACAGCTGGGCGGCGGCAAAAATGCGCTCTACGGCAAGGTGGATATTGCGGTGATGCAGTCGCTGGCCGAGGGCGACGAGGTGAAGGGGCTTGTGCGCGATTATGGCATGGTGATTGTGGACGAATGCCACCATGTTTCCGCTGTGAGTTTCGAGCGTATTCTGGGTGCTGTGACGGCACGCCACGTCTATGGCCTATCGGCCACACCCGCGCGTTCGGACGGTCTGACGCCCATCATCTTCATGCAATGTGGTCCCATTCGTCACCGTGTCAATGCGGCCAAGCAGGCGGAAATCACGGGGCTTGCGCGTTTTCTTGTGCCGCGCTTTACGGCGTTTCAAGTGCCGCTGCACATGAACCCGAACGACCTGAAAATTGCGCAGCTGTATAACGCGCTGGCCGATGACCCGGTGCGCAATAAGTTGATTGTGTCGGATGTCTGCGCCGCGCTAGCGGAGGGGCGCACGCCGCTTGTCTTGAGCAAATCTGTGGCGCACGTGCACGCGCTTTCCACGATGATTTCCGCTTTTTGTGACAATGTGATTGAACTGACGGGCAAGGCGAGTGCCAAAGAAAAGCGCGAGGCCGTGGAGCGACTACAAGCGATTCCAGACGGCGAGCCGTTTTGTTTGGTGGCCACTGGGCAATTTGTGGGCGAGGGCTTCGATGAGCCGCGCCTGGATACGCTGTTTTTGGCCACGCCTATTGCATGGAAAGGCACGCTCCAGCAGTACGCCGGTCGCCTGCACCGCACACATCCGAGCAAAAGCGATGTGATGATTTACGACTATGTGGACACCCAGGTTGTGATGCTCGAGCGCATGTACGCCAAGCGTGCGGCGGGTTATGCCGCCATGCAATATCACACGCGGGAAGCGCAAAACGTGGAAAAAATCGGCACGTTTTTTGACGCCGACACCTACGCCCCCGTTTTTGCGCGGGACATACAGGGCGCCAAAAAGGGCATTGTCGTCGTCGCGCCAACGCTCAGCGAGGCGCAAATCACACAGCTTTTGCCGTGGCTGACCACGGCAAAAGTGCAGGGCGCACGCCCCGTGGTGGTGACGCGCCCCGTGCGCGGCGAGGCGCAGACGGCCTGTCTACAGACGTTGCGCGGCGCTGGGGTGCAGGTGCTACAAAAAGAAAGTGCCCGTGGCCGCTTTTGCATCGTGGATGGCATCATCGTGTGGTACGGCGGCGGACAGGACGGCATGTTCATGCGCGTGGAAAATCCCGACATGGCGCAAGAGTTGCTCGCGCCCTTGCGTTGAGGCGCGTCACTCCCGAATATTCTTCAGCACATCGTTGACCACCGCTCGCAGTTGGGCGTTGTTTTTCATTTCGTAATCGCAGGTTTTCAGCGAGTGCAAGACCGTTGAGTGGTCGCGCCCGCCAAACTCTTTGCCGATTTCCTGCATGGAAAGCGGTGTGGCCTGTCGCGCACAGTAAATGGCCGCCTGACGCATGAGCACCGTGCGGGCATCGCGTTTTTTTCCACGAATCATCTCAGGCGAACCGCCATAGGCGCGTGCAATTTCTTCAATAATGCGCTCCACCGTCACGCCCGGCGGGGCGGATTCCTCCAGCACATCGCGGATGGCCAGCTCTGCCGTCTGCCGTGTCAGTTCCCGCCCGCTGAGGACAAGGTGCGCGTGGAGTTTCCGCGCCGCGCCCTCCAACTGCCGCACATTGGCGTGAAGTTTTTCGGCAATGAAGGTGCAGATTTCGGGCGGAAAGTCCACACCGATTTCCCGCGCCTTGCGTTGCACAATGGCCGTGCGGGTCTCTAGATCGGGCGGCGCGATGTCGGCAATGAGCCCCATTTCAAAGCGCGTGCGCAGTCGCTCATCGAGCGTGGCGATCTCCTTGGGTGGGCGGTCACTGACCAGCGCGATTTGTCCGCCGCTGTTGGTGATTTCGTTGAATGTGTGAAAAAATTCCTCTTGCGTGCTCTCCTTGCCGCCAATGAACTGCACGTCATCGACCAGCAAGACATCTACGCCGCGAAATTTATTGTGAAACGCTTCCATATTTTTCGCGTAAATGTGACTGATGAGCTCGTTGGCGAAGGCTTCGCCAGTGGTTGAAATCATGCGCACGTCCGGCCGTTTGATGCGGATTTCGTGTAAAATTGCCTGCATCAAGTGCGTTTTGCCAAGGCCAGAGTGCCCCCAAATGAACAGCGGATTGTACACTTCTCCCGGACGCCCCGCCACGGCGACGGCCGCCGCGTGGGCGAACTTATTGGAATCGCCGACGACGAAGCTGTCGAATGTCTGCAAAACCATGGGTGGCGCGGCGGTTTTCGCGGGTTTGCTGGGTGTGGCTTCGGCGGGGTCGGCGATGATGCTCACACGAATGGAAAAGCCCAACACGCGCGCGAACGCGGCATCGAGTTGCTCGGCAAATTTCTTCTCAATCAGCTGTTTTTTGAACGCGCTGGTGTAGAGAACCGCATGGTCTTCGTCGAATTCCTGCACATGCAAGTCGGAAAGCCACACGCTATAGGTGATCTCCGACACACTCTCCTTGAGCGCCTTTTGCACCATGGGCCAAATGTCGCCCATAAAGCTGTCCATGCTCGTCCCCTCCCGCAACTTTGTTCCGCCGAATATTATAACATGTTTTGCGCATTTGCGCAAGAGTTTTGCCGCTCAGCACAGCTCCTGATAAAACGCCAGCGTGTCCCACACCGCGCGGGTACGCTCTGGGATGTGCACGCGCACCAGTGCCTCGCACACTTCGCCCAGACGCGCCAGGCTCGGCGCGGGCAGGGTGAAGGCGAATAGTCGCCGCAAGGGCGCGTCGCAGATGTGGCGCATGGCGGAAAGCACGCCCAACCCGATGCGCTCGCCCGCCTGCGGCGGTTCGTCCGCACAGATGAAATTGCCTTCGTGCAGATCCAGCGTGACAAAATCGCCCGCTAGTGTGTCCGCGCCGCAGACGCGGCAACGGGAGAGATCGGGTGTCCACCCCGCAAGGGACAGTAGGCGCAGTTCCACGGCGGGTTTAATGAGTACCGGCGCGTGCCGCTGTTTATCCAGACAGGTCAGCGCGAGCAGGAGTAGCTGCAAAAAGTCCGCGCCGCCGTGTTCGGCGGGTGCTAAAACCGTCGCCAGTGCGCAGAAATATTGCGCTAGCGCGAGGCGGGTCAGGTCGGCACGCAGACCAAAGAAGACGTTTTGGGCGCGTGCATCGTCCACGGTGTAAGTATCCCGGCGGCGGTAGAGGGAAAAATCGCCATAGCACAGAGCCTGCACGGCGGCCTGTAGGCGGGAATTGCGCCGCCGCGCACCGTTGGCAAACGCAGTGACCACCCCCACGTCTGCCGTGAGGATGGTCAGCAAGCGGTCATTTTCCGCCGTATCCTTGGCCGCCAGAACGAGTCCGGGGCAGTCGAGATGCATTCTGCTTGCCTTTCCTGACGTGCTGCGCCGTGCCCACGACCATGTTGCGCACGTTGCAATACTGGAGATAATCCGTCACTTGGCCGCTTTGCATAAACTGTTGCCATGCCGCGTCTTGCATATCCATTTCTCGTCACTCCTGCTACTGGTTTGTCCTTAGCATGGACGAGAAACACGACAAAATACATGCGCCGTTTGGCAGAATCTACCGATGGCTCAGCCCAACGGAGCGGGTGCGGTGCTGGGCACTGTCGCGGGTTTCGTGGGCGTTGTGGTGACGGGCGGAATCGTCGGCGCGGTGCTCGGCTTTGTGACGGGGACGCTCGGCGTGGTGGATTGCGCGGGTGTGGTCGCGGACGGCTTGACGGCAGAGCTGGCGGGTGCTGGTGCACTGGGTTTGACCGCGCTGACGTTGGGCACAGTGGGCGCAACTGTGCGCGGGACATACACCGTGGGCGGATTGGTCGGTTTCGGCGGGGGACTGAGCAGTGCCAGCGCATTGGGCGTGTTCTCGTCAATGACGATGTTGGATTGCCCATACAGCCGCATCTGCAGGTCATACGCGCCGCGCGGGTAGTCAATGACGTACACAGAAATGTTGCGATTGGGGTTGGCATACGTGCCCGGCAAGAGGGTGGGCAGGCGCAAACTGCTGTCGGGCACTTCCAACGAAGCGATGTCAAAGCCCGCCCAGCCGCCGCTCAGTGCCTGCGTGCCCAGCGCCGTGAAGTCCACCAAACCAATGTCCGTCTTCACATTTTTGAGCAGTTCCCCCGCGATTTTGGTCAGTTGATCCAGCGACGCGCCCTTGGCCTTGCCGATGAGCTGGGTGATCATTTTGCGTTGACGCTCGGTGCGTGCCACGTCGCTGCCCAAATGCCGAATGCGGCTGAAGGTGAGGGCTTGCCGCCCGTTGAGCTTGATGTTTTCACCAAAGGGCAGGGTGACTTTGCCATAGGTTTTGGGGTGGTTGTTGACTTCTTTGGATTCCGCCTCGGTGACGGTGATGTTCACGCCGCCGAGGATATCCACCACGCGGCTGAACGTGACGAAATCCACCGCCGCCCAGTGATCGATCTTGATTTTGTAGGCGTTCTCAAGGGTGGGCACAAGCGCGTCCGCGCCGCCCCAAACATAAGAGTGGTTGACTTTGTCGTAGCGATCCTCGCCCTTAATCTGCATATAGGTGTAGCTATCGCGGGGGAAGGATGCCAGCGTGATTTTCTTCGTCTGTTTGTTGACAGACACCAAAATCATCGCGTCACTGCGCCCTTCGCCACCCTCTTTGCGGCTGTCCACGCCGATGAGCAGCACGTTGATCACGTAGTTCTGTTGCACAGGTGTGCCCGTCTGCGCCCACGCGCGGAGCAGCTCGTTCAAGCTCCCCGCATCGCTCAGACCGTACTTGTCGCTGGGGAAGTCGTCGTTCTCTTCCTCTTCAATCGTGGTGTTGGACGGGTCATCGTCCGTGCTGCCCCAGAGCGCAATGCCGCCGAAGACCGCGCCCACAATCAGCGCAATCACCAGCAAGATGCTCGTGGCCAGAATGGCAATGTTCTTCTTGCTGAACTTGCCGTTGGGTTGGATGAACGCCGTGATTCTCCCGGGGATGGACAGGAAAAATGTGCGCACAGCGCGTGCCCAATCTTTGGGTGTTTTCCGGCTTTTGGGCTCTTTTATGCTTTGGGTGTCTGTTTTTTTCGACATTGGATGCCTCGCCTCCGTTTGCTGTTCGCGCGTATTATAACAGATATCCCGCAAGAATACAAGTTTCGATAAATTCCATCACATTTCAGAGGGAAGAAATCAGAAGACAGAGGGCAGAATTGCGCCCGAAAATCTGCCCGCTGCTTCCTACAAACTCAGCGGGCGGCAGATTGCCGCCCCTACAGGCTTCATGTTTCTGACAGCGGGCGCGCAGGGGCGCGCGCCCCTACAACAGTCGCCTACAGCCGTGTAAGTGACCCATCTTTGTGTACCTGATATTGTTCCTGCGCCAGCGCGAGCATGGGCGCGTCCAGCACTGGGCGGTCAGAGTACGCGCGGACGAACTGTGCGTCCGGCAGTGCGGCGTGAATCGCGGGCACTTTGGCTTGTCCGCGCAGGATGTCCCCCGTGGAGCGTCCCGTGCGCGGGTCAATGTCCGTACCGATGACGCAGTCCACGCCAAACATGGCGCAGACGGGCGCGAGCAAAAACACGGGCGTCGTGCTACAAATGGCGACAGGGCGCGGGCGCGAAGCGGGGTCGTCGATGAGGCGGATGTAGCGTTTGTGCGCCGCCCAAAATCGCGCGGCCAGCTTTGGACCGTCCACGAAGCGCAGGAAGCAGAACCAACGCGCCATCCACTGCGCACGGGCGCGGGCGGTGAAGCGGCAGACCAGGCTCAGCAGCTGAAAGGGGAGCAGCGGCAAGATGTATGGCCGCCGCAGCAGGCAGTAAAGGTAAAACTGGCTCTCGGTTTCCTTGCTGTAAACCGTGCCGTCAAAGTCGTAAAGATCGTATTGCATGGGGGACTCCTAGGGTGGGTTATGGGCGACCGTCAACGTCTGGCACGTGCGCCACAGGCGACCAGTCGGTGACGGAGGTTTTGTTGTTGTATAAATACAATTTCTTAAGTCTTGTTAGACCAGCAATAGAACTTAGATCGCTGATGTTTAGGTCTGACAAATGCAATTCATCCAAGTTTTTCAGGTCAGCAAGAGGCGAAATGTCTTTGACGCCGGGAGCTTCAATTATACCAAGATAGGTAAGATTGGTCAGGGCGGCCAAAGGGCGCAAATCTGTAAGTGTCTTCGTGTATACAGATCCTACATGTAAAGTTTTTAACTGTGTCAGCTTGGACAGAGGGGAAAGATCTGAAACTTCCTTATTGTAAAGAGTTAAAAACGTTAGATTTTTCAGCTTCGCCAAAGGGGTTATGTCCTGTATTTTGCTGGTTCCAAGAACCAAACTCTCTAGCTCCGTCAGTTCGCCGATTGCTGAAACATCCGAAACCTGCGTGGTGTAGACTGATAGGTCTTTCAGCGTTTTCAATTTAGCTAGCGGCGCAATATTCGTAATCTTGGGATTGTCTGAAATATCTAGCAGTTCCAAATCAGTAAAGCTATTGGCGATAATTTCAACATCTCCATCTGTCAGACCCGTATAGGGCAACACTAGACTTGTTTCGTCCGACAAGTACTCTTCCCCCGCGATAACCACGACAGTCGCCACGTTCTTTACATCCTCCGGCACAACCTTATCCTCCGAAAAATACAAAGCCGCCCCAACCCCAACCACCACAACCGCCAGCGCAACCGCCAACACGAATTTGACTTTTTTTGACTTCGTTTTCATAAGAACCCCTCATCTTTCCAAAATTCAGGCCGCGCAAAGCGCGGCCACAATACCTTTATGCCTTTTCCTCTTTCACCCGCGCCAGCTCTTCGCGCACGGCGGCGAGTAGTTGCGCTCTGGCTTCGGACAAATCTGGTGTTTCCAGCGTGCAGCCGGCTGCGCGGAGGTGTCCGCCGCCGCCCAGCTGCGCGGCCACGCGGCTCACGTCCGCGGGCGCGACCGAACGCAGGGACGCTTTGAATCCGCCCTGCTTGCGCTCCTTGAGTGTCGCGCCGATGAGCACGCCCTCCACCTGCCGTGGAATCGCCGCGATGCTCTCGGCCTCGTCTTCCCCTGCGCCCGACTCGTCATACATCGCCCGCGTCAGCGCGGTCACCGCGTATTTGCCCCGCTCCAGCACTTCCAACGTCTCCAATGCCATGCGCTCCAGCACGAAATATGCCTTGCGCTTGGTCTCAAAATATTGCTGATTGAGCTTCGCCGCGCGTGCGCCGTAATCGAGTAGCTTGGCGGCGATGCGCAGCGTGCCGCTGGTCACGTTGGAGTAGCGAAAACAGCCCGTGTCCGTGGAGACGCCCGTGTACAGGCAGTCCGCCACGGCGGGGGTGATGGGCGCGTTGAGTTCCCGCAGGAGTTGGTAGATCATCTCGCAACAGGCGGCGGCGGCGGGATCGACCCACGCATTTTCGGCGTAGGGGCGGTTGGCGCTGTGGTGATCGATGCACAGGTGAATCACCGGGAAGTCGTCCCGGCTGTCGCCCAGCAGGGACTTGTCCGCCAGATCCACCGCGATGATGGTCTGCGGCGCGTAGTGCGCGTACTTGATGCCGTCGGCCATGAAGCTGAACTTCGGGGGGATCTCGTCCGGGCAGAACAGCCGCACGCGCTTGGCCATGCCCCGCAACGCACGCAACAGCGCAAAGCCCGCCCCCAGCGTGTCCCCGTCGGGGTGGCCATGGGTGAGGATCAGGATGTCCTCAGCGTCGCGCAAAAACGCGGCGGTCTGCACCAAATTCAGCGGGAGAGTCGCCATGGGGCAATCCTTTCGGACTACAATTGTTCATTGTTCCGCAGTTGTTCGAGCGTTTCGTTGATGTGTACGGCGTATTCGGTCGAGTCGTCGGCAATGAAGCGCAGTTCCGGCGCCTTGCGCAGGCGCAGGCGTTGCCCCAGCTCGTGGCGCAGGTGACCGCTGGCTTTGTCCAGTGCCTGCACGCTCTCGCGCGTCGCGTCCATCCCCGCCATCGCGGACACATAGGCTCGCGCCACGGACATATCGCGCGTCAGTTCCACGCGCACCACGGTGAGCAGTTGCCCGGCCACGCGCGGGTCTTTCAGTTCGCGAATGAGCGCGATGAGCTCGCGCCGAATGTCCTCGCTCATGTGGCTGGCGTGGGTCGTCATAGCTGACCTCCTCAAGTGAATAACGAATAGTGAATAGTGAATAGTTTTTTATTCCCAAACGTCTAATTTTCGTTTTTTGTAGTAGAACTGGCGGTCTTGTTCGCCGATTTCTCGTTGGACGCGGCAGGGGACACCGAAGGCGACCACGTTCGCGGGGATATCCTGCGTGACCACACTGCCCGCGCCAATCACGCTGTTTTCGCCAATGGTGACACCGGGCATGATCTGTGCGCCCGAGCCAATCCACACGTTCGCGCCCACATGAATGGGCAGGTTATAGACGTAATGATGTTCTCGGAGGATGGGCAAAATGGGGTGACCGGAGGTGGAGAACACCACGTTCGGCGCGATGAGGCAGTTGTCGCCAATGTGGATATGCTCGTCATCCACGAAGGTCACGTTGGAATTGATATAGACCCCGCGCCCCAAATGCACGTGTTTGCCGCCCCAATTGGCGTGGACGGGTGTTTCCACCGTGCAACCCTCGCCAATCTCTGCGAACATCTCCCGCGCGATTTGCTGGCGTTCGGCGGTTTGCGTGGGCAACGTGCGGTTGTAGCGTGCCATCACGTCTTGATAGACATGCTGGTCGCCCATCAACGCCGGGTCGTCATAGCAATAGGGCAAGCCCGCTCGCTTGCGTGCCACGTTGTCCATAGAAACCCCTCTGTAAGGGGCGGCAATCTGCCGCCCCACCAATTGTTCATTGTCAATTGTCAATTGTTCATTGGAACGTTAGTCCCTGTATTCTTCGATGATGAACGCCTCAAAGATGTCGCCGTCTTTGATGTCGTTGTATTTTTCCAGCGCGATGCCGCAGTCGTAGCCCGACGCGACTTCTTTCACGTCGTCCTTAAAGCGCTTGAGGCTGGAAATGTCGTCTTCCACGATGACAATGCCGTCGCGCACGAGGCGAATCTTCGCGCCGCGCGTCACCTTGCCCGTGAGCACGTGACAGCCCGCCACGTTGCCGATGGCCGAGATGTGCACCACCTGCCGCACCTCAATGCGTCCGAGCTGCACCTCGCGGAATTTCGGCGCGAGCATCCCCTTCAGGGCGGCCTCCACTTCCTCCATGCACTGGTAGATGACCGAATACATGCGCAGTTGCACGCCCTGCCGCTCTGCGTTGGCTTGGGCGGAGGCATCTGGGCGCACGCGGAAACCGATGACGATCGCGTTGGAGGTGTTGGCCAGCATCACGTCGTTGTCGTTGATTGCCCCCACGCCAGCGTGGAGAATCTTCACGTGCACTTCCTCGTTGCTCAGCTTCTCCAAATTCTGCTTGAGTGCCTCCACAGAGCCCTGCACATCCGCTTTGACGATGAGCCCGAGCGTCTTCATTTGCCCGGCCTGTAGGTTCTCAAACAGGTTCTCTAGGCTGACTTTCTCGTGCGTGCCCTGCTCAATCTCTTTAATCTGCCCACGGCGTTGCTCCACCAGCGCTCGCGCTAGGCGCTCATCGCTCACGGAGTCCACGCTGTCGCCCGCGGTCGGCGCTTCGTCCAGTCCCATGATTTCCACCGGGACGGAGGGCCCCGCCGTGTTGATCTTGTTGCCCTTGTCGTCTGTCATCACGCGCACGCGACCGCTCGTTGCGCCCGCGACCACGTAGTCGCCGCTGTGGAGCGTGCCGTTTTGCACGAGGAGCGTGGCAATCGCGCCACGCGCTTTGTCCATACGCGCCTCAATCACAATGCCCTTGGCGGCGCGGTTGGGATTGGCCTTGAGCTCCAGCACTTCTGCCACCAGCAGGATGGCCTGTAGCAGGTCGTTGATGCCCTGCCGCGTGACGGCGGAGACGGGCACGCAAATGGTGTCGCCGCCCCAGTCCTCGCTGACCAGCTCGTATTCGGTGAGTTGTTGCTTGATGCGGTCGGGGTTCGCGCCCTCGCGATCCATCTTGTTGATGGCCACGATGATCTTCACACCCGCCGCCTTGGCGTGGTTGATGGCCTCAATGGTCTGCGGCATGATGCCGTCGTCCGCCGCCACCACCAGTACGGCGATGTCGGTCGCCATGGCGCCACGGGCACGCATGGAGGTAAACGCGGCGTGTCCAGGGGTATCTAGGAACGTGATGGGCTGGCCGTCCAGCTCCACGCGATACGCGCCAATGTGCTGGGTGATGCCGCCGCTTTCGGTCTCGGTGACGGAAGTGTTGCGGATGGCATCGAGAATGGACGTTTTGCCGTGGTCCACGTGCCCCATGACGACGACCACGGGCGCACGCCCGATGAGGTTGCCCTCGTCGTCGGTGGAGTCGTCGATGATTTTCTCTTCAATGGTCACCACAATTTCGCGCTCCACCACAACGCCCATGGCGTCGCCAACGAGCTCGGCGGTGTCGAAATCAATGGTATCGTTGGCGGTGACGACTTGCCCCATCTCCACAAACAGCTTTTTGATGACCTCGGCGGCCTTGCGCTTCATGCGCTCGGCCAGCTCCGTGACGGTGATTTCCTCGCCCACTTTGATGTGGAGTTTGGGGGCGCGGGCGCGCTCGCGCTCCAGACGCATCAGGCGGTCGCGCTCAGTCTCTTTCGGGCGGCGCGAGCGCATCCCCTGCGGGCGGCGGCTTTGCGTGTTGCGCTTGGTGAGCTTCTGCTTGGAGGTGCTCGTATCGCTGCGGCGCATGTCGTGGCTGCTGGCCAGCGAATCGTAGCGTTCGGTGTATTTTTCCAGCGTCACGTCCGCCGTGCGCGTGTCGATGGTGCGCGTCTCGCCCGTGGTGCGCTTTTGGGGCGCAGAGCCAGCGGGCTTCTCCTTGCGCACGGGCATGGTAACGCGGTTGCCCTTGGCATCCAGCAGTGGACCTGTGGGCCGCGGCTTGGGCGGTGGCGCGGGACGCGGGGGCGCAGTGGGTTTGGTCGGCTTCACGGGTGGCGGCGTAGCGGCCACCACGGGTTTGCTCGGCGCGGCCGGCGTTGCCACGGGCTTAGCCGGCGCGGCGGGTTTTTCGGGCGCGACAGGCGGCGGCGTGGCCACGGGCTTCGCCGATGCCACGGGGGCAGGCGGCGCGGTGGGCTTGACCGCTGGCGCGGCTTCCGGCGCGGCAGGCGTCTCGGGCGGCTTTCTCGTCGCAAAATACGCCGAAAAATCAGGCATTGAGCGTTCCACCGTCAGGTGTTCAATGACCACATCCAGCTCGTCGGAATCCAGTGAGCTGCTCGTGCCCTTGCGCTTGCCGCCAAACACTTTCTCCAGCAAGTCCATAATCACTTTGCTCTTCACACCAAAATCCTTGGCTAAGTCGCTGAGCTTATATTTTGTCTGCATACGGTAGCTCCTCTCGGGTCTCTGTTTTTTCGGAAGCGGCCGCCGCTAGATGCCTGAGCTCTTCTTCCAGTTGGTTGTATACTTCTTCGGGCACGCGCTGTTTGAAGGCGTGGGAGAGCGCGTTTTTTTTGCGTGCTTTCTTCAGGCACTCGGCGTCTGGGCAGAGGTACGCGCCGCGCCCGTTCTTTTTGCCCGTGGCATCCAAGGTGATGGGGGCATCGTCCGGGGGGCGCACCACGCGGATGAGCGCACGCTTCTCTTTGTGCGCCCGGCAACCAATGCACTGCCGCGTAGGCACTTTGCGCACCCCGACAACCTTCTTCTCCGCCATGGGACACACTCCTTCCTTAATCAGCAAAGGTAACTGTTATAGACCTGACACCTATTCACTATTACTTATTCACTGAATTAAAGTTCTTTCGACAGGTCGATGATCGGGCCTTTTTCGTCCGTTTCGCTGGCCAGATCGATCTTCCAACCCGTGAGCTTGGCCGCTAGGCGAACGTTCTGCCCCTTGTTGCCAATGGCCAGAGACAGCTGGTTATCCGGCACGATGACACGGGTGGCGTGGGCGGCCTCATCGACCTCCACGCGGATGACTTCGGCGGGGCTGAGCGCCGCGCTGATGTATTCCGCCAGATCTTCGCTGTAGCGGATGATGTCGATGCGCTCGCCCGCGAGCGTATCGGTGATGCGGCCAATGCGCTGGCTGCGCGAGCCGATGCACGCGCCCACGGGATCGACGACCTCGTCGTCGCTGTAGACGCTCACTTTCGTGCGCACGCCCGCCTCGCGGCTCACGTCCTTGAGGATCACCGTGCCGTCGCCGATTTCGGGCACTTCTAGCTCGAACAGGCGGCGCACAAGGCCGGGATCTTTGCGGCTGAGCACCGGGCGGGGCTTGCCGCGCTCTTGGCTCTTTACGTCCGCCACGTAGATTTTGATGAGGTCGCCCTCGCGGAAGTTCTCTTCCGGCAGTTGGGCGGAGCGGGGGAGGATTTCCTCCGTCTTGCCCAGCTCCACAAAGGCATCGCCCGTTGTGTGGTCAATGCGTGCCACGCGCACGGTGAGGATTTGCCCCAGAATCTGGGCGAATTTATCCAGAATGATGCCGTTTTCCGCTTCACGCAACCCGGAGCGCAACACGTGTTTGACCTTGTCGGCCACCACGCGGGAGAGTCCGCGCGGCTCCACGTCAATCTCAATGATGTCGCCCAGCTTGGCGTTTTCTTTGTATTTCTGCGCTTGTTCGGGCAGAATGTCCGTCGCGTCGTCCAGAATTTCGCTCACGACGTTTTTGCGCAGGTAGACGCGCATGGTCTCGTCCTCACCGTTGATGTGGCAGAACACAAAGTCTTCGCGCTCCTCGCGCTCTTTGTAGTCCTTTTTCACAGCGGTGATGATGGCCTTCTCCAGCGCGGCGTAGAGGGCATCGATGGGGATGCTGCGCTCCTTTGAGAGCATTTGCAGTGCGGCAAAGAGTTCTTGGGTGTCCATATTTTTCGATCATCCTTCCGAAATTTAGATGTTAGATGTTAGATTCTAGATGTTAGATTTCAGGGACTAGACCTTCTTGTCTTACTGAAAAACAGCTGTGACACAGAATCTAGTCTCTACAATCTAGCATCTAGAAAGCTAGAAATCATCTGCTTTGACGAATGAGACTTCCTTGAGTGTGCAGGTCATGCCCTGACCGTCTGGGAGCTCGACCGTGAAGCTGCCGTTGTCGTAGTCCGCCAGCGTGCCGTGGAATTCCCGCGTACCCTCGTAGGGGCGAATGAGCTTGAAGAACACGGGCTGGTCGAGATACGCGGCGAAGTGCGCGGGGGTGCGCAGTGTGCGTTCCAAGCCGGGGGAGGAGACCTGTAGGCGATAGCTCTGGTCAATCCAGTCCTTCTCGTCGAGCAGGGGATCGATTGCGTGGCTGACGAGCTCGCAGTCGTTGATGTCCACAGGCGCGTCGGCCTTGTCGATCACCAGCAGCAGTATCCAGTCCGCGCCCTCCTTAAAGAAGCGCACATCCCAGAGGGACAGACCGAGCTGTTCGGTCACGGGCGTGGCCAGCGTTTGTACGGCATCGGCAATGCTGCCGGGTGGTTTGGGCATGGGCGCAGCTCCTTTTTGAAAAGAAAGAGCGGGCTAACACCCACTCTTTCCCTCAATCTACACACTTGATGCGCACAGTATAGCACATTGTGGCAGATTTGTCAAGCGGGCATTGACAATGAACAATTGACAATGAACAATGAACAATTGTTGTGGAGGGATGAGGATACAGAAATGAGGCTGGTAGGGGCGGATATCATCCGCCCGTTGCGGGGATACAGACCTCACGCCTGTATCCTCATCCCTCACGCCTCAAAACAGGTTGTTATCTTAATACTGGCTGAAGCAGCAGGCAAACAATTGTTCATTGTTCTTTGTTCATTGTTCATTGCAACGCGCTTGCATTTTCCTAGGGTGTGTGCTATACTCTGCGCGAAGATATAGCCAACAAGGGAACACACATGCCCAGAAAACTGTTTTGCGAAATTTCACCCGCTACTTATTATTTGAGCACACAAAAAGAACGTCTCGTGCGCCACGCACAGGATTTTTGGGCGAGAACAAAATTTGCGCACGAAACAGATGCGCCCTTGCCGACCCTGATCTATGCGCACAAATCACTCATTCGCCGCAAGTTGGGCAACGTAGATATGCAATTACAAGAAAACAAAGCGCACAATCTCGCGCTCGCCGCGCCCCTTGTGAACGGTATTCTCATCCAACCCGGCGAAACGTTTTCGCTCTGGCGACTCGTGGGCAATACCAGCGCAAAACGTGGATACAAAGAGGGCTTGACCATCAAGCAGCACGCTCCAAGCCATGATGTGGGCGGCGGCATGTGCCAGTTGAGCAACTTGATTCACTGGATGGTGCTGCACAGCCCGTTGGACATCATCGAACGCCATCACCACAACGACCTGGATCTATTCCCCGATTTTGGGCGACAAGTGCCCTTTGGCTGCGGGACATCGATTTTGTATAATTATCTGGATTATCGCGTCCAAAACAACAGCGAACAGACGTTTCAGCTGCTCGTCTCCACCAATGACACGCATCTTTGTGGGGAACTGCGCGCCCAAACGGTCCTTGATCTTTCTGTGCACATTGTGGAGGAAGACGCACACTTTGTTTGTGTGGACGGACAATATTATCGCCGCAACCGTGTTGTGCGCCGCGTCAACGACAAGCGCACGGGCAACCTGCTGGATGCGGCCATCATCGACCAAGCCAACGCGCGGGTCATGTATGATCCGTCGTTTATTGCGGTGAGTCAAGTGGTTTAGTTCACATGATGTTGATGCATTTGTGTAGGGGCGAGCACAGAAAAGCCCCTACAAACCTCACGCCTCCGTCCTCAACCCTCACTCCTCACTTGCGCCGCCGCGCCAAAAGGTGAATAATGATAGGCGTACAAGCATTCGATTTCGAAATGTGAAACAATTCGGTTACAAAATGTTCATATTTCTAAATGAGCAACAAATTTGTCGAAAAGTATGCTATGCTTAGGAGCAGTACAAGCTTTCGCAAGAATCAACACCCCAAGGAGGAAAAAATGAAGACAAAATTCACCCGCGCCCTGTGCCTGCTGCTGGCGGCACTGACGCTACTCATGGGCATCCCGCTGGCCGCCAGCGCGGCGCAGTTGCCCACGCCGTACCCCATCGTGCGCCTGACGGGTGGGCAGAAAAAGCTCACGGACGCGGACAAGAACATCTACTATGAATCTTTGTTTGACTTGGACATGGAAAAACTCACCAAGCTCATTGAAGAAAACATGGACGGTCTGACCGCCGCGCTCAAAAAAGCGGACTTCAAAACCGCTGGCACAATCGTGGGCAACGTGGTGATGCAAACCTTTGGTGAGCTACAGATGTACCCCAACGGCGAGAGCAAAAACCGCCTCTACCGTGAGGGCACAGACGCTGTGCCGGGCTTTGATCCCCTAGATTATGCCCCGCCGGCGCGTCCCACAGAGCCGCCGACAACGCTCCCGCCCACCACACCACCCACGACCCCACCGACCACACCGCCGACGACGCCTCCCACAACGCCGCCGCCTCCGCCGACCACACCCGTGGTCACCACCCCGGTGGATCCCTCTGCACCTACAACCCCGACACCACCCACCACCCCCAAACCGCCGGTGACCTCCGCGACGCCGACCACAGAGCCCACCACCAAAAAGCCGCTCATCCCCCCAGGGGTGCTCGAGGCGTTCAACAACGTGTTGGATAATATCGTCAAATCGTTCTCCAAGTTCTTCACGGGTCTAGGCGATACGCTGGAAAACACCTTCTTGGGTGTCTACGAAGGCACGGAAACGTTCATTGAAGAGAACGGCTACAACGGCAAACAGCCTGTGCCCAGCGATGAAGAAAAAGCCCAGTGGGACAACGTGGATTCGCTCTATCTGCGCGACTGGGGCAACGACAACGGCCGCACGGTCTATCGTTTGGCCTATGACTGGCGCATGTCGCCCATGGATTTGGCCGATGAGCTCAACGACTACATCAAGGCCGTGAAGGAATACACCGGCGCACCCAAGGTTGTGCTACAGTGCATCTCCGCCTCCAACAGCGTCATCTATGCCTACACCGAAAAATATGTCAACCAAGTGGAAAATCCCGACGACATTGACGTGGCCGGTGTGATGTTCGCGACCTCTCTGGCCGAAGGTGTGGACGGCTACGGCGCACTCTTCCAAAAACGTGTACCGATTGACGCGCGTGCGCTGTCTTATGCCGACACCATGTCCATCGTCGGCACAATTTCGCCCAAGATCCACGCAATTCTCCAAACACTCTTCCTGACGGGTGTCTTTGATCTGGGCGCATCGCTCACAGAGTGGTTGCCCAAATCGTTCTTCGATGCCGCATTTGAGGCCGGTCTCATCGATACCTACGGCTTGTTCCCCGGCTTCTGGGCACTCGTGCCCTCGGCGGACTACAAAGCCGCGCAAAAAGAGACGCTCGGCGACCGCATCAAGGCCGATCCCGTCAACTATAAGCTCTTCACAGACAAAACGGATGCCTACTACGAGATTCAAAAGAATGCCAAAACTGTGTTGGGCAATGCGGCCAAAAAGGTAGACATCGCCATCATCACGGGCTACGGTTTGGCTGTTTCCCCGCTGGCGAGCAAACAGGGGCAACAGGGCGACACCTGCGTGGAGGCCACCGCGGCCAGCTTTGGCGGCACGCTCTCCCGCTTGGGCGAGCGCTTCCCGGCGAACTATAAGCAAAAAGTCACCACCGGACACACCAATTGTTCCCACGTTTCGCCGGATATGATGGTGGATGCGTCCACCTGCGCCCTGCCGGATAACTCCTGGTTCATCCGCGACATTAATCACCCGGAGAGCTACACTTGGGCAGGTTTCTTTGCTTGGTGGTATAATGGCGTTGTGAACGGCACGCACCCCACCGTGAACGATAGCGAACGCTGGCCGCAATTCCTTGTGGATGCTAGCCCTGATAACGGGGATTTACATTCTGGAAAAGGATCGGGGAGTGTCCTCTATCCCCTGAGAGCGGATGTCTTTGAGGGCTCGCGGAAAATCAACGACATCACCGTTCTGTGGAATCGCGTGTTGGCGCTGTGGAATCGCATCCTCTTCCTGCTGACGGGCGGCTCGTCCAAAGTATGGAACGGCATCACAGGGTTGTTCAAATAACAGAAAATAGAAGACAGAGGGCAGAGGGCAGAAATAAGTCTGTCCTCTGTTCTCTGCTAGTTCGGAGACCCCTACAAATCTAAATCATGGAGAACACCATGCAACAAAATTCCGCCCCGCTTACCCTGAAAAACAAGCTCACCTATGGCGTGGGCGCGATTGGTCTGGACATGAGCTACGGGCTGTGCTTCTCGTTTTTCATGAAGTATTGCACGGATGTGCTCTACATCTCGCCGGCCTTTCTGGGCGTCATGATGGCCTTCGCCCGCATCTGGGACGGCATCAACGACCCCATGATGGGCACAATTGCCGCCAACACCAAGAGCCGCTTCGGTCGCTTCCGTCCGTGGGTGCTTTTGGGCGGAATCCTCAACGCCGTAGTGCTCTTTTTCCTCTTCACCAATCCGGGTTTTGCGGTGGAAAAAGGCGTACTCAATGTTGGTCTGAACGTCTACGTTACCATTTTCTACGTCCTGTGGGGCATGACCATGACCATGATCGACATCCCCTATTGGTCCTTCATCCCCACCCTCACGGCGGATCTGCAAGAGCGCAACAGTTTGGCGGCCATCCCGCGCTTTTTCTCTGGCTTGGGGCAGCTGGTGGTTATGGGCGCCGCGCCGCTGGTGCTAAAGCTCTTCCTCGATAGCCAGCAGGGGACGGGCTATAGCCTCATCGCGGCGGGGTTGGCCGTGTGCATGATTGCCACCACCTTCATCACCGTCACCACCACGCGCGAGCGCATCACGCCCCAAAAAGAGCAAAAGTCCAGCTTCGGCGAGGCACTGAAAATGCTGGTGAAGAACGACCAGCTGATGATCTTTTTGGTCACGGTGATTCTCTTCAATCTGGGCTGGTACAGCATGAACGCGCTGGCGGTGTATTTCTTCGACTACGTGGCCGAGCAGAAGACCATGCTCACCATCTTCGCGATCATCTCCGGCGTAGCGCAGGCGGGCGGCCTGCTACTGGTCAGTCCGCTTTCCAAAAAGTTCGGCAAGCACAACGTGGTCAAGGCCGCCATGTGCGTGACCATCGTGGGCTATCTGGCGCTGTATTTCATCGCCACGCGCGGCACGCTGAGCCTGCCGCTGTTCTTCCTCTTTGACGCGATGGCGTGTCTGGGCATCGGCGCGGTGTTCACGGCAGAAATGAGCATCTTCGCGGATCTGGTGGACTACGGCGAGTTCAAGCAGGGGCAACGAGCAGAGTCCATCGTGTATTCCATGAAGAGCTTCCAAATGAAGTTCGCCCAGATGCTGCAAGCACTCATCGCGGGGCTGGGTCTGACGCTTGTGGGCTACCAAGAGAACGTCCACCCGCAACCGCAGGCGGCGCAAAACGGCATTTCTGTGATGATGTTCCTCATCCCGCCGGCGTTGGCGATTGTGGCACTGCTTTTGTTCCACACCAAGTTCAAGCTCCACAGCGGCTATCTAGAAAAAGTCTCCGCCGCCGTGCGCAAAGACAGCGTGCCCGAGGCGCAATAATCCCTCCCCAAAACGCAACCCCCGCTCGACAACGAGCGGGGGTTGTTCTTTCGTTCTGCCTAGTTTTTGGCTTTTTTTGTGCAGAAAGAGGAGGGATTGGGTAGAAAACTATGCAGTAAGTGTGACGTTTTTAGGCGAATAGATGCCCCTAAGCCGACCGCCGCATTGCCTGTGCGCGTTGCTGTTCGTGCTCGCTCAGGCTCTGCCCGGTGAAGCGGTAGTAACAGCGCAGCTCGCGCTCCACGTCCTGCAGTTCCTCCAAGCGGCGGTACATGGCCATGACTTGTCCGCGCATTTGGTAGGCCTGTGCGCCGCGCAGGTCTTGCATTTTGTGCCGCGCACGCGCAATGCGCGCCAACTGCGCTTGCACTTCTGCGCAGTATGTTGTCCATAAATCCATCATCGTGCCCGTATTGTTCATTTCCATCGTCATTTCTTCGTCCTCTTTTCTCATCAATCGGCCAATTTTTTGCTTTCCTGTGCATAGCGAACGGCAAAGTGCAGGGCGTCTTGCAGATTGCGCATCGCCGCGCGTAAGTGGCGCGAGGCCACCTGTGGACTGATCCCCGCGCTGCGTGCGTACCCCGTCACCCGCATCCCGCGAAACCACACCGCCTCAATCACCTGGCGTTGCGGTAGCGTTAAGTCGCTCTCCAAGGCCTCGCGGACCAGCGCACGCAGTATACCATCGCCAAAGTACACCGAAGCGGCGGCGGCGGTTTGTTTGCGTGAGGAATAGCGCACCGACGGCACGTGGGTGCCGTTCTTTTTCATCATTTCAATCATCGTGTTCACACTTTCTGATACATTTGTTCGTTTTCTTGCCGAAAAGAGTTGTCCGCCTGACTGGCAAGTCCACATTTGCCAGCAGCCGAACATTTGTTTCCAGCATATTCCATTATAGCATACATTTGTTCGATTGTCAAGAGCTTTCTAGATGTTAGAGTTTAGATGCTAGATGTTAGAATTTTGTCTCTAGTCTCTAGAAGACAGCGGACGCACGCCCCTACGTGTTGTAGGGGCGGCAACCTGCCGCCCGCCGACGAAAAATCTAGCATCTAACATCTAGGTTTGTAGGGGTCGCCGCCCACGGCGACCCGTTGTTCTCTAAGCTCTAGCATCCAGCAAGCGCACCGTGATGTTCGTGCCCTTGCCTTCCGTGCTCTCCAGCGCAATCTCGCCGCCCAGAGAGCTGACGATGTGCTTGACAATCGCAAGGCCCAAGCCCGTGCCGGGGGCGGCCTTGGCGTTCCCTGTGCCGGCGCGGTAAAAGCGCTCAAAAATGCGGCTTTGCGCGGCGAGCGGGATGCCGATGCCCGTGTCGGTCACGGTGAGCACTGCGCCGCGGTTTTGCGCCGCCACGCGCACGGCGACCGTGCCGCCGGGCACGTTGTATTTGATAGCGTTATCCACCAGATTGTTCAGCAAGTCGTGCATTTGTTGTTTGTTGGCGTGCACGAAAACGCTCTCGCAATCCAGCGTTACTGTGACGAGCGCGTCCTGCGCCTGAAACGCCAGCGCGTCCGTGACGGCATGGGCGACTTCGCCCAAATCCACGCGCTGCGTTTCGGCCACCGCCGTGCCGCTCTCCAGCCGCGAGATCGTCAAAATGTCCGCAATCAAATGGCTCATTTTTTTGGATTCCGCGGAAATTCTGGCGCAAATTTCCGCGCTTTTTTGTGCATCGCCCCAACCATTTTCCAGCATCTGCGCAAAGCCCATGATGGAGGTGATGGGCGTTTTCAGCTCGTGGGAGGCGTTGGAGAAAAACTCGCTGCGCAGCGACTGCGCCGCCCGCTCCGCCGTGACGTCCACCAGCAAAATCGTCACGCCGCTGGCGACCAAATCCCCCTGCGACACGGGCGAGACGCGCACGGAATACACTGCGCCGTCAATGGGCAGGTCAAAAATCCCCAAGGCGTTTTCCGCGGCGGCCTTCCGCACGCTCTGCGCGATTTTTCTGCCCCGCGTCAGCAGCGAGAGATCCTGCCCCACAACGTCCGCGTCACAGCGGAAGATTTTTTGCGCACTGCGGCTAGCCAGCTGTATTTTTTTGTCCGCGTCCAGCAACACAAAGCCTTCGGGCATCCCGGACAAAATGGTTTCGATTTTCTCTTTTTCCGCCGCCGTCTCCTGCCGGGCGCGGTGGGTTTTGTCCAGCAAGGTCTTGATTTTGCGGACGATTTTTTCCACTTCATAATAACCGCCACCGGCCAGCGCGTCATAGTTGCCCGCGGCGATGTCGTCTGCCGCCGTCTCCAGCGGTTGCAGGATTTTTTTGGTGAACCCGTTGGCGGTAAACGCCGCAATCAGGAGCGCGAGCACCAATGCGATGCCCACGATGGGCAGTTGCCGCACGATTCCGCCCGCCACGCCCGCATACGCCTGCGCGAGCCGTAGAATATTGCCATCGGGCAGTTCAATCGCCGCATACATAAAGGGATCGGCCAGCGTTTCGCTCCGGCGGCTGACGGTGATGGGCGTTTTTTCGTTCGCGCGGAGGATTTCCTCGCGGTCGGCTTGGTTTTTCCGCGTTTCGGCGTCGTTGGTGGAATCGGCCAACACAGTGCCGTCTGGTGTCACAATCGTCACGCGCCCACCTTCGGCCACGCGCGACAAATACGCCACATCGGGCTCGGCCTCGTAGATGCGCGACACGGCAAAGCACAGCGCGGACAGATGCGCCCGCGTCTGTTTTTCCGCGTTCACCGCATAGAGCGCGGCGGAAATGACCCCGCACAAGACCGCCGTGATTAAAGCGATCGCAACAAAGTGAACATAAGTGGCTTTTCTCATACCGATCCTCCATTGAAGCGGTAGCCCACATTGCGGACTGTTTTAATGTACGTCTGGTTGTCCGCGTCGTCGCTGAGTTTGCGGCGGAGCGAGCGGATGTGCGCATCGAGCGTGCGCGTTTCGCCGAAAAACTCCGTGCCCCAAATGCGATTGAGTAGCTCATCGCGCGGGATCACTCTGTCCTTGTTTTGGGCTAGGAGCAACAACAGCTCAAACTCTTTATACGTCAGCTTAAGGAGGCCGCCGCCCATGTGCACTTCTCGAGAGGCCACATCGATCGTCAAGTCCCCGTAGTGCAGATGCGCTTCTTCAACTTTGGGTGCGCTTCTGCGCAGGAGCGCACGCACGCGGGCGGCCAGCTCCATCACGCCAAAGGGCTTGGCCAGATAGTCGTCCGCGCCCGCGTCGAGGCCCACGACTTTGTCCATTTCGGTGTCCTTCGCGGTGAGCATCAGCACCGGTACGGTCGCGTCTTTCGTGCGCAACTGCTTGACCGCGCTCACGCCGTCCATGCCGGGCAGCATAATGTCGAAAATGAACAGAGACGGCATGGTTTTCTCGCTCGCGGCCAGCGCGTCCTCTGCGTTGTCAAACGCGCGGACGACATAGGCGAACGAGCCCAGCGCCATTTGCAGCATGACGCGAATGCTCTCGTCGTCCTCGGTGACAAAAATCAGTGCCGCCATTGCTCTGCCCTTCCTTTACAGGATTTGCTTGTCTTTGTGCATCCCGGTCTGCGAAAACTCTGCCCATTCGCAAATGTTCACCGCGTGGTCGGCGATGCGCTCCAGATATTTGGCAATCATCAGAAAGTCCACGGTGTTGTTGTGGATGTCCGCGCCGCGCTTGAGGACGTCGGAAATCTCGGCCTTCACGTCGCAGAACAGGCTGTCGGTCACGTCATCGGCGGCGATGGTCTGTTTGGCCAGCTCCATGTCGTGGTGCACAAACGCCGTCACGGCATCGTGCACCATTTTCACCGCGCACTCGCTCATTTTGGGGATGTGCTTGACCACGTCAAAGATGTGCTTGCCGGTGATGGCCATGGAGAGCTGCGCGATGTCTTGTGCATTGTCGCCAATGCGCTCCATGTCTGTGATGACCTTCAGCGCGGCGGAGATGCGGCGCAGGTCGTTGGCCACGGGTTGCTGGCGGATGATGAGCGACAGGCAACGCGCCTCAATGCGCTTTTCCATGTCGTCCACTTTCGCGTCGCCGTCCGCCACGGACTGCGCTAGGGCGTTGTCTTGGTTTTTGAACGCGGCCACGGCGTTTTCAATCGCGTCCTCTACCAAGCCGCCCATGCGGATGAGTTCCAGATTCAACGCGTCCAGTTCCACGTCAAAAGCATTTCTTGCGGTCATGTCGTACCTCCATTATACTCTTTTTTTGTTTGGAATTCAAGGGATTAGCCGAAGCGGCCAGTGATATAGTTTTCGGTGCGCGGGTCTTTGGGCGAGGCGAAAATCTGCTGCGTTTCGTCGTACTCAATCATTTCGCCCAGCAGGAAGAACGCCGTGTAGTCCGAAATCCGCGCCGCCTGCTGCATGTTATGCGTCACAATCACCACGGTATACTGTTTTGCCAGCTCGCTCATCAGCTCCTCAATCTTCATCGTGGAGATTGGGTCGAGCGCGCTCGTTGGCTCGTCCATGAGGATTACTTCCGGCGAGACAGCCAGCGTTCGCGCGATGCACAGGCGTTGCTGTTGACCGCCAGAGAGCGCCAGCGCGGGCGTCTTCAGGCGATCCTTCACTTCGTCCCAAATCGCCGCGCCGCGCAGGCTGCGCTCCACGATTTCGTCCATCAGCAAGCGCTTCTTGATGCCGTGGATCTTTAGGCCATACGCCACGTTGTCGTAGATGCTCATGGGGAAGGGGTTGGGCGACTGGAAGACCATGCCCACTTTTTTGCGCAGTTTTGTCACGTCCACCGTGCTGCCGTAGATGTCCTCGCCATCGAGCAGGACGCTCCCGGTGATGGCCACGCCCGGCACGGTGTCGTTCATGCGGTTGAGGGTTTTTAGATAGGTAGACTTGCCGCAACCAGAGGGCCCGATGAGCGCGGTGATTTTGTTGGGGCGAATGAGCATATTGATCCCGCGCAGGGCGTGGTTTTCGCCGTAATGCAAGTGCAGGTTTTCCGTTGTGATTTTTGTCATTTAGCACCTCGATTGATCCGTTTTCCAATGAGCTTGACGGCCAGATTCAGCCCGATTACGATGATGAGAAGGAGCGCCGCGATGGCGAAACCGACCTCGTTTTCGCCCCGCGAATAGGCGTAGCGGTAGAGCTCGACCGCCAGCGTTGAGCCGGAACTTTGAATCTGCTGAAAGAAGCTACCGCGCGGCAGATACATCGCGCTCCCGCCGGCCACCAGCAGTAGTGCCGCCGATTCGCCCACAATGCGCCCCACGGACAAGACCACGGCGGTGATGATGCCGCCGGACGCGTTGGGGAGCAGGATGGTGCGGATCATTGTCCATTTGGACGCGCCCAGCCCCGCCGCGCCTTCGCGATAGGACACGGGCACGGCCTTGAGTGCCTCCTGCGCCGTGCGGATGATGGTGGGCAGCACCATGATCGTCAGCGTGAGCGCACCAGAGAGCAGGGAGACTTTTAGATTCAGGAACACGCAGAAGAACACGTTGCCGAACACGCCGAAAATGATGGAGGGGATACCAGAGAGCGTTTCGGTCGTGAACTCGATGACGCGAATGAGTTTTCGGCTTTTCGCGTATTCGTTGATGTACACCGCGCCGCCCACGCCGATGGGCACGGCAAAGACGAGGGTGAGCAGGATGATATACGCCGTGTTGATGATGGAGGGCAGGATGCCCAGCGTCCCGATGATGGGGTTGGGGGCGGTGGTCAGGAACGCGAGCGAAAGACCGCGCAGACCCTTGCTGAAGATGTAGACCACAAAGTACACGGTCATGGCGAACACCGCCGCCGTGAACAGGCCAATCACGCCATAGAGCAGAATGTCGCCCGGCCGTTTGCGCTTGCCCGTGATGCTGTTGCTCATTTTCTCGCGCCTCCTTTCTTAAGGATGGTGCTCAGCAGAACGTTGATGACCATGATGAACGCGAAGAGCACCAAGCCAATGCCGAACAGTGCCTCACGGTGGATGCCGGAGGAGTACGCCCACTCCATGGAGATGCCCACGGTCAGCAGACGCGCGGGCTTCAGGAATTCCGGCATGATGGGCGCGTTGCCCGCCACCATCATCACCGCCATGGTCTCGCCAATGGCGCGTCCCACGCCCAGCACAATGCCCGACACAATCCCGCTTTTGGCGGCGGGGATGACCGCGCGGACAATGCTCTGCATTTTTGACGAGCCCAGCGCAAGCGAGACATCGTTATACTGCCGTGGCACGGCGTGGATGGAGGAGACCGAAACGCTGATAATGGTCGGCAGAATCATGATGACCAGCACAATGGAGGCAGAGAGCAGAGAGCCGCTCATGGGCAAGCCCAGAGCGGTTTGCGCCTGAAACACCAGCGGGACAATCAAAATCGCGCCCAGCAGACCATACACCACCGAGGGGATGCCCGCGAGCAGTTCCACCAAAAACAACAACGCCGACGCCAGCCGTTTGCCAGCAATCTGCGTCAGAAACACCGCCACGCACAGCGCGGCGGGTACAGCAACGACAACCGCCAACCCTGTCGCCGTCACCGACGACAGGATAAGCGGAAGGATGCCAAACTCTTTTGCCTCTGGATTCCAGATTTGTCCCGCAAGGAATTGGAGCGGACCGATTTTTGCGATGGCGGGTGCGCCAGAGAGCACCATATACAGGGATATGAGCACAACCGACACCACCGCCGCCAGACCGCAGACCAAGAACAGGACGTTCATAATTTTCTCGAGCGGCGCTTTGGACTTGCCCGCGCGGGCAATGGAGTTTTGCATATGTGGCCTCTATTCTATGGGCAGCAATTTGTTGGCGGCCACGATTTTGCGGCCATCTTCACCGCGCACAAAGTCCGCGAAGGCTTGCGCGGCGGGGGAGAGCTGCGCACCGGTTTTGGTGACCAGATAGAACTCACGCTTGAGGGTGTACGTGCCGTCCTTGAGCGTGGCCTCAGAGGGGGCAACGCCGTTGTAGCTCAGGGGCGTAATTTTCGTGCTGTCCACGTCGGAATACGACATATAGCCGATGGCGTTGGCGTTTTGGGACACCGTGGTCTGGATGGCACCCGTGTTTTCGCAGGTGGTGGCGTTGGCAACGATGGCTGTTTCGGGGGCATCCGCTTTTTCCAGTCCCACAATTTCGGCGAACGCGCTGCGCGTGCCAGAGCTGGCTTCACGTGTGACGACGGTGATGAGCGCGTCCGCGCCGCCCACTTCTTTCCAGTTTTTGATTTTGCCCGTGTAGATGTCCTTCACTTGCTCGGTCGTGAGCGCGGTGGTGGTGTTCTTTTGGTTCACGACGAGAGCGATGCCGTCGATGGCGTAGGCCGTGGCGGTCAGGCCGTCTTCGCTGCCATCTTTTTTCAGCTCGCGGCTGGAGTGTCCAATTTCATAAAGCCCGCTGATGGTGTTCTTGATGCCGTCGCCCGAACCGTTCATTTCGTAGTTGACCGTGACGTCGCGGTTCTCGCCTTGGAATTGATAGATCAGCGCGTTCATGACCTTTTCCACGGAGGTAGAACCGCCGGTTTTCACCGTGCCGCTCAGCGCGGCGTTGTCGTCGTTGTTGTTGTCTTTGGGTGTGCCAAAGCAGGCCACGAGGACTGCGCCCACCACCACGAGCAAGACAACCAGAGAAGCAATCGAAAGTGTTTTTTTCATGTGTGTATCCCTCCAAATGTATTATGTCCATATTATAAAGAATAAACGGCACCCTGAAAAGCCGATGCGCGTATAGCTTATGTAAAATTTGTGTAAAACTGTCGGAATGGGTGTAGGGGCGGATATCATCCGCCCGTGGCATTGTAGGGGCGATTGGCAATCGCCCGTTGGCAAAAACACGGTGTTTGCGTGAATCATCAGGGTGCCCATACCCGCAGGGGCGACCACAAGGGTCGCCCCTACAAATCGATACCATCAGAACAGGGTAGGGCACGCCCTACCCCTACGAGGCGTGAGGCATGAGGGATGAGGCGTGAGGTTCGCCACAAATAATTGTTCATTGTCCATTGTCAATTGTTCATTGCGAAGCAGAGCCTTCGACTATATTTCTGCATTTGGGCATAAACTACTAGCAAACTGCGGCGAAATTTGCTATAATAGAGGGTGCACATGCAAAAGAGGCGTTTGGGGCGGCGTTTGTGGGAATTTTTGGGCGTTTTGTGCGTGCTGGGCGGGGCGGCGGCGTTTGTGCTTTTGCTCCTGCTGCGTGCGGACGAGCGATTCCCTTGGTACACCACCGCGCGGGAAGTGCTGACGGGCGCGGAGACCTTCCTGCGCTCCCTGCGTCCCAAACCGTTGTTTGCGCTGGCGATAATGCTGTGCTATCTGCTCTGCGCAAAAGTGCCGATTTTCGCGCTCTCTACGCTCTGTTTGGTCAGCGCGGCGGTGTTGCCCACGCCGTGGGCGCTCCTCCTGAACACGGCGGGCGTGAGCCTCCTGTGCACGCTCAAGTACCGCCAAGGCGACAAAAAAGGCGGCGGCCGCGCGTGGGACATCGTGCTACGCAATCGGGGACTGCGCACCCTTTTGGAGCGCGAGGGCGCGGGCAATCCTTGGGTTTTGGCGGCGTTGCGGCTGACGCCCATCTGCCCCGTGGGCGGCGTGAGCCGCCTGTATGGCGCGATGGAATACCCGCGCGGCGGCTTTTTGTGGGTAACCCTCGCCGGCCTCGCGCCGCGCATGGTGGCCTACACCTTCCTGGGGCGCGGCGTGTTCGACCCCCTCTCCACCGCGTTCCTCTCGCCGCTGATTCTGGTGCTGCTGATTTCTGGCTTTACGCTGCTGTTTTGGGACACCCTGCTGCGCTTTGCATCGGGCAAAAAGAGCCGCGAAGCCTCCTATAGTCTGCAAGAATTTCACGAAATACAAAAGAAAAGGAAGACAAAATTATGAACACAAAAGAGGCCAAGAAGCTCGCCGAGCAGGTCGCCAGTCCCATTCGCGCGGGCAAAAAAGATGCCGCGCTCAAAAAGCTCTATGGCGCGGACGAGCTGCCCCGCCAGCGTGCCCGCTACGCCAAGCGCGTGGAACGCTTTTTCTTCCACTACGGCGATCGGCTGAGCGGACGGGAGAAAATCCACTTTTTTTCTGCACCCGGACGCACGGAGATCAGCGGCAACCACACCGACCACAATTTGGGCAAGGTGCTGGCCGCCAGCGTGAATCTGGACGCGATGGCGGTCGTGGCGGAAATCCCTGAACCAGAGGTACACATCAAATCCGCCGGGCACGCGGAGATCATCATCAACCTGCGTGACCCCAACGCCCTGCAGGCGGGCAATGAGCCGGGCAACAGCGCGGAGCTGGTGCGCGGCATTCTGGCCGGGTTCTATAATCGCGGCTACAAAGTGAACAAAAAGGGCGTGGGCGGCTTTGTGGCGGCCACGGCGTCGGACGTCCCCGCCGGGTCTGGTCTGAGCTCTTCCGCCGCGTTCGAGGTGCTGGTCTCCACCATCGTGGCGAAGATTATGGTGCCCAAAATCAACCCCCAAAAGAAAGAGCCCACGCTCATCCCGCCCACGCTCATTGCGCAGATTTCGCAGTACGCCGAGGAAGTGTTCTACGGCAAACCCTGCGGCCTGCTCGACCAGACCACCAGCGCGGTGGGTGGTTGCGTGACCATCGACTTCAAAAATCCCCAAGTGCCCAAGATCAAGAAAATCAACATGAACTTGAGCCAATTTGGCAAGAACGGCTACGCGCTGTGCATCGTCAACACGGGCGGCGACCACGCCAACCTAACGCAGGACTACGCCGCCATTCGCAGCGAAATGGTGGACGTGGCCACGGAGCTGGACGACCAAGGCTATGCCATTTCTGCCCGCGAGCGCGGCGCGTTCGACACAAAAGTGCTGGGCTACATGAGCGAAAAGGGCTTCCAAAAGGCCATCCCCAGCCTGCATAAAACGGCGCTGGTGGGCGACCGCGCCATCCTGCGGGCGATTCACTTCTACGCCGAAAACCACCGCGTAGAGCGACTGGTCAAGGCCATCCGCCGCGGTGAAGAGGGCTTCGCGGAGTTCTTGGCCACCATCATCGAGAGCGGCCAGAGCTCGTATATGTACAACCAAAACATCTACCCGCCTGGGGATCCCAAACACCAGCCCGTGGCGCTGGGGTTGGCGCTCAGCGAGGAACTGCTGCGCGACTGCGGCGCGTGGCGCGTGCACGGCGGCGGCTTTGCCGGCACGATTCAGGCGTTTGTGCCCAACGAAAAGGTCACGCTCTTCCGCCGCCGCATGAACAAAACCTTCGGCGATGGCGCGACCTACGTGCTCAACATCCGCCCCTACGGCGGCGTTGAACTTTGGTAGGTAATAGGTAATAGTGAATAGTGAATAGGTGTTGGGACTATGAGGTGTGCGGGTAGGGGCGGCAACCTGCCGCCCGTGGTAGCCAGATGCCCCATTGTAGGGGCGCGCGCCCCTACGGGCAATAGCCGCATTACCTAACGCAAAAATCCTAATCCCTATTTGGAGAAAAACATGTACACAGTCCTGAACCCGATCCTCCGCGATCTGCTGCGCCTGCCGCCAGACGGGCAGGGCGCGGCGGATGCCTTGCGCCCCTATCTGACCGCACGCGATACCCTTGCGGTGGACGCGCTGGGCTCGGTCGTTTGGACGCGGGCGGCGTTGGCGAGCGGCGCAACCCTGCCTCCGCGCCTGCTCGAAGCGCACATCGACACCATCGCGCTGGTCGTCACGGCGGTGCTGGACGGCGGCTTTCTGCGCGTTGCCCCTGTGGGCGGCGTGGATCGGCGACCCCTGTCCGCGCAGGCCGTGCGCATTTGGACGCGGACGGGCGCAGTGCCCGGTGTCATCCCCGCCACGCCGCCGCATCTGCAGGGCAAGTCCGCCGACACCGTGCCCGCGTGGACAGACATTCTCGTGGATACGCTGGGCGTGACGGACGGCATCGCGCCGGGCGATCTGGTGTCGCTCTACGCCGAACCCGTCTTCACGGACGACATGGTTTTCAGTCCCGGCTTAGACAACCGCGCAGGTTGCGCGGCGTTGGTCCGTGCACTGCAATTGACCGCCGACGCGCCCCGCGCCGTCACCGCCGTGTTCGCGACACGAGAGGAGACCAGCGGCGCGGGTGCGCGCACGGCGAGCTATGCCACAGACGCCCCCGCCGCCGTTGCCGTGGATGTCACGTTTGCCACAGCCCCCGATGTGGACGAGAGCGAGGCGGGGGAGCTGGGCGGCGGTCCTATGCTGGGCGTTTCCCCCGTGCTGGACGGCGCGTTGACGGACGAGTTGCGTGCCCTAGCGGCGGCGGCAGGGGTGTCGCTGCAAACCGAAGTCATGGGCGGGCGCACGGGCACGGATGCGGACAAAATACAGTCTGTGCGCACGGGCATCCCCACGGCGCTGCTGTCCATCCCCCAGCGCAACATGCACACAGCCGCAGAGCTCTGCACCCTGCGCGACATTGAGGACACAGCGCGGGTGTTGCAGGGGTTTGTGGTCGCCGCTGAATAAATTGCAATCACCAGTAGGGGCGGATAGCATCCGCCCGCTGTGTTTGTGGAAATCACCGGGCGGCAGGTTGCCGCCTCTACAAACAATTGAGTCCCTCTAAAAACCTACGCAAAGCGGAGGAAATATGGTATAATGAGAGGGAAATTAGAAGGCGCAGGGGGCGCAAAATGCAGTATTCATTCTTCGATCGTCCAA